>CBDCCX010000006.1:3142500-3503168 GCA_965215165.1 Rhodothermales bacterium | reverse complement strand
ATCTCCTCGATGCTGTAGTCGCCCTCGGTGGCTTGGCGGAGCGCCCGCATCATCGCGTAGACGCCGATCCGGTTGCCGATGAAGTTGGGCGTGTCCTTCGCCACGACGACGCCCTTGCCGAGGTGCACCCGAGCGAAGTGCGCGACGCGCTCGACGACGGCGGGGTCGGTGTCAGCCGTCGGGATCATCTCGAACAGCTTGAGGTAGCGCGGCGGGTTGAAGAAGTGGGTCCCGAGGAAGCGGCGTTTGAAGTCGTCCGCCCGCCCGTCGGCGATCTCGGCGATGGGCAGGCCCGAGGTGTTGGTCGAGACCACGGCACTCTCCGAGGCGTGCTCCTCGATGCGGGCCATCACCTGCTGCTTGATGTCCATCCGCTCTACCACGACCTCGATGATCCAGTCGACATCCGCGATCCGGTCGAAGTCGTCCTCGAAGTTGCCGAGCGTGACGCGCTTCTGGGCAGCGTCGGTGAAGAACGGCGCGGGGTTCATCTTGGTCGCCGCCTTGAAGGCGCTCTCGACGATGCTGTTCGGCGCGCCTTCTTGGCCGATGGACGCGGGCGTGACGTCGAGCAGCAGCACCTCCAGCCCGGCGTTCGCGAGGTGGGCCGCGATCTGCGACCCCATCACGCCCGCCCCGAGCACGGCGGCGGTGCGGAAGGGCCGGGGGGCAGCGAGCGGCGCGTGCTGGCCGTTGGTCGAGGTCTGGGTCAGGGTTTCCATAATCGGTTTGCTCAGAGCAGGTCAGTCAACGTAGGGGCGACCGGCCGGTCGCCCGTACTGTATGAAGTGGGGTCAAACGAACGCGCCAATCCCCGTGATGGCGCGGCCGACGAGGAGGGTGTTGATCTCGTGGGTGCCTTCGTAGGAGTAGATCGCCTCGGCGTCGGCGAAGAAGCGGGCGACGTGGTGGTCGAGCAGGATGCCGTTGCCGCCGTGGAGGTCGCGTGCGAGGGCGACGGTCTCGCGGCAGCGGGCGGCGGTGAAGACCTTGGCGAGGCTCGCCTGCGCGTCGGTCATGCGGCCTTCGTCCTGGAGGCGCGAGAGGCGGAGGCACATCGTCTGCATCGCGGTGACGTTGCCGAGCATCCGGACGAGCTTGTCTTGGATGAGCTGGAACGACGCGATGGGGCGGCCGAACTGGCGGCGCTGGGTGGCATACGCGACCGAGCGCTCGTAGGCTCCCATCGCGCACCCGACGGCGATCCACCCGACGCCCGCCCGCGTCACGCGGAGCACGTCGCTCACGTCCCGGAACGACGTGCAGCCCGGCAGCCGGTCGGCCTCGGGCACGCGGCAGTCGGTGAGCGTGATGTGCCCGTTCTCGACGGCGCGCAGGGCGGTCTTGCCCGTGATCTTTTCGGCGGCGTAGCCGGGGTTCTCCTTCGCCCGGACCAGGAAGCCCCGGACGCTGCCGTCGGCTTCGTCGCGTGCCCACACGACCACCACGTCGGCGAAGGTCGCGTTGCCGGCCCACTTCTTCTGGCCGTTCAGGAGCCACCCGTCGCCGTCGCGGCGGCAGGTCGTCGACAGGCCGCCGGCGGTGCCGCTGCCGACGTGCGGCTCGACGAGCGCGAACGCCCCGATGGCGTCGAGCGTCCGGAGGCGCGGAAACCACTCGGCCCTCTGCTCGTCGCTGCCGCAGAGCATGAGCGATTGCATCACCAGGCCGGCCTGCACCCCGAAGAAGGTCGCTGTCGAGGGATCGACGCGCGCCATCTCCATCGCCGCGAGCCCTTCGAGGACGGCCGCGTGCGGGACCCGCGTGTCGATGCCGTCGCCGTAGATCAGAGTCGCGATCTCGAGCTTCCGCATGCCGTTCCGGAGGAGATCGAGGGGCGTCTCGTCGCGCTGCCAGAAGGCGTTGATGACTGGCTCGATGTCGGTGAGCATGAAGGCGTGGACTTGCTGCATCACGCGGCGCTCGTTCTCGGTCAGCAGGCTGCGGATGTCGTAGAGGTCACTGTCGACGGGCGGCGGCTCGGCTGGACTGCCTGGGTCCATCATCTTCTTCATCGCCGCCAGCGTGCCTTCGTCCATCTGAGAGACCAGGCCGATCAGCTCGCCGAGGTCCACGCGCTCGGCCAGCTCCGCCACGGCGGTGAGGTCGAGGCTCTGGGCGAGCTTCATGAGCGGCCCGAGCTGGGCGAAGTCGAGAGCGGGGTCAGTCTCCATTCGGGAATCGGGGTTGGAGGAGGACGCGGCGGGATGGGGGAGCGATAGGGACGAGGCCGCGCGCTTAACAGCGTTAACGAGATACACGGAGACGGCGGGAGCGCGGCTCGGTTCCTAGACCGTCCTGCCCCACCGTCCTATAGCGCCTCTATACCACTGCGACGCTGCGGTGCCCGCCGTCCCCCTCCGCCTTGTACATCTGCTCGATCTCGGCGTCGAACGCCTTGCCTACGGCCGAGCGCTTGACCTTCATCGTGGGCGTGAGCAGCTCGTTCTCGACCGTCATCAGGTCCGGGACCAGCTTGAAGCGCTTGACCTGGCTCCAGTGGTCCATCCCCGCATTCGCCTCGTCGACGAGCGCCTCGTAGGCGGCGACGACGGCGGGCTCCTTGATCCAGTCCTCAAGGCCGGAGCCCGTGACGCCGTGCTCCTTCACCCAGACGCCCAGCCCCTCCTCGTTCGGGAAGAGCAGGCCCGTGCAGAACTTGTAGCCCGAGCCGACCACGACCGCCTGCTCGATCAGCGGCTCGGCCGTGAGCCGGTTCTCGATGGGCGACGGGATGACGTACTTGCCGGTGGAGAGCTTGAAGAGCGCCTTCTTGCGGTCGGTGATTTTGAGGTAGCCCTCCGCCGTGAACTCGCCGATGTCGCCGGTGTGGAACCAACCGTCGTCGAGGACCTCGCTGGTCTTGTCCTCGGCCTTGTAGTAGCCCTTCATGACGTGCGGGCCGCGCGTGATGATCTCGCCGTCCTCGGCGATGGCGACCTCGACGCCGGCGATCGGCGGGCCGACGCTGCCGGCGCGGATCATGCCGGGGAGGTTGTTGGTGATGACCGGGCTGGTCTCGGTGAGGCCGTAGCCCTCGAGGACCTGGATGCCGAACCCGTTGAAGGCCCGCGCGAGGTCGGCGCGGAGGGCGGCCCCGCCGGAGGTCACGGCTTTGATGCGCGTCAGCCCGAGCTTCTCGCGGAGCTTCGAGTAGACCAGCTTGTCGGCCAGGCCGTGCTTGACCGCGTCGAGGCCGGCCGGCTCCCGGGTCACGTCGAAGTCGACGGCGCGGCCGAGCGCCCACGAGCCGATCTTCTTCTTGGCCCCCTCGGCCTGCGCCACGCCGAGCGAGACCTTGTCGAACACCTTTTCGAGCACGCGCGGGACCGTGGCGAAGAACGTCGGCTGGACCTCGGCGAGGTGGTCGACGAGGCGGTCGGGGTCGGTGTAGTACAGCGTGTGGCTCCAGCCCGCATTCGCAATCGTGAGCGTGCGGGCGTAGATGTGGGTCATCGGGAGGAAGTTGAGCACGATCTCCTCGCCGTGCCCGAGCACGGCGATGCCGGAGATGGCCGAGATCGCGTTCGAGGTGATGTTCTCGTGCGAGAGCATCACGCCCTTCGGCTGGCCGGTGGTGCCGCTGGTGTAGATCAGCGTCGCGAGGTCGCCGGCGTCGAGCCGGTCGCGCAGCTCGTCCGGCAGGTTCGGCTCGGCGGTGAGGCGGGTGCGGCCCCGCGCGCGAAGCTCCTCCAGCGTGAGCAGCTCCATCCCGTCGGGGAGCACGACGCCCGTGCCCTCGCCCTCGGCCAGGACCACCAGGCGCACGTCCGGCACCTGGCCCGCCCACCCGGCGAAGTGGTCGAGCATCTCGCGGTTCGAGACCATCATCGCCTTGGCCTCGCCGTGGGTGGTGACGAAGACCAGATTCTCGGGGGCGTAGGTGGTGTAGAGCGGGACGTTGACGAGCCCCGCGATGAGCGAGCCGAAGTCGAAGAGCTGGAAGTAGAGGTCGCTGTTGGCAAAGAAGGCGACATGCTCACCGCGCGCGAAGCCGCTCTCGAGGAAGCCGGCGGCAATCTCGTTCGCGGCCGTCTGGAAGTCGGCGTTCGACATCGTCGTCCACCCGCCGCCGAGCTTCGGCTGGTTGAAGGCGCGGGGGTTGGGGTGCTCGCGGACGGCCTCGTCGAGCATCGAGGGGATCGTGCGCCCGAGCTCGACGCGGCCTTTGGAGTGGGGGAGCGCTTTGTGGATCTGGAGCGGCATCGGGGTCGAGGCTGAGCGGGAAAGGACGGATTAAACTACGGTAGCTCACCCCTCCGGTGGGGGTTACACCTCCGGGGTGTCTACATCTACGGTGTGCCTATACCTCCGGGGCGGCGTGCACGTCGAGGCCGAGGCCGGCCAGAGCGTGGCGGACGACGGAGGCCGCGAAGGCGTCGCGCTCGAAGCGGACGTCCACGCGGTGGGCCAGCAGCAGCGCGGTCGCGCCGTGGAGCGAGGCCCAGAGCACGCTCGCGGTCAGCTCCGGGTCGGCGACGGCGATCTGCCCGCCGGCGACGCCGTCGGCCAAGGCTTCGGCCGAGAGCGCGAGGTTCTGCCGCGCCCGGCGGTACTTCTCGGCCGGGTAGCGCTCCATCCGCTCGGGGTGGAGCATGAACATCACCTCGTAGTACTCCGGGTTGTCGAGCCCGAAGGCGACGTAGCCGCGGCTCAGCGCGTCGAGCCGGGCGACGGGGTCCGGGTGGGCGGCGGCGACCTCCTGGAGCGCGCCGTTGAGGCGCGCCATGCCCTCGTCGATGAGGGCGTGGATGAGGGCGTCTTTGTTCTCGAAGTGGAGGTAGATGCTCGTGGCGCTGCACCCGACGGCGCGCGCGATCTTCCGCATCGAGAGGTTGTTGTAGCCCACCTCGACGAGCAGGCGGCGCGTCCGGTCGAGGATCGAGCGGCGGAGGTCGGAGCCGTTGGAGCGGGGGTCGGCCATGAAACGGGGACGGTGAGCGGCGGAACGAAGACACAGCGGAGGATAGGTGTTTCGTAGGATAGGTACTCCAATCGCTACCGCAAAGTCAAGCTCCTCACTTCGGCGCGTGGGTCACGCGCGGCGTTCGGGTGTAGCTTGGCCGCCCCGTCCCTCCCACCCGACGCCTCCCCGCGCGTGCCCCTCCACGTCCTCACCACCGGCGGCACCATCGACAAGGTCTACTTCGACGCCCGCAGCGACTACGAGGTCGGCGACCCGCAGCTCGTGGACATCCTGCGCGACGTGGGCGTCGCGGCCGAGGTCGAGGTGGAGACGCTGATGCGGAAGGACAGCCTCGACCTGACCGACGCCGACCGGGCGCTGATCGCCGAGCGCGTCCGGGCGACGGCCGCGCGGCGCGTGCTCATCACGCACGGCACCGACACGATGGCCGCCACCGCCCGCGCCCTCGGCGACGCGGCGGGCAAGACGGTCGTGCTCGTCGGCTCGCTCAGCCCGGCGCGGTTCAAAGGCTCCGACGCCGAGTTCAACATCGGCTTCGCGCTCGCGGCGGTGCAGACCTTGCCGCCGGGCGTCTGGGTGGCGATGAACGGCCTCGTCTTCCCCGCCGACAGCGTCAAGAAGAACCGCGAGGCGAACCGGTTTGAGGGGACCTCCTTCCAGGCCGATGCTCTCCGGGTGTGAGCCGTCGCGCGTACATCCCGTCCCGTTGCCGGACCGTGAACTCTTCCCGAAGGGGACACATCCGTGAAGGTTTCGACAGCCCTTCGTGGTATCTAGCGCCGCCCCCTTGGAACCTCTAAACCCTCTCCGTCTATGCCTCGCCTTGCTTCGCTCCTCGTCGCCCTCCTCCTTGTCGGCCTCGCGCCGCGCGTTGAGGCGCAGCGGGCGGCCTGCACCGGCGGCTCCGTCACGCCCGCCGGCTCCTCCACTTCGTACGCCTGCGACGACGTCGACTTCCTCGGCCGCGTCTCGCTCAGCGAGATGAACTCGGACGGCGCGAACGACATCTGGGGCTGGACCGACCCCGACACCGGCAAGGAGTACGCCCTCGTCGGCTTGCAAGAAGGCACAGCCTTCGTCGACGTCTCGACCCCGACGGCCCCGGTTTACCTCGGCCAGCTCCCGACCCACACGAGCAGCAGCGCCTGGCGCGACCTCAAGGTCTACCGGAACTCCGTCTACATCGTTAGCGAGGCCAGCGATCACGGCATCCAGATCTTCGACCTGACTCAGCTCCGCGACGTGACCAGCCCGACGATCTTCTCCGAGAGCGGCCACTACAACGGCGTCGGGTCGGTGCACAACATCGCTATCAACGAGGACACGGGCTTCGCGTACGCGGTCGGCTCCCGGGGCGGCACGCAGTCGGGCTGCTCGGGCGGCCTCCACATGGTGAACCTGCGGCGCGCCACGCTGCCCATCTTCGCCGGCTGCTTCAGCGACGACGGCTACACGCACGACGTGCAGTGCGTCACCTACGACGGCCCCGACACCGACTACACCGGCCGCGAAATATGCTTCGCCTCGAACGAGGACACGATCACCATCGTCGACGTGACCGACAAGGCAGACCCGGTGGAGCTTTCGCAGATCATCTACCCCAACTTTGACTATGTCCATCAGGGGTGGCTTACCGAGGACAGCCGGTACTTCATCAGCAATGACGAGGGCGACGAGCGGACTTTCGGCGGAGCCACACGCACCCTCGTTTCGGACGTGAGCGACCTCGACGACCCCGAGTTCGTCGATGATTATCGCCACCCGGTTAACTCCATCGACCACAACCTCTACGTCAAGGGCCGCTACGTCTACGCCTCGAACTACTCGTCCGGCCTGCGCATCCTCGACACCGACGAGATCGAGGGCGGCGGCGAGGAGGTGCTCGCCACGGCCGCTTTCTTCGATACCTACCCGTTCAACGACGGCACCAACTTCAGCGGCACCTGGAGCAACTACCCGTACTTCGAGAGCGGCGTCGTCATCGTCAGCGACGGCAGCGGCGGCCTGTTCATCGTCGACCCGCTGTTCGACGGGGCCGTCGCCAACGAGGACGAGATCGCCGCACCGACCGGGCGTGTGCTCGACGCCTACCCGAACCCGTTCACGGACCAGACCCGCCTGGCGCTCACGCTCGACGCGCCGCAGCAGGTCTCGGTCGAGGTCTACGACGCGCTCGGCCGCCGGGTCGCCACGCTCTTCGAGGGCATCGTCGGGGCCGGCGAGGCGCGGCAGTTCGTCTTCGACGGCAGCGGCCGGCCGGCCGGTCTGTACCTGGTGCGGGTGACGGGCGAGACCTTCGCCGAGACGCAGCGCATCGTGCTCGCCCGCTGACAGCCTCGGGCAACGTTTGAAGAGATGCCGCGTATGGGCGTGGGTTGCGTTGCGACTCGCGCCCATACGTGCGTTCGCCCACCGCCTTCGACTCACGCTCCAACCCTCACCGCCATGCGTTTCCTCCTCGCCCTGTCCTGCCTCGCCGCGCTGCCCGCTACGGCCCAACCCACCGCCTGCGACGCCTCGGGCCTGATCGGCGACTACCCGTGCGGCAACGTCACCCTCCTGGCGCACGTCGGCCTGGAGACGATGGCGGCCGAGGCCGGCAACGACGTCTGGGGCTGGACCGACCCCGAGACCGGCACCGAGTACGCGCTGATGGGCCTGGCCGACGGCACCGCCTTCGTCAGCCTCGCCGACCCGGCGACGCCGGCTTACCTCGGCAAGCTCCCGACCCACACCGTCGCCACCGTCTGGCGTGACATGAAGGTCTACGGGAACTACGCCTTCGTCGTCAGCGAGGCCGACGGGCACGGGATGCAGGTCTTCGACCTGACGCGGCTGCGCGATGTGGCTCCGACGCAGGGGCCGGTGACGTTCGACGCGGATGCTCACTACGACCGCGTCGGGCAGGTCCACAACATCGCGCTCAACGAGCTGACCGGCCTCGCCATCATCGTGGGCAACCGGGAGAGCGAGGGCTGCTCCGGCGGGCTGCACCTCGTCGACATCAACGAGCCGCTGAACCCGGCCTTCGCCGGCTGCTTCGGCGACGACGGCTACACGCACGACGTCCAGTGCGTCGTCTACCACGGCCCCGACCTCGAGCACGACGGCCAGGAGATCTGCCTCGCCTCGAACGAGGACACCGTCACGATCGTCAACGTCACCGACCGCAAGAACCCGGTGATGCTCTCGCAGGCCGTCTACCCGAACCCCGCCTACACCCACCAGGGCTGGCTCACCGAGGACCACCGGACGTTCATCGGCAACGACGAGCTGGACGAGATGCGCTTCGGCAACAACACCCGCTCGCTGATCTTCGACGTGTCCGACCTCGACGCGCCGGAGTTCGTCGGGGCGTACCTCAGCGAGTTTCCCTCCATCGACCACAACCTCTACGTCCGCGGCGACGCCGTCTACGAGGCCAACTACCGCACCGGCCTCCGGGTGCTCGACGCGACGAACGTGGCCGAGGGCGAGCTTCGCGAGATCGCCCACTTCGACACGTTCCCGGCCGACGACGGCGGTCAGTTCGGCGGGGCGTGGAGCACCTTCCCCTACTTCGAGAGCGGCACCGTGCTGATCAGCGACATGCAGCGCGGCCTGTTCATCGTCCGCCCGGAGCGGACCGCGCCCCTCGCCCTTGCCTCATTCACCGCCGAGCCGTCCGGCGGAGCCGCCGACCTGTTGTGGACGCTCGGGTCCGACGCCGAGGTGGAGCGGTTCATGGTCGAGCACGCCCGAGCCGGTGCCTGGGCGACGCTCGGCACCGTCGAGGTCGGCGAGCAGACTCGCTTCCGCGCCGACCGCCTCGCTGCCGGCGAGCACACGTTCCGGCTCCGCGCCGTCGATGCCTCCGGAATGACGGTCTTCAGCGCGCCGGTGACGGTCTCTGTCGGAGGATAGACGCACGCTAGTTTTTGGGCACGACGCGGCGGTTCAGCGAAAGCTGGCCCGCCGCGCGGCGCTTGGGGTGACACGGCCGGTCACCCTCGTCCGGTGAAGCGCCGGCCCTTCTCGGTGAGCGCGAACGTGCCCGTCAGCACATCCGCCACGCGGAGGTAGCCTTCGTGGGCGAGCCAGTCGGCCAGGCCGTCGACGCGGTGCGGCGGGAGCGCTTCGCCGGCCAGCCATGCCTCGCGGTCGTCGCCGCGCGCGGCGTGGGCCAAGATCTGCCGGAGCGCTGGCTCGTCCTCGGGCGTGACGACGGTCGGGCGGTGGCGGCCGAGGCACACGTCGCACGCCCCGCAGCGCTCCGGGCTGCGCTCGCCGAAATAGCCCAGCAGAAAGTGGCGGCGGCAGGTGATGGACCGGGCGTAGCGCAGCACGTCGCCGAGCCGCGACGCCGCCCGCCGCCGCGACGCCTTGAGCGCGCCGTCGTCTAGGAGCACCTTCTCCTGGCGCGGTCCGGAGAAGACGACCTGCAAGCCCTCGCCTGGCGCGTGGTAGGCCACCAACTTGTGCTGCCCGAGAAAGTCGAGACCGCGCAGCAGCCGGGTGCGGTCCAGGTCGGTCCGACGTTCGAGGGCACGCAGGTCGAGGTCGGACCACCCAGAGAAGGCCTCGGCGTGGACGCTCCGCAGGAGGGTGCGGACGAAGTCGGCGAGGGCTTGGTTGCTCCGCGCGTCGGCCCAGTCGCGGACCACCTCGGCGGGTTGGAGGAAGCGCACGAGCCCCCGGTGCCCGTGCGGCGACAGCGCCTCCCACACGCCCGCCCGCGCGAGGGCCGCCACCGCCGAGCGCACGCTCAGTCCCGACTGCCCGGTCGTCGCGGCGACGGCCTCCACCTCGATCCCCACCGGCCCGTCCGGCTCGGACCCGATGGCGAGCTGGGCGAGGCTGCACGCGGCGTCGTACACGGCCCGCACCGCCGACGCCTCCGGGTGGCCCTCGTCGGCGAACGAGCGGGCGGCCGAGGCGTCGCGCTCGGCGAAGAGCAGCACGGCGTAGGACCGCTCGCCGTCGCGCCCGGCGCGGCCCGCCTCCTGGTAGTAGGCCTCGAGCGTCGGCGGCGGCTCAACGTGGAGCACGAAGCGCACGTCCGGCTTGTCGATGCCCATCCCGAAGGCGCTCGTGGCCGCGATGACGCGCGTCGTGCCCTCCTGCCAGCGCGTCTGCACGGCGGTGCGCTCGGCGTGGCCGAGGCCGGCGTGGTACGCCTCGGCCGAGATGCCGGCACGCTCTAGCGCCTCGGCCCAGCGCTCGGTCCCGTGCCGGGTCCCGGCGTAGACGATCCCGCTGCCGCCGACGCCCTCGATGATCTCGAGCGCCCGAGCGCGCTTGCTCTCGGTGCGGAAGACGCTCGGCACCACGTTCGGCCGGTCGAACCCGTGGACCACGACGGCCGGCTCGGCGAGGCCGAGGTTCTCGACGATGTCGCGGCGGACCTCGGGCGTGGCGGTCGCGGTGACGGCGATGATCGGTGGGCGGCCCAGCCGTTCGGCAGCGGCGGCGATGTCCCGGTAAGCCGGGCGGAAGTCGTGTCCCCACTCGGAGATGCAGTGCGCCTCGTCGACGGCCAGGAGCGTGACCGGCAGGCGCTCGGCCCGAGCCTGGAAGGTCTCTGAGGCGAGCCGCTCCGGGGCGAGGTAGAGCAGTCGGTAGCGGCCGAACTCGGCGTCGGTCCAGCGCTGCTCGGCCTCGTGGTACGGCACCGAGCCGTCGATGAAGGTGGCCTGGACACCGCGCGCGCGCAGCCCCGCCACCTGGTCGTGCATCAGGGCCACGAGCGGCGAGACGACGAGCGCGAGGCCGCCGCGCAGGACGGCCGGCACCTGGTAGCAGACCGACTTCCCGCCGCCCGTCGGCAGCACCGCGAGCACGTCGTGGCCCGCGAGCACGGCCTCCACCGTCTCTCTCTGTCCAGCCCGGAAGCGGCCGTGCCCCCAGTGCTGGTTCAGCGCCGCCTCGGCTGCCTGGAGCGATGTCGCGGCGGCTCCGGGTGAAGAGGCAGCAAAGGACATAGGGAAACGAGCGGGCCGAGGTTATGCCGGATCGGCGAGGGCGTCTAAGGTAGCGAGAGCAGCCAGCTATCGTCCCCAAATAATCCTGGGGACGCGCCGGCGCGGCGAGGAATCCTTGGTGGGGGGCCTCCAACCGCGCCGGCATTCTTATGTCCAGCCTCTTCACCCGGTCCCGGCAGCAGGCGCGCGTAGCTTCTCACCCCAGCCTCCGCGCCCATGCCCCGCCCCCGCGTCTCCGTCGTCATCGTAAGCTGGAACGGCCTCGCCCTCCTCCAGCGGTTTCTCCCCTCCGTCCTCGCCACCGACTACCCCGACCTCGAAATCGTCCTGGCCGACAACGCCTCCGCCGACGGCTCGGCCGAGTGGGTGGCCCAGACGTTCCCGTCGGTCCAGGTGGTCCGGCACCCCGAGAACTGGTTCTTCTGCCGGGGCAACAACGAGGCCATCCCGCACACGACAGGCGAGTACGTCTGCCTGCTCAACAACGACGTCGAGGTCCCGCCGGGCTGGCTGACCCCGCTCGTGGAGGCGATGGAGGCGATGCCCGACGTGGCCGCCGTCCAGCCCAAGCTGCTGCAACACGCCGACCGCACCCGGTTCGAGTACGCCGGCGGCAGCGGCGGCTTCCTCGACCGCTACGCCTACCCGTTCGCCCGGGGCCGACTCTTCCAGACGCTGGAGACAGACCGGGGCCAGTATGACGACGCCCGCGACGTCTTCTGGGCGACCGGCGCGGCCCTCCTCCTCCGCCGCGCCGCGCTCGACGAGGTCGGGCTGCTCGACGAGCGCTTCGTGATGCACCAGGAAGAGGTGGACTTGTGCTGGCGGCTGTGGCGGACCGGGTGGCGGGTCCGCGTCGAGCCGGCCAGCGAGGTCTACCACGTCGGCGGCGGGTCGCTGCCGCAGGGGAGCGCGCGCAAGGCATATTACAACTTCCGCAACAGCTTCCTGCTGCTCTGGAAGCACCTCCCACCGCGCCACTTCCGCCGCATCGCCGCCGGCCGCTACGCGCTCGACACCGCCGCCGCCGCCCGGTTCGTCGCCGCCGGCCGCTTCGCCGAGGCTGACGCCATCCGCCGCGCCCACTTCGACTTCCGAAAGCTCCGCCGCCACTATACCCCGCCCCCCAACGACGCCCCGTTTGTCCCTCTCCCCTACGCCGGCAGCCTCGTGCGTGACTACCACGTCGGCGGCCACAAAACCTTCGCCGACCTCCCGGCCGAGCGCTTCCAAGAACCGTGGACGGTGCGTCGGTAGACAGGTGTAGGGGCGAGGCATGCCTCGCCCCTACGATTCGCGACGGCGGAATACCCTTTCCCCAGCCTTCCCTAGCTCACCGCCGCAGGCGCGGCGCGAAGACGACGGCGATCGAGGCGAGAACGACGGCCATCCCGACGAGCGCCAGCGGACCCGGTGCTTCGCCGAAGAGCACATACGCCAGCCCCGCACCGACGATCGGCTCCGAGAGCGAGAGCAGCCCGAGGAGCGCCGCCGGGAGGAACTTCACCGCGTAGTTGAACGACCCGTGCCCGATGAGCTGGGGGAAGACCGCCATCGCCAGGCACAGCCCGAGGATCGGCCAGGGCTGCACGAGCGGCGTCCCGCTCACGAGTGCCACCGCGAGGATGGTCACCGCCGCCGTCGTGTAGAGCGGAAAGAGGTAGGCCAGAAACGACACCCGCTGCCGCACCGCCCGCCCGATCAGCAGGTACACCGACACGAGGAGCGAGGCCGTCAGCGCGAGGCCGTTGCCCCACGCGGCATCGGGAAACGCGCCGTCCCCCGCGTCGCCCACCCCGATCAGGACGGCCCCCGCCACCGCCACGCCAATCGCCACGACCGTCCGCCGCGCCAGCCGCTCGCGCAGGAAAACGTAGCCCAGGACCGCGATGAATAGCGGACTCGTCGTCACCAGCACCGACGCGCTCGCCACGCTCGTCCAGTAGAGCGACTCGATCCAGACGATGAAATGCACCCCGAGGAAGACGCCGCCCAGGAGGATCAGCCCCCAGTCGCGCCGCGAGAAGCGCCGCACCTCCGGCCCGATGCGCGGGAGTGCGATGGGCGCGAGCAGGACGGCCGCAAACGTCGTCCGCCACGCCGCCAGCGCGAGGCCGGGGGCCGACGTGCCGAGCCGAATCAGGATCGCGCTCACCCCGAAGGAGGCTAGCCCGAGCGCGAGCAGCACCCACACCCGACGTGGGGTTTCTGGTTTCCCGTCTCTCGTTTCTGGTTGAGCACGCCCGGTCGTCTTCATCAACCAGAAGTGAAAAATCAGAGACGAGAAACAGGCGCGGAGCGCCCTAGCGCAGCCGGTCCATCGAGCGGACCAGGGCGATGTCTTTCTCGACCCCGCGCCGCGCCAGGCGCAGGAACACGTAGGCCGCCACGGGGAAGAGGAGCGTGACGTAGAGCACCACCGGCACCGGGACGCCCGTGTCGTTGGCCGAGATGAACGCCGCGAGGCTGCCCACGAGCGCCACCACCAGGCCGAGGTCAAGCCACTGCGCGGCCAGGATGAGCTTCCGCTGGTTCGCCCGGTCCTTGTAGAAGAAGATGCTCACGAGCGAGAAGAGCACCACCAGCCCACCGAGGGCAATCGACGCCGCCGTCAGCCACGGATAGACGGCCGCCACGACGGTCTGCCATGCCTGCCCGACTACGAAGAAGAGCGCGACGAAGACCGCGGCGAACAGGAGGTAGAGCGATTGGAGGCGCTGAATCATCCGATTTCAGAATGCGATTTTGGATTTGCGAGGTCCCTCTAGGGGCGAGGCACGCCTCGCCTGGCTCCGTCAAGCCGCCACGTTCGCGGCAACCCGGTCGGCGAGGTGGGCGGCGAACTCGGAGGTCGAGGCCGAGCCGCCGAGGTCGGAGGTGAGGTGGGTGCCTTCCGTGTACACGTCGAAGATGGCGGTGCGGATGGCGTTCGCCGCGTCCTTCTCGCCGAGGTAGCGGAGCATCATCTCGGCCGAGCGGATCATCGCCGTCGGGTTGGCCTTGCCCTGGCCCGCGATGTCCGGGGCCGAACCGTGGACCGCCTCGAAGACGGCCTCGTCGTCGCCGATGTTGGCCCCGCCCGTCACGCCAAGCCCGCCGACGAGGCCGGCGGCGAGGTCCGAGAGGATGTCGCCGAAGAGGTTGGTCGTCACGATGCAGTCGTAGCGCTCGGGGTAGACCACCAGTTGCATCGCCATGTTGTCCACGATCCGGTCGTCGAAGGTCATGGCCGGGTACTTCTGCGCGATCTCGCGGCCGATCTCGAGGAACATGCCGCCGGTCTTCTTGAGGATGTTGGCCTTGTGGACGAGCGTGATCCGCTCGCGGTCCATCTTCGACGCCTGCTCGAAGGCGAACTTGATGATCTTCTCCGAGCCGGTCCGCGTCACGCGCGCGATCGAGTCGGCGATCTGGTTGCGGGCGTCGAAGTACTCGATCCCGGCGTAGAGCCCCTCGGTGTTCTCCCGGAAGATGAGGAGGTCGATGTTCTCGTAGCGCGCCCTCGTGTTCGGCAGCGACACGCACGGGCGGACGTTCGCGTAGAGGTCGAGCGTCTGCCGGAGCTGGACGTTCGCGCTGCGGAAGCCCGTCCCGACGGGCGTCGTGAGCGGCCCCTTGAGCGCGACCTTGTTGCGCCGGATCGAGTCCACGACGGCCTCGGGGAGCGGGTCGCCGCCGGTCTCGTAGGCCGCCATGCCGGCCGTCTGCTCGTCCCAGTCGAAGTCGATGCCGGTGGCGTCGAGGACCTGGAGCGTGGCGTCGGTGACCTCCGGGCCGATTCCGTCGCCGGGCAGGAGGGTAATGGGGTACGACATGGCGGGAGTCTCAGCGGTGGGCGGGGCGGCGAGCCGGGGCAAACGAAAAAGCCCTGCGCTGGGCAGGGCCGTTTCGCTCAAGATAGACGGGCGGCCGCGCCCGTCAGGACGGGGTCAGGCGCTTTGTCGAATAATTGATACGCAGCGTGCCGGCCTCGCGCAGCTCCTGCTGCACGTCGTAGAGAATGCCCGTCTCCGACTCCTCGTCCACGCGCAGCGAGATGATGGTGCGCGGCTCGTCCTGCAAGCGCCTGAACATGAGCTGCCGGATCTCGGTGAGCTCCGGCACGAGCGCGTCGTCGACCTGCACGCGGCTGTCCCCGAAGCGGTTGCCGTCGAGCTTCTCGGGGCCGATGTAGACGTAGGAGACCAATCGCTTCTGCTCGATCTTCTGGATGGCCTCGGCGTCCGGCAGGATGACCCGGACCTGGAGGTCGACCTCGCGGAGCACCGTCGAGACCATGAAGAAGATCAGCAGCATGAACACGATGTCCGGGAGCGACGCCGTGGGGATGTCCTGCTTGGTGCGGGCGGACTTCTTCTGGAAGTGAACGGACATGGCTGCGGAGTCGGGAAGGCGGACGGTGAGCGCGGGGCGCTACGATGGTTCGACCGGTCTGCCGTTCGGTGAGCAGAGGATAGACGATAGAGGATCGGAGAGGGCTCTCAGCCTGAGAAGCTATCGTCCATCCTCCATTGTCTGTCGTAGGTGGATAGAGGGTTGGGTTCAGCGGACCGGTTCAGCTACCCGACCCGGTGGCCGACGGGTTCGTGGCGTCCGGCTCGGCGATGGAGATGCGGTACGGGAAGACCTGGGCGATCTCGTCTTCGCTGCCCTCGGCGAGGCGCGTCCGGTAGTCGGCGTAGTCGCGGAAGCCGCGGCCGCGGGCCTCGTCGTCGCGCAGCTCGTTGAAGCCCATCTTGATCTCGTCGAGGACCGTGATGTACTGCTCGTACTTCGACTGCCGCTCGGTCTTGAACGAGACGATGGCCTTGTCCGGGCTGTCGGCGAGCGTCGGGTCCGCGCCCCGGTTGTTGACGAAGCGCTTGACGTAGGGGCGGATGTCGCCGATCTGGACGAACTCCTTCTCGAGCAGTACATTCCCCTGCGAGTTCACCAAGACCGTCAGGATGTTGCGGTCCGGGATCTCCGGCGGCGGGGTGTCCTCCTCGAGCGGCGGCGGCAGCTCCATGTAGATCCCCGTGTCGACGTCGATGGTGGTCGTGACGAGGAAGAAGATCAGCAGCAGGAACGCGATGTCGGCCAGCGACGAGGTCGGGATTTCGGCCTCCCGGCTGGTGCGGCGCTTGAGCATACCCATGGCACAGAGCGGTTGAGTGGAGGGGGGCGGTCGGCGGCGCTCAGCCGAAGACGCCCTTGATGCCGGTGACGACGATGGCGACGATGCCCGCGCCGAGCAGCACGAGGGCGGTCAGGATCATCGCCGTCGTGGCCGGCTCGGCCGCGCCGAGGCTGAGCGCGTAGCAGACGGCGAAGATGGCGAGCGGCAGCAGCATCGCGGCGATGGACCAGACGCGGTGCTTGCCGGCGGCCAGGCTCTTGATGCCGAAGACGACGATGACCAGCAGGCCGAGCGCGACGAGCGCCAGCGACAGCCAGATCGCGAGAGGGACAAGACCTTCCATGAGATCGGAGAGTTGGGTGGCGGTAGGGGGCGCACCGACGGTACGCCCCCACGGAAATCAACAGGGAGCGTCCCTAGACGTCGGTGCGCGTGAGGTCGTCGCCGGCGTCGGGGCGGGGGCGCGGGATGGCCTTCGCCGCGACGGGCTCGGCCAGCGGGCGGCTCCCCTGCATCAGGACCAGCGAGTCGATCAGCTCCACCGAGGCCTCCTCCATCTCGACCACGATCCGGTCGATCTTGGACACGGCGTAGTTGTAGAAGAACTGCAAGATGATGGCGACCACGAGCCCGCCGACCGTCGTCAGCAGCGCCACCTTGATGCCGCCGGCGACCAGGCTCGGCGAGATGTCGCCCGCCTGCTCGATGGCGTCGAACGCCTCGACCATGCCCCACACCGTCCCGAGGAACCCGAGCATCGGGGCCACCGAGATGAAGAGGCTCAGCCAGACCAGCCCGCGCTCGAGGAAGCTCATCTCGATCGAGCCATAGCTCACGACGGCCTTCTCGACGGCGGTGATGCCTTCGTCGGCGCGCAGCAGGCCGGCGTGGAAGACGCTCGCCACCGGCCCGCGGGTGTTCTCGCAGACCTCGAGCGCGCGGCTGACGCCGCCCTCGTCGAGCGCGCCCTTGACGTTGGCGAGGAACTTCCGGGTGTTGGTGTCGGCCAGGTTGAGCGTGATGATACGCTCGATGCCGATGGCGAGGCCGATCACGAGGCAGATCAGGACGGGCCACATGAAGCCGCCGCCCTCGTTGAAGCGTTGGACCAGTTCGTTCGTGAACGAGGTCTCCGTGGCCGTTTCTTGGAGCAGCAGGACAAGGGAGTAGAGCTTCATAGGGTCAGCCTCCAGAGGAGAAGTACGGGTGAGAACGAGGAAAGGGGGGAGCCGGGCGAGACGCTGAGGTCGGCCGCGCCGGCTAGACGGGCGTGGGACAGAGGCGCGCGCCGACTCCCAATATCCCGAAACTAGGTGATATTGTCAACGCGCGGTGAACGACTATCCGAACTGAACGTCGTTTTGCCCTCCGGCCGGCGCAGCCTCCACCGAGACAAGCTACGCGCGGCAGAGTTGCTGATTAAGGGCCTGCCCGAAAAGCCCTCTCGACTCCGTTGGGCTGCACGGGCGCGGCGCGGCGTTGCACTCGTCGCCCGGTGCGGCGGGATGCGTAAAAACGCACGGGTGCCCACAGCAAACATTTTGCTGCGGGCACCCGTGCGCCCTACGTTTCTATGCTCTACGCTGCTCCTACCGCTCCGCCATCGCCAGGTCCGACGCCTGCGGCCAGAGCGTCATCCCTTCGGTGATGATCGGGTCGATGCTCTGGATGACGGGGTAGAAGGCCTCGATGCCGAAGAGCCGGCGCGCGAGGTACGCCTTAATCCGGGCCTCGACGTCGCCGCGCGCCGTGGCGAGGTCGGCCCGTGAGATGGCCTCCTCGCGCTCGTCCTCGGCGACGGGACGGTCGACGATTTCCACATCCCGGCTGCGGGCGTAGTCCTCGAAGGCGGCGAAGACGTCGTCGCCGACGGTGTAGCTGCGAACGAAGTCGCGCTCGCGGCCGTCCCACTGCGCGCGGAGGTCGGGGTGGGCGTCGAGGTAGGTCCGGGCGAACTCGCTGTCGAGGCTGCGGGCGATGACCGTACGGAGCGCGGCCGAGACCGAGTCGAGCGGGACGAGGTAGTCCGGCAGGATGCCGCCGCCGCCGTAGACCGTCCGCCCGCCGTCGGTCTGGAAGCGGAGCGAGTCCGGCACCTCGCCGACGAGCGCCGAGGCGAGGACCGCCCCGTGGGCCCCGGTGAGCTGCTCGCGGTCGGCCTCGACGAGGTCGACCTTCGAGGCGTAGTAGTCCTCGTCGGCCTCGCCGCGCTCGTAGGGCGTCTGGATGAGGCGGCCGGCGGGCGTGTAGTAGCGGGAGATGGTCATCTGGAGCACGCTGCCGTCGGTGAGCTGGAACTGCTGCTGCACGAGGCCCTTGCCGAAGGTCCGGCGGCCGACCACGAGCGCGCGGTCATGGTCCTGGAGCGCGCCGGCGACGATCTCGCTCGCGCTCGCCGAGTTCTCGTTGACCAGCACGATCACCGGCTCGGTCTCGAACGCGCCGCCCGGCCGGGCGTGGTACTCGCGGTTGAAGTCGCCCCGCCGGCTCTGGGTGTAGACCACCATGTCGCCGGCCGGGAGGAACTCGTCCGAGATGCGGATCGCCATCTCCATCAGGCCGCCGGCGTTGTCGCGGAGGTCGAAGACGAGGCGCTCCATGCCCTGGGCCTCGAGGCCGCGCAGCGCCGTCATGAACTCGTCGTAGGACGTGCGGGCGAAGCGCTGGAGCTTGATGTAGCCCGTCGTCTCGTCGATCATGTGGCTGGCGATGACGGTGTTGAGCGGGATCTTGTCGCGCGTGATGGTGAACGTCAGCGGGCTCGGGTAGCCCTGGCGGCGGACCTTCACCTCGACCTCGGTGCCCTTCGGCCCCTTGAGGTACTTCTCGACCTCGGCGCGCTCCCACCCGAGCGCCGTCGTGTCGCCGACGGTGAGGATGCGGTCGCCGGCGAGCAGGCCGGCCTCCTCGCTCGGCCCCCCGGCGATCGGCATCAGGACGGCGAGCGTGTCGCGGTCGTCGCCGCCTTCGAGGAACTCGTAGTAGATGCCGATGCCCTCGAAGGAGGCGTTGAAGTTCTCGCGCACCGCGCGCATCTCGGAGGCGTCGATGTAGACCGAGTGCGGGTCGAGGCCCTCGAGCATCCCCTCGATGGCGTCCTCCGAGAGCCGCGCCGAGTCGACGCCCTCGACGTAGTTGCGGGCGATGATGTTGAACGCCTCCTCGACTTTGCGGGCGTCGTCGGTGCTGGCCGCGCCGGAGGCGGCGTCCTTCGTTTGCATCCCGACGACGACGACGAGCGCGGCGGCGACGGTGAGGGCGAGCAGGGGTTTGCGGAGCTTCATCGAGGCAGGAGCGGTTGGGGTGAGGAGCGGGCGGTAGCGTTTAAGGCGCGGGCGGCGCGCGGGTTCTCCGCCCGGTCGGGGCGGGCGGGCTCGCTGCAAATACGACGCCGAACCGCCCGGCCACAACGCGCCGGGAGCCGGCAGATTGCCTGGGTGCCGCGTCTCGGTACGGGGCCTCAGCGCACGCGCTCCCACGTCGCCGAGTGCGAGCGGCCGAGGAAGGTCACGGCGGCCGAGTTGCAGAGCCACGTCCACATCGTGCGGAGGTAGCCCGCCTGCCGGTAGCGGCGGGGGTCCTCGTAGAGCGTCCACCGCCACAGGAAGCGGATGCGCGCCGCGCCGCCGCGCCGCCGGTGCTGCGCGATGCGGCGGAACAGGTCGAAGTCCTCCCCCGCCGCGAGCGCCTCGTTGTAGCCGCCGAGGGCCTCGAACACGTCGCGGCGGACGGCGTGGCACTCGCCCCGCCCCATCCCGCCGCCGGCCAGGTTCAGCCCGCAGAAGAGCACGTTGCAGGTCCCGAGCACCAGCCGGTCCGGCAGCGTAGCCTCGTCGGGGTGGACGCCGACGCGGCACGTCGCAGCCCCGCCCTCAGCAGCCCCAATGAGGTCGGCGAGGAAGGCGTCGGTGGCGTCGGGGAAGCGGACGTCGGCGTTGAAGAAGAGCAGCAGGCGGCCCTGGGCGGCGGCGGCCCCGGCGTTGCGGCCGGCCGCAATCGTTTGCCGGCCCGGACCAGAGTGGACCACCACGCGGTCGGCCAAGCGTTCGGCGACCGCCACCGTGCCGTCGGTCGAGCCGCCGTCGGTGACGACGACCTCGAGCCCGAAGCGGGCGCGGCGCTCGGGCGTGAAGCTCTCCAGGAGCGGGCCGATCAAGCTGATCTCGTCGAGCGTCGGGATGACGACGCTGACGCGCGGTGAGGCGGAATCGCCGACGGGCGGAACCTCGGCGCGTAGGTAGGTTTCTCCGTGCGGCATCGCGCAAAGCTACACCCGCCCTCCCCTCTCGCCCTTCTTTCTCCCGCTCCTCGCCCTGGATGACCAACAAGCACATCGCCCGCCGCCTCAAGCAGGCCGCAGACCTGATCGAGCTGACCGGCGGCAACGCGTTCCGCGCCCGCGCCTACGCGAGCGCCGCGCGCACCGTCGACCGGCTGGACGAGGCCGCGCTCCAGCTCGTCGAGCGCGGTGAGCTGACCGAGGTGCCGGGCATCGGTAAGGCCCTCGCCGCCGACATCGAGGCGCTCGTCCGCGCCGGCTCGTTCGAGGCGCTCGACCGGCTCGTGGAGAGCTTGCCGCCCGGCCTGCTGGACGTGCTCCGGGTCAAGGGCCTGGGCACGAAGAAGGTCCGCGCGCTCTGGACCGAGCTGGGCATCACCTCGCTCGAGGCCCTCGAGGCCGCCGCTGCAGCGGGGCGCATCGCCGCGCTCGACGGGTTCGGGAAGAAGACGGAGCAGACGATCCTGAAAAACGTCGATCAGCTCAAGCAGTACCGCGCCCGGCGGCGCTACCGCGACGCGACCGAGACCCTCGCCCCGCTGCTCCAGGCGCTCCGCGAAAGCGAGGGAGTCGAGCGGGCCGAGGTGGCGGGCGAGGTGCGGCGGAAGCTCGAGACCGTCGGCGAGGCCGTGCTCGTGGTGGCGGGCGAGGACGCGGCGATCCGGGCTGTCCTCGCCGAGCACGCGACGCCGGGCGAAGCAAGCAGCGCCTTTTTCGCCGGGACGGTGGGCGACGGCCTGCGGCTGCGCGTCGTCCGGGCCGACGCCCCCGGCTTCGCCCTGGCATGGTGGCGCGAGACCGGGTCGGCCGCGCACACCGAGGTCTTCAGCGAGCCGAGCGGCGCGACCGAGCAGGCGATCTACCAAAACGCGAGGCTCGCCTGGATCCCGCCGGAGCTGCGCGAAGGCGACGGCGAGATCGAGGCCGCCGCAGACGGCGCGCTCCCCGACCTCGTCACCGTCGCCGACCTGCGCGGGGCGCTCCACAACCACTCCACCTACAGCGACGGCGCGCACACGCTCCGGCAGATGGCCGAGGCCGCGCGGGCGCGCGGGCTGGCCTACTTCGGCATCTGCGACCACAGCCGCTCGCTCACGATCGCTAACGGCCTCTCGGTGGAGCGGCTGCGCGAGCAGGGCGACGAGGTCCGCACCCTCAACGCCGAGTTCGCCGGCGACGGCTCCGCCTTCCGCATCTTCCACGGCACCGAGTGCGACATCCTGCGCGACGGCGCGCTCGACTACCCCGACGAGGTCCTGGACGAGCTCGACTTCGTGGTGGCGAGCGTCCACTCCCACTTCGGCATGACCGAGGCCGAGGCAACCGAGCGCCTCGTCACCGCCGTCTCGAACCCGCACGTCGACATCCTGGGCCACCTGACGGGCCGCCTGCTGCTGGCGCGCGAGGGCTATCCGGTGGACCACGCCGCCGTGCTCGCCGCCTGCGCCGCGCACGGCGTCTCGGTCGAGCTCAACGCGAACCCGTACCGGCTGGACCTGGACTGGCGGTACATCCGCGAGGCGACGGCGCAGGGCGTGCTGATCTCGATCAACCCCGACGCGCACGCGACCGGCGGCCTCGACGACGTGCAGTGGGGCGTGGCGGCGGCGCGCAAGGGCTGGCTGACGGCCGCGCAGTGCCTCAACGCCAAGTCGGCGGATGCCTTCGCGGCCTGGCTCGCCGCGCGGGGGTGATCGTGCCGCTAACCACGGCAGCGGCGCGATGCCGTAGGCACACGGCGTGCCGTGTCCGGGTGTCGGCGGCACCCCCATGAGGGCGACCACATAGGGTCGCCCCTACGGGCACGGGGCGCGACGGGCATGGGTATCTTTCCCGTCTTACTTTCTCCATTCCCTCCACTCCCGTGTCCCTGCTCGCCCGGACTCTCACCGCTCTCGCCGCCGTGCTGCTGCTGGCCGTCGGGCTGTCGATGGCGGCGTGGGTCCTCGCCTACGGGGTCGGGCCGAGCTTCGAGGGCGAGGCGCGCGTGCCCGGCCTCGGCGCGGCGGTCACCGTCACGCACGACGAGAGCGGGACGGCGACGGTCGAGGCCCGGAGCGAGGAGGACCTGATGGCGGGGCTCGGCTACGCGCACGCCCTCCACAGCGCGTGGCCGATGGCGCTCTGGCGGCAGACCGCCACCGGCGCGCTCTCGCAGTGGTTCGACGACGAGTCGGCGCTCGGCCTGGACCGGCACGCCACCGCGCTCGGCTTCGGGGCCGAGGCGCGGGCGAGCTACGCGGCGCTCCCCGAGGCCGACCGCGCCGTGCTCGACGCCTACGCGCGCGGGGTCAACGCCGCCTTCGAGCGGGACCGGCTCGGCGAGGGCGACGCCTTCGTCCTGCTCGGCGTCGACGCCGGGCCGTGGCGGCCGTGGGACGCCCTCGCCGTCGAGCGGCTCGTCGCCTACCTCGCCACGCCCGCCCCGGCGCTGCCCGACTCGACGGCGCGGCGGACCTACCGGGCGAATCCGCGGCTGGGGCGGTTCGTGGCGGCAGACTCGGCGTTTCGGAGCATGCTCGGCGTGGGCGGGCTCGAGCACAGCCTCGCCTTCGCGGTGCCGGGCGCGGGGGGGACGACCCTCGTGCAGCGCCTCGTCTACGGCTCCTCGGCGCTGCCGCTCGTGCAGGAGGTCGTGCTCCGGCAGGGCGGCCGGCAGACGCTCGTGGCCTCGGTGCCGGGCACGCTCATGCTGCCCTCGGGCTACGCCGCCGACCGCGCGTGGAGCCTCTTTCTGAACGGCGAGGCCGCCTTCGTCTCCGCGCCCGTGGACTCGGCAGCCCTCACGCCGAGCTTCGACCGGATCGTCGCGCAGAACGGCGGCGAGACCCTGGTGACGACCTACCGCGCGCCGGGTGCCCTCTATCTCTACGATCCCGCCGCACCCCGACGGCCTGGCAGGCGGGACTCCACGCGCGCCGACTCCGTCGCTGCCGACTTGCTCAGTGTCGATTCTCTCGGTGTCGATTCTCTCGCTGCCGACGCCACGTGGCAGGTCCGGTGGCGGGGCTTTGGGGCGGGGACCGACCTCGGCGCGTGGCGGGCGCTGCTCCGGGGCGGGGCCGCCACGTTCTCGCTCGTTCCGGGCGCGGGCGTGCTGCTCGAAGGCGGGCAGGTCCGCGTGCTCGGCTCGCCGGCCGTCGTGCGCGCGCTGCCGGGCGGCGTCTTCGCCGGAGCGGACGCGAGTACCGAGGCGGTCGCCGACCGGGTGGCGCTGCTGGCGGTGGACAGCGCGGGGGCCGGGGACGACGGGCTCCTCGCCGACGCCTACAGCGCGTGGGCTGCGGCGCTTGCCCCGCCGCTCATCGGCGCGCTCGGGGGTCCCGACGAGGTCCCGGCCGGCCTCCGGGACGCGGCGGCCTACCTCCGCGGCTGGGACTTCCGCTACGACCCCGCCTCCATCGGCGCGACGATCTTCGAGGCGTGGCTGACCGCGCACCGTGACCGCACCGGGGCCCTCCCCGACCCCGACTCGGTGGCGCTGCCGCCGCTGCCGCCGGACTCGCTCGGGAACGTCGCCGAGCGCCCGGCCGTGGCGTCGCTCAAGCGGTCGCTCCGCCGCGCCGTATCCGACCTGAATTCTACCCAAGGCCGCGAGGGCGCGGGGTGGCGCTGGCAGACCGCGCAGCGCGCCGTCCGCTCGTACCCGCTCTTCGGAACCGACACGACCGAGGCCGGCCGCTTCGCCCCGGTGCTCGTCCCTGAAGGGGGGCACCCGACGGCGATTGCCTGGGGGCCGTCGGCCGTCTTCCCCGCCGCCGCGTCGGCCGCCGCGTGGTCGGCTCAGGCCACGATGCCGGGCGCGGCGGATCTCCTGATCCGGCACCGCGTCCTGGCCGGGGAGACCGCGCGGGCGCTCGCCGTGGCCCGGCCCGTCGCGCCGCGCGCCGTGCGGTGGGACGCCCCGGCCGAGCACACGCTCCGGCTGCTACCGGCCGAGGACTGACCGTGCCGCCTCTCTACATCGGCGTCGACGCGGGCGGGACCAAGACCGAGGTGCTGGCCGTGGCCGGCGGGGCCTCGGCCGGGCGGCGCGGGGCGGGCGTCAACCTGCAGCGCGACGGAGCCGAGCGCAGCGCCGAGGTGCTGGCCGCCCTCATCGCCGGCACCCTCCGCCGGCTCGAGCACGACGGCGTCGGCGGCCTCTGCGCGGGCGTCGCCGGCGCGGGACGGGCCGACGAGCAGGCCGACCTCGCGGCCCGCCTCCGCGCCCGCCTCCCGGAGATCGGCGAGGCCCCACTCACCGTCGAGCACGACGGGCGCATCGCGCTCGAGGCCGCGTTCGAAGGTGAGAGCGGGATGGTCGTCGTTGCCGGGACCGGCTCCGTCGTGCTGGCGCGGACCGAGGCAGGCGACCTGGTGCGGGCCGGCGGCTGGGGGCCGCGCATCGGGGACGAGGGGAGCGGCATGGCCCTCGGGCAGGCCGTCCTCGCCGCCGTCGCCGCCGACTTCGACGGGGGCGAGCCGACCGCGCTGCGCCACCTCCTCGCCGAGCAGACCGGCACCGAGGCCCCGGAGGACCTGATCCGGCTGGTCTACGCCGACGGCCTCGCGGTGCAGAGCCTCGCCCCGCTCGCGGTCGCGGCGGCCGAGAGCCACGACTGGGTAGGGACGCGCATCCTCAAGGCCGAGGCGAACGCCCTCGCGCAGCAGGCCGGCTGGCTGGCGGCGCAGGCAGAGGGGGCGATCGCGCCCCGCGTCGTGCTGCTTGGCGGGATGACGCAAGAGGTGTATTACCGCGAATGTCTGGCCGAGGCCCTGCTGCGACATCTCCCGCGCTGGCGCATCGTGCGGGCCGCGCGCCGCCCCGTCCACGGAGCGGTCGCCCTGGCGCAGCAGGCGAGGACGTAGCGGAATGTTCCCCGGCTCGGTGACGTGGAAAGCTAAAATGCCCATGCCATGCGTACAACCGAGACTCAGTTTGTAACCGACGCCGCCGGCCGCCGCGTTGCCGTCCTCATTGGACTCGACCGCCACCGCCAACTCCTGGACGCCCTCGAAGAAGTTGACGCCGTGCGGGCTTACGACGAAACGACGGCGAGTGGCGACGGGGCGATCCCTTTCGAGGAGGCTACGCGCGAGATTGAGCGGACTCGCGCCGCTGGATGAGCTACCGCGTCGAGATCTCCGCGACGCGGCAAAAAGGCTCTCGAAGCTGCCGCCTCAGGAGCACGAGCGGGTTCGCGATGCCCTCCGTGCGTTGCGGTCTGATCCCCGTCCGCCGGGGTGCAAAAAGCTCGTCGGCCGTAGTGGCTGGCGCATTCGGGTCGGGTGCTACCGCGTGATCTACGAAGTCGGGGAGGCTGTGCGTGTCGTGACCGTGCTCGACGACGGCCACCGGAAGGATATCTACGACTGACGTCTCGGCGAGCGCAGGCGACGGGCAGATCGTACCGCGCGCGGGCGGAAAAAAATGCCGGGCCGAGGGGCGGACCGGCGGCTCCCATGGTTTCGGGGGCTTGGCCCTGCCTTTGACAGGGGGAGGGCGAACCTAGCCCTCGCGCCATGCTCTATCGCCTTCGCAACGCCGCCGCCTCGATGTCCGAGATGAACCGGCAGCAGGAGCGCACCGCCAACAACCTCGCCAACGCCAGCACCGCCGGCTACCGCCGCGTTCGCACCTTCACCGACGTCCTCAGCGACCGCGTCGACCTCGAGGGCAACCCGAGCAGCGTCCGCACCACCACGCAGTGGACCGACCAGAAGACCGGCCTGCTCGAGGCCACCGGCAACCCGCTCGACGTGGCGCTCGGCGGCGACGGCTTCTTCGTCGTCACCGACGGCGGCGCAACGCGCTACACCCGCTCCGGCCAGTTCACCACCACGCCCGACGGCACGCTCATCACCGCCGAAGGGGCCGAGGTGCAGGGCGAGGACGGCCCGGTCCAGATTCCGCCGGGCGGCACCACCATCGAGATCGACACCGGCGGGGCCATCCGCGTCGACGGCGAGGCGGTCGGCACGCTCCGCGTGGTGGCCTTCCCCGAGGGGCAGGAGTTCGAGCGGCTCGACGGCTCGATGCTCGGCACCGACGCCGAGCCCGAGGCGATGGAGGCCCCCGACGTGCGCCAGGGTTTCGCCGAGGGCAGCAACGTCAACCCCCTCTCGGAGATGACCGACATGATCGCCCACTTCCGGCTCTTCGAGTCGCAGCAGAAGATGCTCCAGACCGCCGACCAGACCCTCGGGGCCATCTCCCGCGACCTCGGCAAGTTCTAGCGAGCGGCGACCTCCACCCTCGACCTTCCTACTCCACCCGCCCCCCCATGCTTCGAGCACTCCGCACGGCCGCCCTCGGGATGAGCGCCCAGCAGAACGGCGTCGACAACACGGCCAACAACCTCGCCAACGCCAACACGACGGGCTACAAGCGCTCGACGGTCGTCTTCCACGACCTGCTCTACCAGAGCGTCCAGGCGCGCGGCCCCGGCGGCGGCGCGGCCCCCGCCTCGATGCAGATGGGCCACGGGGCCTCGGCCATCGCGACGGTCCGCAGCTTCGAGCAGGGCGGCTTGGTCGAGACCGGCAACTCGCTCGACATCGCGATCAACGGCGACGGCTTCTTCCAGGTCCAGCAGGCCGACGGCACGATCGCCTACACCCGCGACGGCACCTTCGCGCTCAGCGCCGACGGCGACTTGGTGAGCCAGAGCGGCCTGATCGTCGAGCCCGGCGTGGCGATCCCGCCCGAGGCGACGGGCCTCACCGTCAGCGCCGACGGCGTCGTGAGCGCCCGCCTCCAGGGCGAGCCGGAGCCGGTGGAGCTCGGCCAGATCGAGCTGGCCCGCTTCGCGAATGCCGGCGGTCTCGAGAGCCTCGGCGCGAACCTCTACGCCCAGACCGCCTCCAGCGGCGAGCCGACCATCGGCCTCCCCGGCAGCGACGGCATCGGGACGCTCACCCAGGGCTTCCTGGAAGGGGCGAACGTGGACGTGGTGCAGGAGATGGTCAACCTCATCACCGCGCAGCGCGCCTACGAGCTGAACTCGAAGATGATCACCACCAGCGAGGAGATGCTCCAGATCGCCAACAACGTCAAACGCTAGTGCTGCCCCTCCTCCTCCTGCTGATTGCGCTGGCCGCCGCCCCACCTGGGGTGACGCCAACCGCGGCAACCGGGCTTCAGGCCGCCGCCGAGTCGGCCCTCGCCGAGCGCTTCCCGAGCGCGGCCGACCACCTCACCGTCCGCGTCCTCCGCACCGGCGGGGCGCTGAACGAGACGGCCCCGCTGCGCCTCGTCTTTCCCCAGAGCGAGGCCGCTCCGCGAGGCCACACGCAGGTCGACGTCCTCGCCTCCGCTGACGGCGCGTGGAAGAAAACAGGGTGGGCGCTGCTCTACGTCGCCCACTTCGACTCGGTGGTCGTCGCCCGGCGCGCCGTCCGGCGCGGCGAAGCCGTCGCCCCGGCCGACCTCGGCGTGGCGTGGATCGAGACGACGCGCTTTCACGGCACGCCTCTCCGCGCGGCCGACCTCCCCGCGACCGCCGGCCTGCTCGCCGCCCGCTCGCTGCGCCCCGACCGGGCGCTCCGCCAGGGCGACCTCCGCCCGCCGCCCGCCGCCGAGACCGGCGACACCGTGACGATGCGCTACCGCCGCGGCTCCCTCGTCTTCGACGTGCCCTGCCACGCGCGCGAACCGGGAGCCATCGGCGACGCCGTCCGCCTCCACAACCCGACCACGAAGGCGACCTACCGCGCCCGGCTCACCGGGCCGGCCACCGCCGAGTGGATCGCCACCCTCTGATGCCGATGCCCCCTCTGACGCTGACGCCTGTCCGCTCGCTCGCGCTCCTCTTCGCCCTCGCCGTGCCGCACGCCGCCGGGGCGCAGTCCATGTTCGCCGACCCCAAGGCCGGGCGCGTGGGCGACCCGATCACCGTCGTCTTGGCCGAGCGGACCTCGGCCTCGAGCCAGGGCCAGTTCCAGGACCAGGCGCAGTCCAGCCTCAACGGCAGCGCCAACGTCAACGCCGGCGAGCTCGGCGGGCAATTCGGCCTCGACGCCAACCTGCGGCAGAACACCGCCGCCCAGAGCCAGGCCGTCCAGAGCGACCTCCTGAGCGGCACCATCACCGCCCTCGTCGTCGGCATCGACAGCACCGGGACGCTCCAGATCGCCGGCGAGCGGACGCTCCACGTCAACGGCGTCACGCACCTGATGAAGGTCTCCGGCCTAGTCCGCCCGCTCGACGTGACCTACGACAACACGGTCCTCTCCTACCAGATCGCCAACGCCGACGTCGAGTACCGGCAGAAGGGCCTGCGGCCGAAGTTCCTCAAGCCCGGCACGCTCCTCAAGTTCGGAGCCGCCGCGCTCGTCGGGGCCGCGCTGTTCCTCGGGAGTCAGTAGCGCGATGCGCCTTTTCCGTCTCGGACCTCACCCCACGATGATGCCTCGCTCGCTCTTCGCCCTCCTGCTTGTTCTCCTGCTCGGCGGCGAGGTCTGCGCTCAGGTCACGGGCACGGCGCGGCTCAAGGACTTGGTCGTGCCCGAGGGCGCGGCCCCGGTCCAGCTCACCGGCTACGGCCTGGTCGTCGGCCTCGACCGCACCGGCGACCGGGCGCGCGGGCGGCGCGGCGCGCCCTACACCGTCCAGAGCGTCGCCAACATGCTCCGCACCTTCGGCATCACCGTCGACCCGGCCGTCCTCTCGACGCGCAACGCCGCCGCCGTGATGGTGACCACCGTGATGGACCCGTTCAGCCGGCCCGGCAGCCAGCTCGACGTGACGGTCTCGGCGCTCGGCGACGCCCGCTCGCTCTCGGGCGGCGTCCTGCTCCAGACGCCGATCCTCAACCCCGTCACTGGCCAGGTCCATGTCACCGCCCAGGGACCGGTCTCGACCGGCACCGTCTCCGCCTCCAGCTTGGGCGCAGGTGCCCGCACTGGCCCAACGAATACCGGCCGCATCCCCGGCGGCGGCCTCGTCGTCGTCGCCGCGCCGACGGGCTTCGATGCCGCCTCGCTCGGCTTGGTGATGAAGCAGCCAGACTTCACGAACGCCCGCGCCATCGCCGAGGCCGTCAACTCGGTGCTGCCGGGCGCGGCGACCGTCGTCCACGCCGGGTTCATCGAGGTGGACGTGGCCGGCGCACAGGGCGGCGCGGCGGGTGCGATGGCCCAGCTCGAAGGCCTGTTCGTGACCATCGACGTGCCCGCGCGCGTCGTGGTCAACGAGCGGACCGGGACGATCGTGGCCGGCGGCAACGTCCGCATCAGCGAGGTCATGGTGACCTACGGCAGCCTGGTGATCGCCACCCAGTCCGACCCCGTGGTCTCGCAGCCGGCCCCGCTCTCGGGCGGGCAGACCGTCGCCGGAGAGGTCGGCAGCGTCGGCATCGAGCAGGAGATCGCCCAGAGCGTGGTGCTCCAGCCGAACACCGACGTCGGCCAGCTCGCCGCCGCGCTCAACGACCTCGGCCTGGCCGCGCGCGACGTGATCTCGATTTTCCAGGCCATCGACCGCGCCGGCGCGCTCCAGGGCGAGCTGGTGATTCTGTAATTGTTTTGTATGGCGTGGGGGGGAGGAAGGGGGTTATTTCTGGGCGTGGAGGGCATGAAGGGATTTCAGCCTGAACCGTACATGCAAAGAATGGATGACTAGCCATTCCTACTGTACCCCCTGTTCCCTCCCTGCCCCCATGCCCTCCCTGCCCCCCACGCCTTCCGTTCTCTTTCCCGAGTTTATGACTTCCCTCACTGCTACCACGCTCCGCTCTCCCGCGACCTCGCCCACCGCCGACACACCTCGCACCGAGGCCGAGGCCGCCGAGCAGTTCGAGGCCGTGCTCGTCCGGCAGTTCGTGCAGGCGATGACGAAGGACCTCTTCAAGACCTCGCTCGGCGGCGAGGGCGGCCTCACGAGCGGGCACGCCGACGCGCAGCGCGACGTGCTCACCGACGCCCTCACCGACCACCTCGTCGACAGCGGGGCGCTCTCGCTCTCGGACCTTCTCCTGCGCCAGTGGTCACGCGGCCAGGACGCTGCGGCCGACTAAACGCACGCACCTTCGACCTCCATGTCCGCTCCCGAAAACATCCCTATGACTAGCGCCCCAACCGGCACGCCCGCGCCCGCCGTCGAGGCGCTGCTCAAGACGCTCGACGCCGAGTGCGCGGCCGTGGACCAGCTCACCGAGGCCCTCGACCGGCAGCTCGGTGCCCTCCAGACCTCCGACACCGAGCCGCTCATGGACGCTACCGACGACGCCAGCCGGATCGTCGGCGACCTCAGCCGCCTGCGCGAGCGCCGTCGCCGCCAGACCCGCCTCCTCGCCCGCGTCCTCGGCACCGACGAGGCCGAGCCCGAATCGCTCCTGACGGCCCTCGCCGACCGCGACGCCGCGCTCGCCGACCGGCTCCGGGACGCCCGCCACGCGCTTCGAGCCCGGATTGAGGCGGGGCAGACCCGCTCCGACGAGGTCGCCTTCGCGCTCCACGTCGCCGTGCACATCGGCCGCGAGCTGCTCCAGGCCGGGCAGCACCTCGACGCGCCGCTCCCGCTGCCCGCCTACACGGCCGGCGGCACCCGATCCGACACCGCGCCCGCGCGCTCTTTTCTCAACCATCTGGGCTAACCCATGAGTCTCAGCAGCCTCTACGCGATGAGCCGCCGCTCGTTCAGCGTCTACACCGCGCAGATGAGCGTCGCCGGTCAGAACATCGCCAACGCCGGGACGCCCGGCTACTCGCGCCGCCGCCTCGCGCTCAGCCCCCTCGGCCCGCCCCGCTCCGGCATTCAGATGCGCGGGGCGCAGCCGTCCATCGGCGGCGGCGTCTCGGCGACGCACCTCAGCCGGATGCGCGACGGCCTCTTGGACTCGGCCGCCAGCGACGCCCGGACCGGCCTCGGCGGGTCGGCCGAAGAGACCCGCTTGCTCGGCGCGATGGAGGGCCTGTTCGGCGTCGGCAGCGGCGGCTCGCTCCAGGACACGATGGGCGGCTTCTGGGACGCGTGGGGCGACCTCGCCAACAACCCGACCGACCTCGGCGTGCGGAGCACCCTCCTCGGCCAGGCCGAGACCGCCGCCGCCGCCCTCAACGACCTCGACGACAACCTGACCCGGCTCGCCGCCGAAACCGAAACCGGGCTCTCGGACAGCATCGACCAGGTCAACGGCCTGCTCGACGAGATCGCGTCGCTCAACACCCAGATCCAGACGGCGCAGGCCGCCGGCTCGCCCGACCTCGCCGCCGAGGACCGGCGCGACGCGGCCGTCGCCGAGCTCTCGGCCTTCGTCCCGGTGGACGTCACCCCCGGCGACGACGGCTACACGGTCACCATCAGCGGCATGGCCGCCGTCCAGGGCGACCAGGCCTCGGGCCTGACACTCGACCGCGACGGTGACGGCCCGCCGTCCGTCCGCTTCGAGGGGACCGAGGTCGGCTTCACCTCGCCCGACGGGGCCATCGGCGCGCAGCTCCGCACCCTCAACGAGACGATCCCCGAGACACGCGGCGCGCTCGACGCCTTCGCCGCCCGTCTCGTCACCGACGTCAACGCGGCCCACGCCGCCGGCTACGGCCTCGACGGCAGCACCGGGCTGAGCTTCTTCGACCCCGACGGCCTCACCGCCGGCTCGATCCGCCTCTCGGACGACATGGGCGACCCCGCCGCGATCGCCGCCGCGAGCGACCCCGAGGCACCGGGCGACTCCGGGGTCGCGCTCCTGATGGGCGGCCTGCGCGAAGGGTTCGACGACGAGCTGATCGGCATCGTCTCCGGCGTCGGCTCGAAGCTCAGCGCCGCGCGGACGGCCGCCAAGGGGCACGCCGCCGTAGCGAACCACCTCGACGCGCTCGCGCGCGGCGTCTCCGGCGTCTCGATCGACGAGGAGATGACCCACCTCATCGAGGCCCAGCGCGCCTTCGAGGCCGCCGCCCGCGTGCTCAACACCGCCGACGAAATGATGCAGACGATCCTGGCGCTCTAGGTTCGTGGTCAGTAGAGGGTAGGTAGTGGACAGCGGACTTGTCCCCATCGCCCAACGATCCCCTACCGACACCCCGCCACGAGCAACCAACAACTCACCCCTGACACTCCCCATGATCTCCACCCGCATCGCCCGCGAGCAGAGCCTCTACTCGTCCAACGCCTACGGGGCCATCCCCGGCATCCGGCGCGACCTCGCCTCGCTCCAGGAGCAGCTCGCCACCGGCCTGCGCGTCAACCGGCCCTCCGACGATCCGGGAGCCTACGGGCAGGCGCGGCGGCTGGACGCGCTGAACGACCGCTACGCCGAGTACACCCGCACCATCAACGCGTCGCAGTTCTGGACCGACCGGACGGCCGACGAGCTCGACACCCTCGCCGAGCGCTTCGCTGACGCCCACGAGAAGGGCATCCAGGCGCTCAACGGGACGCTCAACGACGGCGACCGCGCCTCCATCGCCGCGCACGTCGAGGGCCTCCTCGGTGAGGTCCTCGAGAGCCTCAACGCGCAAGCAGGCGGCGAGTACCTCTTCGGCGGCACGCGCACCAAGACCGCTCCCTTCGGCGCGGACGGCCTCCCGACCGGCGACCTGAGCGGCGAGCGGCTCCGGCAGATCGGGCCGAACACGACCGTCGCCATCAACGTCACGGGCGAGGCCGTCAGCGATACCGGCGAGGGCTACTCGATCGTCGAGAGCCTGCAGAACATGATCGCCGCCCTCCGCGCCGACCCTGACGACACCGACACGATCTCGCTCCAGGAGGCCGTCGGGCAGGTCCAGGAGGCGCGCGACCACGTCATCAACCTCGGGGCCGAGAGCGGGTCGCTGTCGCGCCGGCTGGACCACGCCGAGCTGCGCTTGGCCGACGCCTCGGTCGAGGTCGAGCGCCGCCGCTCCGAGACGGAGGACGCCGACTACTTCGCCACGATCACCGCCTTCCAGCAGGGCCAGACCAGGCTCGAGGCCGCGCTCCGCACGACGGCCTCGGTCGTCCAAACCTCGCTGCTCGACTACCTCCGCTAGAGAGGAGCTTTTTATAGGCGCGGAGGGACAGGAGGGCAGGGAGGGTGGGGGAGCTCTAGCCTTCATCCTTGCGCCAACGATTTAGACTGAAATCTCTCCTTTCCCGCCCCGCCCCCCACGCCCTTAAACATCCCCCCTATGAACCTCGCCTCGTCCACGGCCCGCTCGCTCGGCGGCCTCGAGCTGCGGTGCCCGCCGCTGCCCCACACGCTCGTCGAGGCGCTCGACCTGATGGACCACCCGGACCGGATCGACACCCGGACGGTGACGGCGGTCCTGGAGCGCGACCCGCTCGTGGTGGCGCGGCTCCTCCAGACCGTCAACTCGGCGTACTACGGGCTGCAGCGCTCGGTGAGCAGCCCCGAGCGGGCGGTCGTGATGCTCGGGCCGGTGGCGGTCGTCGGGGTGATCGTGGGGATGAGCATGCTCCGGCTGCGCTCGGTGCTCGACGGGCCGGCGGGCGACTGCTTCTCGCGCCTGATCCGCCACAGCGTGGCGACGGCCTTTCTCACGGCGGGGCTGGCCGACGGCAAGCCGGAGGGCGGGGCGCAGCCCTCGAAGCGCGCCAACGCCGGTTTCACGGCCGGGCTGCTCCACGACTTCGGCAAGATCATCCTGGTCTACAACTTCCCCGCCGAGGCCGTCGCGCTCTACGACGACGGCTCGCTCGCGGCCCGCGCCGAGACCGAGCGCGAGACCGAGAGCCTGCTCTTCGGGGCGGACCACACCGAGGCCGGCGAGTTCGCCGCGCTCCGGCTCCGCTTCCCGGCCATGCTCGCCGACGTGATCCGCCACCACCACGACCCGGCCCGCGCCACGCGCGACGCCGAGACCGGGCGGCTCGTCCGCACCGTCGCCGTGGCGAACCTCGCGGCGCAGGCGATGGGCTACGCCTTCAGCCAGCAGCGGAGCTGGGAGGACTGCCTCGCCGAGCCGGCCTGGGCGCTCTTCGCCGAGCACGCACCCGCCTTCACGCCCGAGACCCTCGCCGAGCGGCTGCATGAGCGGCAGACCGACCTCGACCGCTACGTCGCCGCGTTCTCCGATCCCGAAGGCAGCGCGCCGGACGCAGCGCGGTGAGCCTCTCCGCCTGCGCCTCCCAGGGCGGCACCGTGCGCGGTGCCGCTTTTCTTATGTAGAGGAGAGACGAGAGAGAGCCACCCCTCGCTCTTGCGCTTGCCGTCTAGGCCGAGTCCCCTCCCCTCTTCCCATCCCCCCGCGACCGAAATCACTCTCCCACCATCCCACGCCCTCTTTTTTCCGGCGCGAGCCTTAGTGCCGGCTGGGTGTGCTCGATAACAGGACCAGGACGGAACGCTCCCTCCTCGATCCTCAATCACTCCACCTATCCCTACCTCATCATGGCTATCGGAGACCTTAGTCGCATCAACTCGAACACCCAGGCGCTCAAGTCGCTCGGCTCGTTCAACAAGACCAACGACATGCTCGGCATGCGCCAGATGCGCCTCGCCACGGGCAGCCGCCTCAACCGCGCCGAGGACGACTCGGCCGGCTACTCGATCGCCAAGAAGCTCGAGAGCCGCGTCCGCGGCCAGGCCCAGGCGATGTCGAACGTCGGCGACGCCAAGAGCATGCTGACCGTCGCCGAAGGCGCGCTCGGCAATGTGATGGACATCCTCCAGACGATGAAGGAGAAGTCCGTCCAGGCCGCCAACGACAGCCTCGGCGACAACGAGCGCAAGTCCATCCAGAACCAGATCGACGCGCTCTCCTCCGAGGTCACCGACATCCTCGGCACCGCCGAGTTCAACGGCAAGGACCTCTTCACCAACGACGCCGACGGCACCGACCTCTCGTTCCACGTCGGAGCCGACAAGTCGGACAGCTTCGACGTCAACATCGGCCGCACGAGCAAGGAGGCCCTCATCGGCAACGGCTCGACCGTCGACACGACGGGCCTCACTGCCGGCGACGTCACCGTCTCCGCCTACAGCGGCACCACGGCGGCCGACTACGACGTGACGGTCGACCTTGACGTCGACGCCGCCGGTACCAACGCCGCTCTCGTTGACGAGAGCACGTTCACGACCGGGACCAACTCGCTCGCCATCGGCCAGAACGTCGAGTTCCGCGCCACGACCAACGCCGCCGGCAGCGCCAGCGACGCCGACAAGGCCGCCGACATGCTCGTCGAGTACAAGGACACGGACGGCGAGTGGCAGACGCTCGACGAGAGCGCCGACCTCTCGGCGGCCAACACCGCCGGCGTGACCTTCTCGCTCGATGGCCTCCAGTTCGACCTCACCGGCGCGGCCGACGCGACCACGGCCGGCGGCCTCGAGTTCGACCTCACCGCCGGCGGCCTCACCGACGGCGACGGCGCGGTCTCCTACGACGCCTCCAGCGAGACCTACTCCTCGAACGACGCCGCGCTCAGCTTCAAGGCCGACTTCAACGGAACGCTCGCCGGCGACACGTTCTCCATCGAGGCCGACACGGGCGGCATCAACGTCACCACGAACGACGCGGCGCGCGACTCCATCGCGACCATCGACGCGGCGATCCAGTCGCTCTCGGACGAGCTCGGCTCCATCGGCGACAGCCAGAGCCGGCTCTCGTTCAAGGGCGACAACCTCCAGACGGCGATGACCAACAACGAAGCCGCCCGGAGCCGGATCGAGGATGCGGACTTCGCCAAGGAGCAGATGGAGATCGTCAAGCTCCAGATCCTCCAGCAGACGGGCATCGCCTCGCTGGCCCAGGCGAACTCGGCCCCGCAGTCGGTCCTGTCGCTGATCGGCTAAGGCCTCACCCCACCCGGTTCTCCGGGCAGCACGCCGCGCGGCCGTCTCCCTCGGGGGGCGGCCGCGCCTGCGCGGGAGAAAGCCGGCGGGCCGGCTTAGGATCTATTCGAAAAGCCCTCTCGGCCCCGTCGGGCTGCTCGGGCGCGGCGCGGCGTTGCCCCCGTCGCCCGATGCAGCGGCATTTGCCTCCTACGGGACGCGTCCCTCGTGCGCCTTGCGCAGCACCCGTTCGCCCAGACGCCGCTGATCAAGCCGACTTTCCGGCTAGGCCCTTAGCGCGGCGCGCGCCGAGCCGATAAGTCAGGTACCGCTCCTCTTCTCCACCTTGCCCCCGCGCCATGCACCCCGCCCAGCGAATGCACCAGTACCAGCGCCAGGCCGTCACCGAGGCGTCGCCCGAGCGCCTGGTCGTCAAGCTCTACGACCTCGGCATCGCCGCCTGCCACCGCGCCGACCGGGCCAAGCTCCGCGCCGTCCTCGTCGAGCTGATGGCGTCGCTCGACCATGAGCAGGGCGGCGACCTCGCCGGCCGCCTCCAGGCCCTCTACACCTACTGCCTCAACGAGAGCGCCCTCGGCGACCTCGCCTCGGTGAGCGACCTGCTCGGCGGCCTTCGCGAGGCGTGGCAGGAGAGCGTCCTCCGCCCCGCCGCCTGACCCTCCCCTAGCCCGCCCCGCTATGAACTCCGTCGCCGCTTTCAACGCCAACGACCCCTACGAGCTGCTGATCGCGCAGATCATCTCGATCGAGCGCCAGCCGCAGAACACCCTCCGGCAGCGGCGCAGCGACCAGACCGTCTTCAAGGCCGTCCTGAACGACTTCGACAGCGCGCTCTCGGCCCTCAACAGCTCGCTCGACGCGCTCACCGACGCCTTCGCCAACCCGTTCGCCGCGCGCGCCGCGACGGTCCCCGAGGGCGCGGGCTTTGGCGTCGCCGTGACCGACCTCGCCGCCCCCGGCTCGCACACGCTCGAGGTCGAGCGCCTCGCCTCGGCCGACGCCCGCCTCTCGCAGCAGTTCACGCGCGAGGGCACCAGCCTCGACGACTTCTTCGACGCCAACGGCGCGCAGACCTTCACCATCGAGGTCGCCAGCCCGACCGAGGACGAGCCCGAGCGCCGCGTCGGCATCGAGGTCACCGTCGATCCGCCGAACGGCACGGACGAAGAGATCCTCGACGAGATCGAGACCGCCATCGACGAGGCGATGGACGCGGCCGTGGACGACGGCACCATCCAGCGCGGCGAGGTCGCCAACGCCTCGGTCGTCAACGAGACCTCCGAGACCGCGCGCCTCTCGCTCCGCAGCGGCACGACCGGCTTCCAGAACCGGCTCGACTTCACCGACTCCGAGGGCGGCCTGCTCAGCTTCCTCCAGGTCAACAGCGACGGCTTGGTCGGCGAACCGGTCACGACCACCACGCCCGCGACCGCCGCCTCGTTCACCGGCGACCGGATCGACGAGCCGGTCTCGGTTGGCCTCTTCGGCGGCGACCTCGACATCGAGGTCAACGGCACGGCCTACACCCTCGACCTCGGCCAGGGCAGCTACACCGCCGACGACCTCGCGACGGCCCTCGGCGACGAGATCGGCGGCGACGTGACGGTCGAGGTCGTCGACGGCGCGCTCCAGATCACGACGGCCGCCACGGGCCAGGCGGCCTCGCTCCAGGTGACCGGCGGCAGCCTCGTCGACGCGTTCGGCTTCGAGGTCCAGGACCAGCCCGTCACCGGCACCGACGCCACGACCGAGACCCAGACCGAGGGCACCGGCGGGCAGGTCGTCGCCATCGGCACGAGCGAGACCGACAGCGCGCTCAACGCCCGCTTCCAACTCGACGGCCTGACGCTCTACCGCCCCACGAACGAGGTCGACGACGCGCTCGACGGCGTGACCTTCTCGCTCGACACCACCGGCGAGGCGACGGCCTTCAGCATCGGCTCCGACGGCGAGTCCGTCACTGGCTCGGTCAAGAAGTTCATCAAGGACTACAACGCGGTCCTCGGCTTCATCGAGCGCAAGTCCGCGATCGACGCCGAGGCCGGGACGCGCGGCGACTTCGCCGGCGACTCGTCCATCCGCAGCCTCCGGTTCGGGATGCGGAACGACGCCGCGCAGTCCGTCGAGAGCGCGCTCATCGGCGCGCCCGAAGCCCTCGCCGACCTGGGCATCGAGATCAACAACGACGGCACGCTCAAGCTCGCCGACCAGGACGCGCTCACGGCCGCCGCCGCCGCCAACCCCGACGCCGTGCAGGGCTTCTTCTCCGGCGACGAGGGCCTCGGCACGCGGCTCCAGTCCCGGCTCGACACGTTCCTCGGCACCGACGGCATCCTCAAGGCCCGCACCGACTCCATCGACGAGCGGCTCCGCCGCCTCGACGGCCAGATCGAGCGCTGGGACGAGCGCCTCGACCAGCGCGCCGGCACGCTCCGCGCGCAGTATGCCTCGCTCCAGGAGACCATCGCCCTCGTTCAGGGCCAGCAGCAGTCCATCTTCTCTTTCTTCGGCTAGCGCGATGACCCTCTCCCAAACCCTCCTCGCGTGCGGTGACGCGCTGCACGCCGCCGCCGAGGCCGAAGACGTCGAGCGCGTGGCCGCCCTCGCCGCCGAGCGCGGCAGCTTGGTCGAGCGCCTCCTCGAGACCGACCCGGCGTCGTACCCGGCCGCCGAGGCGGCGGCGCTCCGCGCGCAGCAGCACGCCCTCGACGCCGTGCTCGCCCGGCACGAGGAGGCGCTGCGGGCTGTGCTCGGCGGCGTCGCCGTGCAGCGCCAGGCCCACGCCTCCTACGGCCCGGCCCCAGCCCGCGCGCCGATCCTCCGCACCCTTCACGGCTGACCGAGCCCACGGCTGACCGAGCCCACGGCTGACCGGGCGGGCGCGTATCTTTTTTTCTCCGCCGGGGCTTAGCGCCGTAGCACGGCGTCCGATAACCGAAGCAAGACCCTAATCCTCTCGCACACAGCAAGGGTTTATGCCATGACCATTCAACCCAACCGCCCCGACCTCTCCCGCCTCGACGCGAACGCGCCGGCTCCGCCCGACGCCCCGGCGCGGCCGAGCGCCGACGAGGCTCGTCCCGAACCGAGTCGCGTAGTCGAGACCGACCGCGTCGAGCTGTCCGAGGCGGCCCGCGCCCGCAGCGCCGAGACCGAGGTGCCGGCCGAGCCGAAGGACCCCACCGTCGAGAAGGCGAGCCAGACCCTCCGCGACTGGCCGAGCCTCGACCCCGAGCGCAAGGCGCAGATCATGGCGCGGCTCGAGGAAGGCTTCTACTCGCGGCCGGACACGCTCCAGGAGGTCGCCGAGCGGCTCTACGACGACCTGGTCGGGATGCCGCTGCGCGACGCGTCCTAACGAGGCCGGCTACCCAAGCCGCCGGTTACGCGAGGGGGGCGCTCAGCTCGCCGTCCTCGCGGTACTTCTTGAGCTTGTTGCGGATCGTGCGCGCGCAGATGCCGAGCTTCTCGGCCGCCTCGCGCTGGTTGTTGCCCGACTCGGCGAGGGCCTCCAGAATCATGTGCCGCTCCATCTCCTCGATGGTCAGGCGCTCGCCCTCGCCGTCGGTCAGAGACACGCCGACGGGCACGGTCGGCGCGCCGGAGAAGAACGGGTTCATCACGTCGTCCGGCGAGATCGTCGCGGCGTCGGCGGCCATCACGACCCCGCGGTGGACCATGTTTTCCAGCTCGCGGACGTTGCCGGGCCAGTCGTAGCGCTGGAGCTGGTCGGCGAGGGCCGGGTCGAGCGTCTTGGGCGGCAGGCCGTAGAGGTCGGCGAACTTCGCGATGAAGCGCTCGGCCAAGAGGGGCACGTCGGAGCGGCGCGCGCGGAGCGGCGGGAGCGTGAGCGGGAAGACGGCGAGGCGGTGGTAGAGGTCCTCGCGGAAGACGCCCTGCGCCACGGCCGCCTTCAGGTCGCGGTTGCTCGTGGCGACGACGCGGACGTCCGCCCTGCGCGGCTTCGAGTCGCCGACGCGGCGGTACTCCTGCTCCTGCAACACGCGCAGCAGCTTCGCCTGGACCGCCAGCTCGACCTCCGTCACCTCGTCGAGCAGCAGCGTCCCGCCCTCGGCCTGTTCGAAGGCCCCGACCACGTCGTCGACGGCTCCGGTGAAGGCCCCTTTGCGGTGGCCGAAGAGGTGGCTCTCGACCAGCTCGCGCGGCAGGTTGGCGCAGTTGATGGCGACGAACGGGCCGCCGGCCCGGCCGCTCTCCTCGTGGACGAGCCGGGAGACGACCTCCTTGCCGGTCCCGCTCTCGCCGTGGATGAAGACCGGCGCGAGGCTCTGCGCCACGCGCGGCACCAGCCGGCGCAGCGCTTCGATGCTGGCGTGCTCGCCGACGAACGACGACTGCTTGGCCTTGCCCGAGGTCTTGCCCGACGAGCGGCGCGGGGCCGGGGCCGGCTCGGCGGTGGGCTGGGCGAAGTAGCCCTGCACGCGCTCCAGCAGCGCCGAGGTCGAGAACGGCTTCGGGAGGTAGTCTACGGCACCGCGCGCCATCGCCTGGACGGCGTGCTGGATGTTGGCGTGGCCGGTGATCAGGATGACCCCGATGTGCGCGTAGTCCTCACGGACGCGCGACAGCAGCTCGAAACCGTTCATGCCGGGCATCTGGAAGTCGGTGATCACCAGGTCCACCTCGTCCTGGGCGAGCACCTCGAGGGCTTGGTCGGCGCTGTGGCAGCTCGTGACCCGCATCTGGTGGCGCGTCAGCAGGCGCTCGAGGACGCCGTGGAGGAGGTGTTCGTCGTCGACGACGAGGACGTGCGGCGGGCGGTCGGACGTGGCGGGCATAGCGGGGGCGAAGTGAGATGGCGGTCGCGGGACGGGAGGGCCGGGCACCGCACACGCGGCGCGGGCCGGCCTCCAAACCGGACGCTTCAACAAATCACATACCCGAACGACGGTCGGGCGCTAAGCTCCAAATTAACAGGCTTTATTTTCCATCGCCTTTGTGCTTTGTCTCATCGTCATTCCCACCGGCCGGCAGTAGAAGCGTAAACGTGACGCCGGCGTCCGGGGCCTCGGGGTCGCTCGCGGCCACGCACAGGCTCCCGCCGTGGGCGACGGCGATGCGGCGGGCCATCGACAGGCCGAGGCCGAGGTTCTGGGACTTGGTCGTGAAGAACGGCGCGAAGGCGCGCTCGGCGTCGGGGAGCGCGCCCGCGTTCCACACCTCGAACTGCACCGTCGAGGCACTCGGCGAGCAACCGTCGGCGTCGAGCTCGATGGCGAGGCGGACGGTCGAGACGGGTACGGCGTCGAGGGCGTTGCGGAGCAGGATGAGCAGGGCCTGGCGGAGGAGCTGCGGGTCGGCCTCGACGGGGGCGCTCGGCGGCGCGTCGAGCGTGACGCGGGCCCCCTCGCCCAGGCCGTCGATCACGTCTTTCGTCAGGCGGCAGGCGTCGAGCGGGCGGAGCACCGGCGTGAGGGCGACGCTGAACCGCTGGAGGTCGGCCAGCACGTCCTCGATGGCGGCGACGCCCTCGAAGATGCGGAGCGCCATGTCGCGCTCCTCGGCCGTGCCGAGGCGGTCGGCAAGCAGGTCCGTGTAGCACTGGATGCTGGTGAGCGGGCTCCGCAGGCGGTGGGCGAGCACCTGGGCGAGGTCGGCCAGCGAGGGATCGTCGAGCGAGGGGAAGTCGGAGGGCGTTGGGTCGGAGAGCTGCATAGGGGGCGGCGGCAAGTTTTTCCGGGGCGGCGTGGGAGGTTCTTCCCGGCCGAGGCCTTCGGGCGGTGGAGGGAGAGCGCCTCGGCGCAGGGCGCGCCAGGGCGGTAGGTGCCGGGTCTGTGGGCATAAACCAGACCCGTTCCGCCCTGGGGCACGGTCTGCCGCCCGCCCCAGCGCACCGCGACCGCGCGGCGGCACAGTCGTTGTCAGGCCAGGAGCAGCCACGCGCTCCCGACGACCCGGCCCCCGACGACCATGGACACCCCCACGCTCTCCGTCCTCCGCCACGCCATGCAGGCGTACGCGATGCGGAGCCAGGCCCTCGCCGACAACATCGCCAACCTCGACACGCCGGACTACCAGCGCGAGACCGTCCGCTTCGAGGATGAGCTGCAGCTCCGCCGCCGGAGCACGCCGTCGCTCCGCACGCCCGAGGACGTCCAGGGGCGCTACGAGATCGAGGACGCCCCGGCGTTCCTCGAGGAGGAGATGATGAGCCTCGCCGACACCCAGATGCGGACGCAGCTCACCTCGCGCGCGCTCCGCGAGCACTTCGACATCCTCCGCACCGGCATCACCGGCCGCACCGGCTAATGGGTGGACGGGAGCGGGGGGCCGCAGCCCGGCCCCTGCCCAAACGCTCCCCCCACCCACCCCGCTTCTCGCACGCCCAGCTCTCCGCCATGCCGATCATCAAGAACACGCCGTCGTTCTCCGTCTTCCGCACCGCCGCGCGCGGGCTCGAGGCCCAGCGCCTGGCGCTCGGCGCGGCGACCGACAACATCGCCAACGCCACCTCCTCCCGCGCCCAGGACGGCGAGGCCTACGCCATCAAGCGCGCCGTCCAGACCGCCGACCCGACAGGCAGTTCCCGCTTCGGCCGCTCGCTCACCGAGGCTCAGAGCCGCCTCCGCACCACCGACGACCGCCACTTCCCTAGCGGCCAGCTCACCGGCCGCTTCCGCAACCGCGACACCGGGCCGACCACCGACATCGCCGAGATCGACGCCGAGCGGACCGAGTACGACCCCGACCACCCCAACGCCGACGCCGAGGGCTACGTCCACTACCCCGACGTCAACGTGGTCGAGGAGATGGCCCACATGATCTCGGCCAACCGCGTCTACGAGGCCAACCTCACGACCGTCCAGGCGGTCAAGGAGATGCTCAAGCGCACGATGGAGATCTAGCACAGCCGGTTCGTCCTCCCTTGCTCCTCCCCACTTCCCGACTGCTATGAAGATCCCGCACCTCGGCGTCGCCGCCAGCCGCCTCCAAACGCCCCCGGCCCAGCCGACTCCAAACGCTCCGGCCGACGCCAAGCCGGCGCAAACGTCGGCTGCCGCATCGACCGCCGCGCCGTCCGGCGGGCTCTCGGCCGACGAGCAGCGCATGATCGACCGCTACTTCCCGCCCGCGCCCGAGCTGACGCAGCGCCTCTACGGCCCCGACCGCGAAGCGCACGCCGTCCAGCCCGACGCCATCGGGGGCCGCCTCGACCTCCACGCCTAGCCTCGCCATGACCGTTACTGAGCTCCAGCGCTTACGCCCCGCCACCGGCACCGACGGCTTCGCCCGCCAGCCCTTCGGCGTCGACGTCCCCGAGGGCACCGGCTTCAGCGACACCCTCGCCGACGCCATCGACCAGGTCGACACCTCGCAGAAGGTCGCCGACGAGCACGTCGAGGCGTTCGTGGCCGGCGAGCAGGAGAACGTCCACGAGGTGATGATCTCGATGAACGAGGCCAAGCTCCACTTCCAGCTCATGACCGAGGTCCGCAACCGGATGCTCGAGACCTACCAGGAGCTGATGCGGATGCAAGTCTGACGGTTTTGGATGGCCGATTGGGGATTGCGGATTTCTCGCCGCACCCTCCCAATCCCAAATCCCCACTCCACAGTCTAAAATCGCTCCGTGGCTTTTCTCGACAACATCCGTCAGTTCCTCGCCCGGCTCGCGCTCGGCCAGCAGCTCGCCCTCGGGGCGGTGCTCGTCGGCGGCGTGGCGGTGCTCGGCGGGGTCGCGTACTGGGCCAGCCAGCCCGACTACGCCCTCCTCTTCGGCCGGCTCGAGGCCACCGACGCCAGCCGCGTCGTGGAGTCGCTCCGCGCCGACGACATCCCGTACCAGCTCGAGGAGGGCGGGACGGCCGTCTACGTCCCGCGCGACCAGGTCTACGACCTCCGCCTCCGCTTCGCCGGCGAGGGCGTCGTCGCCGAGGGGCCGGTGGGCTACGAGCTGTTCGACGGCGGGACGCTTGGGATGACGGACTTCATGCAGCGGCTCAACTACAAGCGCGCCCTCGAGGGCGAGCTCGCGCGGACCGTCTCGAACGTCCGCCAGGTGGCGCAGGCGCGGGTCCACCTGGTGCTCCCCGAGCGCAGCCCGTTCCGCGAGCAGCAGACCAAGCCCAGCGCGAGCGTCGTCCTCCAGCTCGCCGGCAGCGGCTCGCTCGACCGCGGCCAGGTCGAGGGCATCGCCTCGCTCGTGGCCGGGGCCGTCGAGGGCATGGCCGTCGCCGACGTGACCGTGCTCGACGCGCGCGGGACGCTCCTCTCCAACCCCGACGCCGGCAACGCCGACCTGACGCTCACCTCGAACCAGCTCCGCACCCAGCGCGCCGTCGAGAGCCACCTCACCGAGAGCGGGCAGTCGATGCTCGACCGCGTGCTCGGGCCGGGCCGGGCCGTCGTCCGCATCGCCGCCGCGCTCGACTTCAGCCGCAGCGTCCAGGAGTCCGAGGACATCGATCCCGAGAGCGCGACCGTCATCAGCGAGGAGCGCCTCGAGGAGAACGCCGAGTTCGACGCCTCCAACTCGACCGTCCGCAACTACGAGCTCTCGCGCACCCGCCGGCGCTCCGAGAAGAGCATCGGCGACGTGGACTACCTCACCGTCTCGGTCATCCTCGACCACCGCCCCGCCCCCGCCGCGCCGGAGGGCGACGAGGACGCGGCCCCCGAGCCGGTCCCCTACACCGACCGCGAGATCAGCGAGGTCGAGGCGCTCGTCAAGAACGCCGTCGGCTTCAACCCCGAGCGCGGCGACCGCTTCGCCATCCACCAGGCCAAGTTCGACACCTCGATCGACGACCAGGTGGTGGCCGAGCTGCGCGAGCACGAGCGCGCCGAGCGCCTCCGGCTCTACCTCCGCTACGGGCTGATGGTGCTCGCGCTCGGCCTGGCCGCGTGGCTCATCCGCTCCTCGGTCCGCCGCGTCGCCGACGCCGCCGGCGACCCGCTCGACTTGGTCCGCACCGACCCCGTGCTCGGCCGCCACACCGCCGGCGAGCTCGCCGCCCAGGCCGGTGCCCCCGCCCTGCCCGGCGCGCAGACCGCCGGGGCCCTCCCCGCCCACGCCGACGGCGACGACCCCGACGCGCTCGCCGAGTTCGGCGACAGCGGCGACTTCTACACGCGCAAGCTCTCCGACCGCGCCCGCGCCCGCCTCGAAGCCCGCGAGGCGATGTACGAGGAGACCAAGCAGCAGGCCATCGAGCAGCCCGAGGAGACCGCCGAGCTGATCCGCGTCTGGCTCGCCCAGGACCAGGAGCACGCGCTCGCCAACTGACCGCCATGATCCCCTCCCCATTCGCCCCTGCGGCCAAGGACCCGACGGCGCTCTCCGGCGCGCAGCGCGGGGCCGTGCTGCTGACCACGCTCGGCGTCGAGGCCGCGACCAAGATCATGCCGCTGCTGCCCGACGCTGACCTCGAGAAGATCTCGGTCGAGATCGCGCGCCTGCGCAACGTCTCGGCCGAGGTCGTCGAGAGCGTGCTGCTCGACTACCGCGACGCGACGTTCGACTCGAACCACCTCGTCCAGGGCGGGGCCTCGGTCGCGCGCGAGATGCTGCTCAACGCGGTCGGCAACGAGCGGGCCGACCAGGTGATGGTCAAGGTCGAGGCCGCCACCGCGCGGTCCGCCTTCGAGCTGCTCCAGACCGTCACGACGGACCAGGTCGTCGGCTTCGTCCGCGGCGAGCACCCCCAGACGGCCGCCCTCATCCTCGACCGGATGAGCGCCCGCAAGGCCAGCGAGGTCCTCGCCGCGCTCGGCCCCGACTTCCAGAGCGAGGTCGTCTACCGCCTCGCGACGATGAACGAGGCCGCCCCCGACCTGCTGGCCGAGGTCGAGGAGGTGATCCGCCAGGAGCTCGGCCCCGTCTTCGGCGGCGCGAGCGCCCAGGGCGGCGTCGAGAAGGTGGCGGCTATCCTCAACAGCGCCGGCCGCTCGACGGGTGCGGCGATCATGGACGCCCTGCGCGAGCGCTCGCCCGAGCTGGCCGGCTCCATCAAGGGCTTCATGTTCGTCTTCGACGACCTGATCTCGGTCGAGGGCCGCGACCTCCAGCGCCTGCTCACCGGCGTCGACCAGAAGGACCTGGCGCTCGCGCTCAAGGGCTCGCCGGACGAGCTCAAGGAGAAGGTGCTCGCCAACGTCAGCGAGCGCGTCCGCGAGTCCATCGTCGAGGAGATCGAGCTGCTCGGGCCGGTCCGCGTCACCGACGTCGAGGAGGCGCAGAGCCGGATCGTCGAGGTGGCGCAGGACCTGGAGGAGCGCGGCGAGGTCACGCTCTCGGCCCAGCAGAAAGAGGAGGTGCTGGTCTAGCAGACGAACGCGGAGGAGATCGAATGTCCGTCCCGCCCGCCCCTCGCTCCACTTTTCCCATCCTCGTCTATCCCCATGTCCTCTCCTCTCCTCAAGCGCAATCGCCTCGCCCCGGCCCCGGCCGCAGAGCCGTTCCGGCGGCGCGGGGTGCTGCGGAGCGCCGAGGCGCGCCTGCTCGCGCAGCCGTTCGAGATCGAGGCGAGCTGGACGCCGGACCTCCCGCTGGATGCGCCGCCGGAGGCGCTTCCCGAATCGCCGCCGGACCCCGAGCCGAGCCCGCTGGACGAGGCCCACGCCGCTTGGCAGGCGGAGGCCGACGCGGCGCTCGCCGAGGCTGTCGCCGCCGCGCGCGAGGAGGCCTTTGCCGCCGGTCGGGCCGAGGGCCTGGCTGAAGGAGCGAACGCCGCCGAGGCCGAGGCCGAAGCCGACCGCGACGCCGACCGCTCTGCCTTCGCCGAGGACGCCAAGCGCCTGCGCGCTCGCTGGACCGACCACCTCCGCCGCGCCGAACCCTTGCTGGTGCAGCTCGCGATCGACACGGCCGAGGCGCTCCTCGACGCGCCCCTGCCGGACGGCCTCCGTGCCCTCGGGGAGGAGGCCCTCACCGCCGCCGTTGAGCAGCTCGCCGAGGAGGCCCCGCTGACCCTGACGCTCCACCCGGCCGACCGGCTGCGGCTGCAAGAGCACGGCCTGGCCGAGCACCTCGACGCCACCTTCCCCGGCCTTCGCTGGACCACGGACCCGTCCCTCGCCGAGGGAGACTGGCTCGTCGAAACCCCGAAGGCGGCGGTCCGCCGCGTCCGGGCCGAGCTGCTCGGGCAGCTCCGAGACCGCCTCGGCCTGCCGGACGACGCCGACGCCGAGCTCGACGACGATGCCTGAGCCGCTGTCGTTCGTCGCCCAGAGCCTGGCGCAGCTCCACGAGGCACCGCCGGGGCCGGTGGCCTACGGCCGCGTGCAGTCGGTCGTCGGCCTGCTGATCGAGGCGAGCGGGCTGGACGCGGCCGTCGGCGAGCTGTGCACGATCCGCGCCGACGGCGAGGGCCGCGGGCGCTCGCTGCGGGCCGAGGTCGTCGGCGTGCGCGACGGGCGGACCGTCCTGATGCCGCTCGAGGAGACCCACGGCCTGCAGGCGGGCTTCCTCGTCGAGCGCTCGCGCCTGCCGCTGACCGTCCGGGTCGGCGACGCGCTCCTGGGCCGCGTGATCGACGCGAACGGCCGGCCGCTCGACGGCAAGGGGCCGATCCGGTCGGCCGAGGAGCGGGCGGTCCACGCCGAGCCGCCGTCGCCGCTGTCGCGCCGCACCATCGCCGAGCCGATGGCGACGGGCGTCCGCGCGATCGACGCTTTCCTGACCATCGGCAAGGGGCAGCGGATCGGGATCTTCGCCGGCTCCGGGGTCGGCAAGAGCACGCTCTTGGGGATGATCGCGCGGCGCGCCGAGGCCGACGTCAACGTGATCGCGCTCGTCGGCGAGCGCGGGCGCGAGGTGCGCGAGTTCGTCGAGGACAACCTCGGCGAGGACGGCCTGCGGCGCTCGGTGGTCGTCGCCGTGACCGGCGACCAGGCGGCGATGAGCCGGGTCAAGGGCGCGAGCGTGGCGATGGCCTTGGCCGAGCACTTCCGCGACCGCGGCCTCGACGTGCTGCTGACGATGGACTCGGTGACGCGCGTGGCGATGGCGCAGCGCGAGATCGGCCTGGCCGTCGGGGAGCCGCCGACGACGCGGGGCTACACGCCGAGCGTGTTCGCCCTCTTGCCGCGCCTGCTGGAGCGCGCCGGGCCGGGCGCGAGCGGCACCATCACGGGCATCTTCACCGTGCTCGTCGACGGCGACGACATGAACGACCCGGTCGCCGACGCCGCGCGCGGCATCCTCGACGGGCACATCGTGCTCTCGCGCGCCCTCGCCCACGCGGGCCACTTCCCGGCCATCGACGTGCCGGCGAGCGTCAGCCGGGTGATGCCGCGCGTCGTCTCGCCCCACGCCCTCGCGACCGCGGACGAGGCGCGCCGCCTGCTCGCGGACTACCGCACGATCGAAGACCTCGTCCGCATCGGGGCCTACGAGCGCGGGCACGACGCCCAGACCGACCGCGCCCTCGACGCGCACGGCGCGCTCACCGCCTTCCTCCGCCAAAGCGTCGCCGAGCCGGCCGAGCCCGACGCCACGGCGAGCCTGCGCGCCGCCCTCGATGCGTGACTTGGCCGGCTGCTTGCATTACACCGGAATACGCCCGTACTCCTCCCGAAACCGATAGCCTGAGGCAAGAATGTCTGGAAAGAAGTTCCTCTTCTCGCTCCGCGCCGTGCTCAAGCTCCGCCGCCACGAGACGCAGCAGGCCGAGCGCACCGTCCTCCAAGCCGCCGACGCGCGCCGCGCCCAAGAGGCGCGCGTCACCGAGGCCCAGGAGAAGCTCGCGGGCCTTCTCGGGGCGACTCCGAGCCGCGGCGGCACCGGCGTGGCCCGTCTCCGGCAGGCAGCCGCGCACCGACTCCGCGCGCAGCGGGCCGCCGAGGCCGAAGCGCAGACCCTCGCCGAGCGCCAAGCGCAGGAGGCCACCGCGCAGCGCGCCCTCGTCCTGACGCGCCGCCCCGAGGAGGCCCTCGAGACCCTCCGCGACCGCGAACAGACCGCGCACCGGAAAACGCAGGCCGACGCCGAGCTCGCCTTCCTCGACGAACAGGCCGTCGTGGCCTACTGCCGCGCCCAGCGCGAGGCCGCCTGATGAAATCGGCCCTTCTTCCCGCTCTCCTCGGTGCCGTCTGCTTCGTCGCCAGCCTCGTCGGGACGACGTTCGTGCTGCCGGGCGAGGAGCCCGAGGTCGTGGCCGACAGCCTCGCCACGCCGCCGGCCGTGCCCGCCACCGACCGGGCGGTCGAGGATTCGAGTCTAGCGACGGCAGACGGTCCCGTGGATTTGGAGCGCGACCTCGAGGCCGCCATGCGCGACGTCGAGGCGCTGCGCGAGCAGATCCGCACGGCCGAGGCCACCGAGCACGACCAGCAGACGGCGAGCCAGCAGGCCGAGGCCCAGGCCCTGAGCGGGACGCTGAGCAAGCTCGAACCCGCTGAGCTGAGCTCGATTCTCGCGCGCCTCGACCTCGAGGTCGTCGGGATGATCTACAGTGCCGCCTCGTCGCGGAACCGGACGCGGCTGCTCCAGGCGCTGCCGGCGGAGCGCGCCGCCCGCCTAGTGCAGCACCTCACCACCGGCCCAGCCCCCGCGCCCGTCGGCGACCCCGCGCCCGCCGACGCTCCCACGCCGCAGAGTTGATGACCGCGTCTCCTCTCCTCTTAGCCCACCCCGCTGCGTCCGACGAGCTCGGTGCAGCGCTCGCGGATGGCGTGCCGACGCCCGACGCCCCGGCGCCCACCGCCTCGTCGACCGGCACCCCACCGTTCGCCGCGCTCCTCGCCGATACGCTCCGTCCGGGCCATCCCGCCGCCGAGGCTCTTCCCCTGCTCGTCGAGGAGACCGCGAGCACTGCGCCCGTGCTGCTCGTCCCCGTACCGCCTACGCCGCCCGCCCCGGTCGATGCGACGCTCAAGGCTGTGGACCAAGCGTCCGAGGCCGGCAGTCTCGAGGCCCGCGATGCCGAGGCCGGCGGTGCTGAGCCTCCAGCAGAGTCGGTCGTCCGGTCGCCCGTCGTTCGGCCCTCCGTTGTCCGGTCCGCCGCGCCGCCGTCAGGTCTCCCGAATGGGACCCCCGGCTCCCCTCTCCGACCGCTCGGTGGTTCCTCGAACGACCCGATGCCGCTGACCGCCTCCCGGCCAGAGCCGACAGACGGCGTCGAGGACGGCCGTGTCGAGGCTCAGGGAGTGCCGGTCGTCCGGACTTCCGCTGCTCAGTCCACTGTCACCCGACCCGCCGCGCTGCCGTCTGATTCTCCGCGAGGGAGCGCCGGGCCGCCTCCCGCACCGCTCGCTGCACCAGAGGATGCGACGCCGCCGACCGCGCCGCCGCCGGGGCCAGAGCCGGCCGGAGCGTCCCGTCCTTCGCGCACCCCACGACCGTCTGCCTCCTCGCTCGTCCCGACACGGGCGGAGGGAGCCGCGCCGCCCCACGTCGCAGCACCGGCCCTCGTCACGCCGCTTCGCTCGCCGGACCTCGCCGCCTTCATCCCGGAGACGAGACCCCTCGCCGACGCTGCGCTACCAATGCCGACAGCGGAGGCTCCACGCCCTGACGCAGGACGCTCCCCGCTCGGACCGCACCCTCTCCGCGCCCCGCAGCCGCCCGCCCAGGGCGCGGCGCGGCCCTCTTCGCCTGCGCTCAGTCCGACCATGCACGCCGCCCCGGCAGCGAGCACGGCCGATGCCGGAACGGTGACACCGGCGAGCGGCCCGGCGGCGGAAGTCCGACAGCCAGACCTACTCCAGACCCCAGACTCGTCTCGCACTGAGGCACCGAAGCCAGAGACCCGCCCATCCGAGACGACACCGCCCAAGACTTCGACACCGCCCAAGACCTCGATGCCCGACGGGACGAAGCTCGACGCGACCAGGCCTGACGTGGCGAAGCTCGATGGGGCGAAGCTCGAGGCCCTGCGTACCCAGACGGTGCAGGCCGAAGCGGTGCCGACCGCCGGAGCGACCAAGTCTCAGGAGACACCGGCCCTAGCGACCGTCCTCGCGCCGAGGCGTCCGTTTTCTTCGAAGCCCTCGGTTCCCGTCGCTGTCGAGGGCGACGAGGTCTCTTCGGAGAAGACGGCGGCGGTCCGTCCAGAAATCGACGGGGAGGCCCCGGCTCCCGCGCCCTCCGTCCGCGTCCGTGAGCGCGTCTCCCTGCTCACACTGGAGGAGGCTGCTCCGAGAGCAAAACAGTCGCTCTCAGAGGCTTCACCGCAGAAGGCCGCGGTTGCGCCGGATCGCCCGCCGCCGCCCGCCGGTCCCGACGCGCCCGGCCCGTTAGCCCCTGCACCCGAGGCTCCCACCGGTGAGGGCCTCGCCTTCGCGCCGCCGGTCGCCGAAGCTGCGACCGAGCCCCGCCTCGATCTCGCCGGGGTCAGGACGGACGAGCACGTCGAAGGCGCTGCCGCGTCCGAGCCGACCTCGGCGCGGGAGACGGCGTCGCCCCGGCGCGCGCTGTCCGCCGCGTGGCTCCGCGCCGTGCTCGACCGCCCGCTCCGGGGGCACGCGCCGACGGCCGCGTGGCAGTCGCTCCAGATCCGCCTCGACGACGGCGAGGGCACGCTCACCATCCAGACCCGGCGCAGCGACGACGGCCTCGTGGTCGCCGTCGGCTTCAGCGACGCGGGGCTGCGCGGCCTCGCCTCGGCCGGGGCCGACCGCATCCAGGCCGTCCTCCAGGAGCACTTCGGCGCGAGCGTCGACCTCTCGCTCTCCGGCGGCGGCGCGGGCGACGCGCCGCCGCAGGACCGCGCCGACGAGCAGCCGCTCGGTCCCTCGTTTTCCTCTCCAGCCGCCGCTTCGGACTCCGACGCTCCGGCTGCCTCGCCTGCACCGCGTCGCGGTAGCGGGCACCACGAATGGGTCGGCTAGCCCGGTCCCCCACGCCCAATGGATATCGCATCCTTCAACCCTGCCGAGAGCACGCCCGGCCCGTCGTTGCAGACGTTCGGCGACCCGAGCCTCGGCAAGGACGAGTTCCTGAACCTGCTCGTGGCGCAGCTCCGCAACCAGGACCCGCTCAACCCGCAGGAGGGGCACGAGTTCGTCGCCCAGCTCGCGCAGTTCTCATCGGTCGAGCAGCTCGCCAACATCAGCGCTACGCTCGATGCCCACTCGGGCCAACTCTCGGCGCTCGCCGGAGCCTACGCCAGCGGGTCGAACCTCAGCACGGCCTCGGCGATGCTCGGGCAGACGGTCGAGGTCGCCAGCCGCGAGGTCGCCTGGAACGGGACCGAGGCGACGGACTTCGGCTTCGAGCTGGGCGGCGCGGCGGCCGAGGTCGAGGTCACGATCACGAACGCCGACGGGGACGTGGTCCGCACGCTCACGCTCGGCGCGCGCGACGCCGGGAGCCACGACCTGTCGTGGGACGGGCAGAACGACGACGGCACGGAGGTCCCCGAGGGGACCTACACCTTCGAGGTCAGCGCCGAGACCTCTGACGGCGACGCCGTGGGCGCAACGCGCTTCGTTCGCGGGACCGTCGACCGCATCACGATCGAGCAGGGCCACGTGATGCTCTGGTTCGGCGAGCGCTCGGTCCGGCTCGACGACCTCCGCAGCATCGTCGCTCCTGAGCCGGACGGCGAGTCGCCGGGCGGCGGCACACTTTCTACTCCCTAACCTGTCGACTCCCCAAAACCTGTCGACTCCCCAACCAACTTCCGATGCCTATGAACGTTCGTCATCTCGCCGCGCGCGTCGACGGTCCCGGCGCGGCCGGCGTCCGCCCGAACGCACCGCGTGCGCCGACCCCGCCCGGCGCGCCCTCGTTCGCCGACGCGCTCCACCGAGCGCGGAACGCCGACGACGGGATCACGCTCTCGGCCCACGCCGAGCGCCGCCTCCAGGAGCGCGGCATCTCGCTCGACGCGGCCGAGCGGCGGTCCCTCGCCGACGCCGTGCAGCTCCTCGACGCCAAGGGCGCGCGCGACGCGCTCCTGCTGCGGAGCGATGCCGCCTTCGTCGTCAGCGTCCCCTCGCGAACCGTCGTCACGGCTGTTGCCGCCGACGAGCTGCGGGACCGCGCCTTCACCCAGATCGACAGCGCGCTGCTCCTCTAGCTCGCGCTCGCTACCCACCGACCCCTACTCAAACCCCCTCGGCCGGACCTCTCCGGGAAGCCGAGCCGCAGCCGACCGACGGACGCTGCGGACCCTAACCCAAAAGGTAAAAACATGATTCGTTCCCTCCGCACCGGCGTCCTCGGCCTTCGCAGCCACCAGGTCCGCATGGACGTCATCGGTAACAACATCGCCAACGTCAACACGGTCGCCTTCAAGCGCGGCCGCGTGGCCTTCCACGACATGCTCGGGCAGAACGTGCCCGGCGGCAACGTCGGCAACGGCGCGATCGTCGGGGCCATCGACCAGTCCTTCGCCCAGGGCTCGTTCGAGTACACCAACCTCGCCACCGACCTCGCGCTCGCCGGCGACGGCTACTTCGTCGTCAGCGGCTCCGAGGGCGACGCGCTCACGCGCAGCGGCAACTTCCAGTTCGACCCCGACGGCTACCTGGTCACCGCCAATGGCATGAACGTCCAGGGCTGGGCCTACAACCCCGACGGCACGATCACGACCGGGGCCACGCAGGACGTCCAGGTGGACCTCAACGCGACCTCGCCGCCCGAGGAGACCGAGAACGTCACCGTCGCCGGCAACTTCTCCTCGGACCTGGTCCCGAACGAGGAGGGCAGCGACGCCACGATGTCGACCGTCGTCTACGACGCGCAGGGCACCCCGCACACGCTCGTGCTCACCTTCGAGATGAGCGACCTCGACACCTGGACCCTCAGCACCGCCGAGCTGGCCGGCGACCCCGACGCCACCCCGCCCGTCGCGCCGACCGCCCTCAACGGCACCGGCATCGACCTCGAGTTCGACATCGACGGCAACCTCACCGGGCCGACCCCGGCGACGATCGACCTGGACGGCGTCTTCCCGGACACCAACAACGACACCCTCGCGATCACGCTCAACTTCGACGACGTGACGCAGTTCGGCGGGTCCTCCACCGTGGCGGTGCCCAGCCAGGACGGGCAGGCCGCCGGGCGGCTCGTCGGCTTCGGCATCGACCCCTCGGGGTCGGTGGTGCTGAGCTTCTCGAACGGCGAGCAGCGGCCCGTCACCCAGCTCGCCATCGGGACGGTCACCAACCAGAACGGCCTCCAGCAGCTCGGCGACAACTTCTACGGGCTGACCAGCGCCGCCGGCGACCTCGTCCTCGGCCGGGCCGGGCAGGAGGTCAACACGGGCATCCTCGCCGGGGCGCTCGAGATGAGCAACGTGGACTTGGCGGCCGAGTTCACCGACATGATCGTGACGCAGCGCGGCTACCAGGCCTCGGCGCGGGTCATCACGACCTCCGACGAGCTTCTCCAGGAGGTGGTGTCGCTCAAGCGGTAGGCGAGCAGGTTAGCGTCCTCTGATCCGTAGGGTCTAGGACTGTTTACGAAGCCCCGCGTCGGTCCTCCGGCGTGGGGCTTCCTGTGAGAAGCGAGGCCCGTCCTCCCACGCGCTGCCGCCAAAAATATCGTCTCCGCTCTTAAACCGGGTGGCGGTGGCCGATAACCCAGGTACCCCTCTCACTCCGGCGGCCGGGCGGCAAGGATTGCCGCGCGCGGCCGGGCATCCGTTCCTCTTTCCCCGTCCGCCGCCGGATGAACAAGACCACGCTCGTCGGCCTCGTGACCGGCTTCGGCCTCGTGTTCGCCGCCATCTTCCTCGGTGGCGGCTGGATGACGTTCATCGACCCGAAGTCGATCGCCATCGTGCTCGGCGGGACGGCGGCGGCGCTGGCTGTCGCGTTCTCGGCCGACGAGCTGAAGTCCATCGGGCCGGCGCTCAAGACGTTCTTCTCGTACGAGGAGCCCCCCTACCAAGCGCTGGTGACGCAGTTTGCCGAGCTAGCCCGTCTGGTCCGCAAGGACGGGCTGCTCGCGCTCGACAGCAAGCTCGCCACGTTCGAGAACCCGCTCATACGGTTCGGGCTGGAGCTGGCCGTCGACGGCACCGAGGCCGCCGAGGTGGACGAGCTGATGGCCGGCCGCATCAAAAATGAGCTGAAGGCCCAGGGCGTCGCCGCGCGGTTCTTCAACACGGCCGGCACCTACGCCCCGGCCTTCGGCATGGTTGGCACGCTGATTGGACTCATCCAGATGCTCCAGAACCTCGCCGACCCCAGCGCCATCGGCCCCGCGATGGCCGTCGCCATGATCACCACCTTCTACGGCGCGCTCTTCGCCAACCTGGTCTGCCTGCCGTTCGCGGCCAAGCTCAAGGCGCAGCTCGGCTCGACGGCCAAGGCCCACCAGATGGTCCACGCCGGCGTGCTCGCCATCGTCCGCGGCGAGGCCCCGATCATGGTCGAGAAGCGCCTCGCGCTCTACACCACCGGCGAGCCGGCCGAGGCCGGCGAGGCCGAGGCCGCCCCGCCGCTCAAGCAAGCCGCCTAATCGCCCCCCGCCGTGGCCGACGAGTTCAACCAAGATGCCGAGGACGACGAGCCGACCGCCCCCTTCTGGATGGCGACCTTCAGCGACATGATGACGCTGCTGCTGACCTTCTTCGTGATGATCGTCGCCATGTCCGAGGTCGAGGTTAAGAAGTTCGAGGAGGCGCTGAGCTACTTCAAGGGCAGCACCGGCCTGCTCCAGCACGAGACCATCACCCCGACGATGCGCCGCCAGTCGTCGCTCGACGCCAAGACCCGCCGCCAGGCCGAGGCCTTCGAGGAGGTCCAGCGCTACCTCGAGGAGCAGGGCCTGACCGACGACGTGAGCGTGAGCCTGACCGAGGCGGGCCTGCGCGTCATCGTCACCGACTCGGTGATGTTCCGCTCCGGCGCGGCCGACCTGATCGACCCCTCGCGCCAGCTCCTGGCGACCCTCGCCGAGCTGCTGCGCGAGCACGTCGCCGCCGTCACCGTGGAGGGCCACACCGACGACCGGCCCATCCAGACGGTGCGCTACCCGTCCAACTGGGAGCTGTCGGCCGCGCGCGCCGCCTCGGTCGTCCGTTTCCTGCTCGACCTCCCCGACGCCCTCCCGCCGGCGCAGTGCACCGCGCTCGGGCACGGCGAGCACCGCCCCCTCGTCCCCAACGACACCGCCGCCGGACGCGCGCGCAACCGCCGCGTCGACATCTTCTTCGAGTGGAACCCGACATGGCCGACCGAGCCGACGATCCCAGCCCTGGCGACGACGCAGCCGTAGCCGACGCCCCCAAGCCCGGCAAGCGCAAGCTGATCCTCGCCGCCGCCGTCCTGGTGCCAACGCTGCTCGGCGCGGGCGTCGCCGTGAGCCAGCACGAGACGATGCGCGGGCTCCTCGGCGTAGGCGACGCGCCGGCCGAGGCGGAGCCTGACGAGACCGCAGCGCCCGTCGAGTACGGAGCCTTCTCCGAAATTCACGGCCTGATCGTCAACCCGGCCGGCTCCCAGGGGCAGCGGTACCTGATGGTCAACGTCGGCTTCGAGAGCCAGCAGGAGAAGGCCCTCGAGGCGCTCACTGCCAAGGAGGTCGCCGTGCGCGACGCGGTCCTGGACATCCTCAGCAAGAAGACCGTCGACCAGCTCGCGGCCATCGGGTTCCGCGACTCGCTCAAGACCGAGATCCGGGACACGGTCAACGTCATCCTCGGCCCGGACCAGATCGACCGGCTCTACTTCACCCAGTACGTCCTCCAATGAGCGCTGCCCCCGCCCCGACCCCGCCCGCGCCGCAGGCGCAGCCGTACGACTTCCGGCAGCCGCGCCTGCTCTCGCACGAGCTGCTGCGCACGCTCCACACCGTCCACGAGGCGTTCGGGCGGCGGCTCGCGGTCTACCTCTCGGTCCAGCTCCGGATGCTCGTCGAGGTGTCGACGCGCGCGGTCGAGCAGAAGACCTACGCCGACTTCGTCGCGTCGAGCGCCTCGCCGTCGGCGCTCTTCATCGGCGAGGCCAAGGCCATCGAGCAGCGGTTCCTGCTGGAGGTGGACCCGCGCCTCGCGCTCTTCGTGGCCGAGCGGCTCTTCGGCGGGACCGGTACCCTGGCTGACGAGGCGCGGCCCCTCTCGCAGATCGAGCAGCGCGTGGCACACCGCCTGGCCGCCCACGGCTTCGCCGACCTGGGCACGAGCTGGGGGGACGTGGCCCCGCTCGCGCTCCGGCAAGTCGGCTACGAGCAGGAAGCCCCGTTCGTGCAGCTTCTGCCCGACGACGCGCCCGTCGTGATCGTGACCTTCGAGGCGTGCGTCCGCGAGCAGTGCGCGCCGCTGCGGCTGTGCTACCCGTTCTCGTTCGTCCACCAGGTGATGAACGCGCCCGGCGCGGGCCGGCAGGTGTCCGAGCCGCCCGACGAGACGCCAGGGCCGGTGCGCGAGCGCTACGAGGAGGCCGTCGGCAGCACCGCCGTCGCCCTCACGGCTGAGTTGGGCCGCACCCGGCTCCCGCTCGGCGACCTCCTCCACCTGGCCGTCGGCGACGTGATCCCGCTGCGGCGGCGGCCCACCGAGGCCCTGCCGGTCTACGTCGGCGAGCACCAGCGCTTCCGCGCGACGGCCGGCCGCTCCGGCTCGCGCTGCGCCCTTCGCATCGTCGAAGCCCTCGCCCCCCCTCCCGAACCCCTCCTCTTCTACGACGACGATGAATCCTGACGCCCCCGACGCCGAGGCTCCCGACGTGGCCCCCGGCGGCCCCGCAACCGAAGACGCACCGACCAAGGACGCGCCTCCCACAGATGCCGCTGGCGTCGAGGTCGCCGCCGCCGCCTTCCCCGACGTGGGGGCCGAGCACCTCGACGGCGACGGCGTGATGCCGACCAACCTCCACGTCCTCCACGACGTCGAGCTCGACGTGACGGTCGAGCTCGGGCGGCGGCACCTGCCGCTGGCCGACGTGCTCCGCCTCGGCGTGGGCAGCGTGGTCGAGCTGGAAAAGATGGTCGGCGAGTCGCTGTCGGTCTACGCCAACGGCCGGCTCATCGCCGAGGGCGAAGCGGTCGTGGTGGACGAGCAGTTCGGGGTGCGGATCACGAAGCTGGCCGCGCCGAAGCCGGGCGGCAACACGTTCCCCTGAGCGCGGCCCGAGCACAAGTACGCGCATCGCAAATCGGCCTGTGGCGACGGAACAGGCTGGTTTGGCGAGGGTGCGGAGCGGCTGGCATCGTTTTAGCGGACGCGGATGTCACGCCGGTGCAGGCTCCGCCCGGTGTATCTACTTGCCGCGTCCTCCGCCATGCGCCTCCCCCTGCCGCTCGCCTCGCTCTCGCCGCCCCTGCGCCGGGCGTTGCTCTTCGGGCTCGGCCTCGTCATTCTCTTCGTCGCCGTTCAGCTTGCGCCCTCGTCGGCCTCGGACCCGGAGGTCGCGTACGAGGCAGTGCGCGGCGGGCGTAGCGGCCCTCGGCTTTTCAGCGCGGGCAACCTGATCGCGCTCGCGCTCCTGGCCGGAGGCGGCCTGCTCGCCCTTCGCCTCCGGCAGCAGGCCGACACCCCGAGCGGGGCCTCGCCACTCCGGCTCGTCGGGCAGCTTCCGCTGGCGCAGGGGCAGAGCCTCCGGCTCGTCCGCTGCCGCGGCGAGGTGCTGCTGCTCGGCGTCACGGCCGGACAGATCACGCTCCTGCAACGCTACCCGGACGACCTAGCGGGCGACGCGACCGTTTCCGACCCCGCTGATTTCGGTGCTGCTCCCGGTGCCGGTCTCGGTGCTGGTTTCGATGGCGAGCCGCCGCCCCGCTTCGGCGCGCTTCTCCACGGTAGCCTTGGGAGTAGCCTCGGGACCCATGCCTGACCTCCGCCGGCTCCTGCTCGTCCTGCTGCTCGTCGGCCTCGCGCCCGAGGTGGTGGCGCAGACGGCCCCGGCCGAGCAGGGGGCTGAGGCGGCAGCCGCGTCGGGCAGCGTGCTCTCGCCGCTGCCGGGCGTCTCGCTGACGAAGGGCGACGAGGACCTCGCCCTCCCGATCCAGCTCCTGCTGCTGCTGACGGTGCTCACGCTCGCGCCGTCGATCATCATCCTGATGACCAGCTTCACGCGGCTCGTGGTCGTCTTCAGCATCCTCCGCACCGCGCTCGGGATGCAGCAGTCGCCGCCGACGCAGATCATCGTCGGGCTGGCGCTCTTCCTGACGTTCTTCGTGATGGCCCCGGTGATCGAGGAGGTCAACACGAACGCGCTCGCCCCCTACCTCGACGGCACCCTCGCGCAGGACGAGGCGCTCGCGCTCGCCGCCGCGCCGACGAAGGCGTTCATGCTGGAGCAGACGCGCGACAAGGACCTGATGCTCTTCATGGACATGGCCGACCTCGACCCGTTCGCGACGGTCGATGAGGTGCCGCTGCACGTGCTGGTGCCGGCGTTCGTGATCTCCGAGCTGCGGATCGCCTTCCAGATCGGGTTCATGCTGTTCCTGCCGTTCCTGGTGGTCGACCTGATCGTGGCGAGCGTGCTGATGTCGATGGGCATGATGATGCTGCCGCCGGTGATGATCTCGCTGCCGATCAAGCTGCTGCTGTTCGTGCTCACCGACGGGTGGTACCTGATCGTCGAGTCCGTCGTGCGCGGATATTTAGGCTGAGAGGCAGAGGCTCTCGCCCCTCCCTCCACGACCTCCACCACCCCATCAACTCCGAAACTCGTGAACGAAGAGGTAGCCCTATTCTGGATGCGCGAGGCGATGCAGGTCGCCGTGCTGGTGACGGCCCCGCTGCTGGGCATCGCGCTCGCGGTGGGCCTGACGGTGAGCCTGTTCCAGGCCGTGACCTCGATGCAGGAGATGACGCTGAGCTACATCCCGAAAATCCTGGCCATCTCGGCGGTCCTGCTGCTGCTCGCGCCGTGGATGCTGGAGATGCTGACCGACTTCGCCGCCCACGCCTTCACCTTCATCCCGAACGTCTCGCGGTGAGGTGCGCGTCGCGCCCTGTTTCCCTGCGTGGAGGAATGGCGTGTCTCTTGGGCGTGGAGGGGGAGGAGGGCAGGGAGGGATCTCATCCTGAGGGATCTCAGCCTGCGTCGTTCGCGCAGGCGATGGGGGAGCTGTTTCCCTCTAGCCCTCCCCACCTTCCCTGCCCTCCACGCCCTATAAAACCTACGCTCGCCGTGCTGCTCGACCCCGAGTACATCCTGCGCGTGCTGCTCGTCTTCGTCCGCCTCGGCGGGCTGCTGGCGGCGGCCCCGTTCTTCAGCCAGAAGTTCATCCCGGCGCAGGTCAAGGTGATGCTCGCGGCGATCCTGGCGTTCAGCCTCGCCGGCCTCGTGGGCGGCGCGCTGCCGCCGGGCGTGACGCACCCCGTCGGGTTCGTGGTGGCCGTCGTGATCGAGGCGCTGACCGGCGTACTGCTCGGATTCGCGGCGCAGTTCGTGTTCCACGCGGTGCAGTTCGCCGGCGACGTGATCGGGTTCCAGATGAGCCTGAGCATGGCCCAGGTCTACAACCCCATCAGCGGCGCGCCGTCGAACCCGCTCGGGCGCGTGCTGACGCTGGGCTTCATGCTGCTCTTCCTGCTGCTCGACGGGCCGCAGCAGCTCGTGGTCGCGCTCGCGTCGTCGTTCGAGGTGGTCCCCCTCGCCGGGGCGAACCTGGCGGCGAGCGGCCCCCTGCTGCTCGAGTGGACGGGCGCGTTCTTCGTCTCGGCCCTGCGCCTGTCGGCCCCGTTCATGGTGACGCTCTTCCTGATCGACGTGGCGCTCGGCGTCTTCGCCCGGATGGTCCCGCAGGCGGACCTGTTCTCGCTCAGCCTGCCGCTGAAAATCCTGGTCGGGACGAGCCTGTTCGCGCTTTTCCTGCAGCAGCTTGGAGCCGTTGCGCCGGACCTGGTGAGCCAGATGATAGGCGACATGGTCCGGTTGATCCGTGCGTTTGCGCCCTAGCCGACAGCCAGCAGACTGGTATCCCGCTTGGTCGACGAGCGCACACCGACCCACCGGTCTACTCGAACTCGCCTCGAACATCGCGGGAGCCGTGGAGCAGTCGAACGACCTCGATGCCGTCATCGAGCGGCTCGTAGAACACGACGTAGCGCCCGACCGGAGAACTTCGGAGGGTTGCGTTCTCGTCGAGGTCGGGTCGCGCTCGTCCGGCGAAGGAATGCTGCGCCAAAAAGCGATACTTGGAATCGATGGCCCTCATCACATTGTTGACGGCCTCGGGCGCGTTCAGGATCAGGTAGAGCTCGACCTCGATTCGGTCTTCGACGGCGGCTTGTCGCTCTACGATCCTCGGCATCGCTAAGCGGTATCGGCCTGCGCCGACCTCATCGCCTCGGCTCTCTTTTGCGCTTCGCGCCGCGCCCCTTCGAAGTCATACGGGACGGTCGGACTCTCTTTTCCTTCTTTGATTAGCTGGCGCAACTCCTTGAGCTTGAGGACCCGAAGTTGCTCCCGCTCTTCCATGAGGCGGAGGCTGTCGCGTACCACCTCACTCGCCGAGGCATAACGGCCGGCCGCGACGAGGCTGCGAACGAGGTCGTTCAGTTCGTCGGTCAGGGAGACGTTGAGTTGCTGCATGGCAATGGAGACTGGCGCGTAGGCGGGGGCTGGCTCGTAGGGTGCTTGTCGAATACTGTCAATATCTGAGGGTGGTTCCGAGTCCGTCGCGCCGCTATTCGGTGAGATCGAGCGTGGTGCCGTCGGGACCCTGGCGGAGCTTGACGGTGCTGAGGCGCTGCATCAGCGTGAGGGCGAGCTCGAGCTTGGTCTCGAGGTTCTCGAGCTCCTGCCGCTCGGCCGAGGCGCGCTGCGCGCGGGCGTGGGCCAGGCGTTCCTCGGCCTCGGCGTAGAGCCGCGTGATCTCGGCGAGCTTCTGCTGGTTCTCGATCGACGGAGCTTTGAGGCGGGCCTCGACGTAGCCCTGCGCCGCGCCGAGCAGCTCGCCCATGATCTCGCGTGAGGACGGGTCCACCTGCGCGTGCGTCAGCCGCTCGACGACGTCGACGAGCGCGCCCTCGAGCCGGGCGAAGAGCGCGTCGAAGAGCGCGGGGTTGCGGCCGGCGAGGTCGATCTGCACCGGGCCGCGCCGGTCTGAGGGCGTCATCGCTCGTCCTCCGCGTCCCACGCCGGGACGCCGCTGTCGAGGATCACTAGGCCGTCGCCGCCGAGGGCGCGGTACAGCTCGGAGAGCAGCAGCAGCAGCTCCACCACGTCGGCCTCCTGCGTCTCGGCATCGAAGACGATGGAGAGACGCCGCGCCGCGTTCGCAGCCCGGTCCCGGAGGTACGGGGTCGGCGGTTCGCGCACGGTCGGTGCCGCCGGGTCCGGTTCGGCCCCGTGGAAGCGTCGCACCTCGGCACGCACGGCGTCCGGGTCGAGCGCGGCGCGGAGCACGCCCTCGGCCTCGCCCATCAGGCCCACGAGCAGCCACTCCGCGCCGACGGTGTCAATGCCGAGCTCCGCCGCCTCGCGCTCAGCCAGGGCGAGCGCATGTTCGGCCGCGGCGGTGAGCGCGAGGTCGTCGCGGGCCAGCTCGCTCGGCTCCCCGACCGGCGGCGGCGCGGCGGCTTCGGCGGCGCGGCGGAGCTGCTGCGCGCTCGCGCCGAGGTCGCGCAGCAGGCGGACCGGCAGGCCGCCGGCACGCAGCACGCCGAGCAGCAGATGCTCGGTGCCGACGGCGTCCTGCCCGAGGCGGACGGCTTCGTCGCGGCTGTGCTGGAGCACGGCACGGGCGCGCTCGGAGAAGGGGTGCATAGCGAGGCGGTGGCGAGTCGGCCGCAGGGTAGGGCGTCGGGCCTGCCACCGCCGTGTCAGAGGAGGCCGTCTTTTTCAGAACAGCCGCGCCAGTACCCACAGCACCGGGACCAGCATCAGCGCGACGAAGAGCCAGGCCATCGGCCCGAAGCCGGTTTTGGGCGCAGGAAACTCGTAGCCGCACACCGGGCACACGGACGCCGCAGCGTCGACCACCATCGCGCACGACGGGCACTCGCGCACCGACTCAGTCATCCTTCCCGTCAAGGCTGACCTCGACCTCGTTGAGCTCGACCGGGATGCCCCAGTCGCCCTCCTTCCGGCCCTCGCTGACGACGTAGCCCTCGAACTCTATGACGGTCCCCTCGTGCCAGAACAGCTCCGGCAGGTTCGTCGGGCGGAACCGCGTGCCGTCTTCGCTGCTGACGATGCCCCAGAAGCCGCCGTCCTGGTCCACGTGAACGACGGTGCCGACGTGCTCGATCTCCCCGAGCTCGCAGCCGGCGGTGAGGAGGAGGGCGAGAAGCAAGAGGCGGCGCATGGGCGGAGGCGGCGGGTGGAAAAGCAAGATAGGGCGCGGGAGGAACGGAGAAAACGGAGAGCGAAAAAACGCAGCACCGGCTCCGCGCCCCTCGCTTAGAGGCTGCCCGGATTTGGAGCGTGCAGGCGAGAGTGAGCGAGAAATGGCCCTTCAAGGCGCGCGAAGCACGCGAGCCTGTAGGCTCGGCGATGCAGCGCAACGCCGACGGGCTGTTTCGCAGCCGCTCGCAGCCCGCGATTGTGAATCCCGAACAGTCTCTTAGTCCCCCTCGTGAATCCAGCCGCCGGCCACGAGGTCGTCGCCGTCGTAGAGCACGACCGCCTGCCCTGGGGTGATGGCGGCGCGCGGCTCGGCGAAGGCGATGCGAAGCTCATCGTCGCCGGTCTGCCAAGCGAGGGCGGGTGCCCCGGCGTCCTTGTAGCGGATTTTCGCCGTGACGGGCTGCTCGTCGAGGAGGTCCGGGTGGGCGACGAAGTTGAGCTGCCGCGCGGTGAGGGTCTGCCCGAGGAGCGCCTCGCGCGGGCCGACGGTGACGGTGTTCGTCGCCGCGTCGATGCGCGTGACGTAGGCCGGCTCGCCGAGCGCGAGGCCGAGGCCGCGCCGCTGCCCGACGGTGTAGAACGGATAGCCGTCGTGCTGCCCGACGACGGTGCCGTCCTCGAGCACGAAGTCGCCCCCGGCCACGGCGGCCTCGAGGCCGGGCGTGCGGCGCTTGAGGAAGCCGCGGTAGTCGTCGTCGGGGATGAAGCAGATCTCGTAGGAGTCCGGCTTGCCGGCGACGCGGTCGAAGCCGTAGGCTGCCGCCATCTCCCGGATGCGCGGCTTGGTGAAGGTGCCGAGCGGGAACAGGCTCCGGGCGAGGTGCGCCTGAGGCAAGCCCCACAGCGCGTAGCTCTGGTCCTTGTTGGCGTCGAGCCCGCGCGAGACGACGTGCCGGCCGGTGGTCTCGTCGCGTCGCACGCGGGCGTAGTGGCCGGTGGCGATCCAGTCGCAGCCCAGGTCGTCGGCGCGGCGCAGCAGCGCGGCCCACTTGATGTGGGTGTTGCAGAGCACGCACGGGTTGGGCGTCCGCCCGGCGAGGTACTCGCTCGTGAAGCGCTCGACGACCCAGTCGCCGAACTCCTGGCGGATGTCGACGATGAAGTGCGGGAAGTCCATCGCCATCGCCACGCCGCGCGCGTCGTTCATCGACTCGAGCGTGCAGCAGCCGACCTCTTTCTGCCCCGGCCGGCGCGGCCCGCCGCTCGGTGCGCCGAGCGAACTCGCGTAGTCCCACGTCTTCATGGTGATGCCGACGACCTCGTAGCCCTCGTCGCGCAGCAGCGCGGCGGTGACCGACGAGTCCACGCCGCCGCTCATCGCTACCAGTACTTTTCCGTGCGTGCTCATGGAGAGGGTCTTCTGGTGCAAGTCCGCCGCGCGAAAGCAGAGGCGAAGGACCCGCGACCGGGCCGGGCGTTCCGTCTCCCCGGATTCTTGAATCCTCTGACTGGGCGGGCTCTTGCCGGAAAGTTCGCTTGGAGCCGGGCGGGAGCGGGGCGAAACTAAGCCCCGTCTCCCACCGAACCCCGCCTCCATGCCCGCTGCCCCCACGCGCCGAGAGATCATCAGCACGCCGCACGCCCCCGCCGCCATCGGCCCGTACAGCCAGGCCATCCTGGCCGGCAATACGCTCTACTGCTCCGGGCAGGTCGCCTTCGACCCCAAGACCGGCGAGCTCCTCCAGGGCGACATCGAGGCGGAGACGATGCGGGTGCTCGACAACCTCGGGGCGGTGCTCCAGGCGGCGGGGATGAGCTACGAGAACGTCGTCGCCTGCACGGTCTACCTGACCGACATCAACGACTACGGGCAGGTCAACGAGGTCTACGCGCGCTACTTCAACGAGTCGCCGCCGGCGCGCGAGGCCATCGAGGTGGCGGCGCTCCCGCGCGGCGCGCGCGTCGAGGTCTCCTGCACCGCCGTTCGCTAGGCTACGGCCTGACCTCGACGACGGCGTCGAAGGTCACCGTGACGAGGAAGTTGCCCTCGACGGCCATCGCCGGGTCGAGGTCGAGGAGCGCGCTGAACGGGCCGGTCGTGGCAAACGTCTGCAGATTGGTCGTCTCGACGTCGATCGCGGCCGTGCGGGGGCTGGTCGTCTGCATGATGTCGTTGTCCGTCGCCACGGTGAGCGCTGCGCTGGTGCCCTGCTGGAGCCGGAGACGCGCCCGGTCGATGAAGTCGATGGACACGTCAGAAGGCCGCGCCACGGTGATCACGCCGGACCCTTCCCGAAGCCGCACCGCGACTACGTCGTCCAGGGCGAAGGCGCTGGACTCGATATAGGTCCGCAGGTTCTGGGTCCCCTCGGAGGAGAGCTCGGTGAACTGTCCAGGCGTCAGGTCGTCCCCGTCGAACTCGAACTCGAAGGCGACCCGCTCGGGGTCGAGGAAAAAGGTGTCGCCCCCACCGTTGTCGTCTGCGTCACCGCTGTCGCAGCCGGCGAGGACGAAGAGGAAGGCGAGGGGAAGGGCGAAACGGCAGAGGCGGATCATGGCGGTAGCGGTTGGCGGTGGGAGGAAGCAGCGGCGAGATAGCCGGGGCGAACAGGGCTGGCGTAACAAAGGTAGTGCCGCAGGCGCTAGGCGGAGAGGACCGCATGGACGGTCTCGGCCTCGGGCAGCGCTCTCCGCCCGCCGAGCGCGGCTAGCTCGATCAGAAACGAGAAGCCGGCCACCGGCGCGCCGGCGCGGGCGACGAGCCGCGCGGCGGCCGCCGCCGTCCCGCCGGTCGCAATGACGTCGTCGTGCACCAGCACCCGGTCGCTCGACCCGAGGGCATCGGCCTGCATTTCGATCGTATCGGTGCCGTACTCGAGCGCGTACGCCTCGCGGAGCGTCTCGCCGGGCAGCTTGCCCGGTTTGCGAATCGGCACGAAGCCCGCCCCGAGCCGGCCGGCCAGCGAGGTCCCGAACCAGAACCCGCGCGCCTCGATCCCGACCACGTGGGTAATCCCCTGCTCGGCGAACGGCGCGGCGAGCGCGTCGACGGCCTGGCGGAAGAGCGCCGGGTCGGCCAGGATTGGCGCGAGGTCTTTGAACTGGATGCCCGGCGTCGGGAAGTCCGGGACGGTGCGGAGCGCGCGGTGGAGAGCGTCCATTAGTTGGCGACGGTGCGGAAGCCGCGCTCGTACTGCGCCTTGTAGTCGCGGATCGAGCGGAAGATGGCGCTGGCGAGGAGGTCCTGGCCCTGCTCGGAGCGGAGGAAGCGGGCCTCGGCCGGGTTCGTCACGAAGCCGAGCTCGATCAGCACGGCCGGCATCGAGGCGCGCCAGAGCACGAGGAAGCCGGCCTGCTTGACGCCCCGGCTCGGACGGTCGGCGCGGTGCTCGAACTGGTCCTGGATGAGCGAGGCGAGGCGCTCGCTCTCGCGCTGGTAGGCCGTCGTCGCCATCGTCTGGACCACGAGCGAGGCGTCGTCGAAGCCCTGGTAGAGGCCCGGGTCGCTCTCGAGGGCGACCACGCCGTTCTCGCGCTCCATCACGCCGAGGGCCGTCTTGCTCTTGTGGAGGCCGAGGAAATAGGTCTCCGAGCCGTGCGCCCGCCGGTTGCCGGCCGCGTTCGCGTGGACCGAGACGAAGAGCTTGCCGCAGGACTCGTTGGCGATCCGCCCGCGCTCGTGCAGCTCGATGAAGCGGTCGTCCTCGCGCGTGTAGACCACGTCGATGCCGAGCCGCTCCTCGACGTAGGCCCCGACTTTGCGGACGACCCCGAGCGTGATGTCTTTCTCGCGCACGCCGTTGGAGCTCGCCCCGCCGTCGTGCCCGCCGTGCCCGGCGTCGAGCACGATGCAGTCGAGCGCCCAATGCGCGCTGCTGGCCTCGTCGGCCCCGCCCGCTGCGATGGGGGCCGGCTGGGTGTAGGTCAGCCCGAGCAGCACGTCGTCGGAGTCGCGGTCCGGGTAGGCGGCCGCTACGACGGGTCGGGCCGGGTCGAGCTGGAAGGCGAGCACGACGCGGCCGTCGCCGGGCTGGACGGTGTAGGCGCGGACCGGGCCCCGCGCTTCGCCACGGCGGACCGACGGCCCGAGGCTCGCCTGGTGGAGCGTCAGCGTGACCTCGGTCGGCGACTGGTCGAGGCTGTAGCGCGCCACCTCGCCCGTGGTATGGACGCGGACGACGTAGCCCTTGTCGTCGGACCGAGCGGTGAAGGAGACGCGCGTGACGCCGGGCGAGGCAGCCTCCGCCGCGAGCGGGAGCAGGACGAGGAGCGCGAGCGCGAGGAGAGGGGACCGCGACATGGCGGAAGACGGGTGCGTGGTGGGGACGTGACACAAAGCCCGAGCGCCGCGATGGGCCTGGGCCGGGCCCCGCCATCGTCTCGCCGGGGCGAAGCGCTCCTCTCCAAGTGCGCGGCCTGCGAAACGGGGGCGGTAGGGCAGCACGGTCCGGCGGCCGGAGCCTTGGCGCGTGCTCCACCTAAAGTATCACATGAAGTCCGAGAATCCAAGCGCTCCCGGAAGAATCACTGCCCGCCGCCCGCGTCCTGCCCGGTCAGCTCGCGCATCCGGTGCTCGATGATCTCGTCGCGCATCGCCTCGCGCTCGCGGAGGCGCAGGCGGAGGGCCTCGAGAACGTCCTCGACCTGCCGCACCTCGTCGCGGCGGTTCTCCTGCTTCAGCTCGAACATGGCGGCGAGCGCGTCGCGGAGCTGGTCGCGGAGCGCGGCGTCGGCTGGGTTCTGGCGGAGCCGCTCGGCGAGGCGGCCGGCCTCGGCCTCCATCTCGCGCTCGCGCAGGAGCCGGTCGTAGAGCACCTGGTCGCGCTCGGAGAGGCCTTGGAGGTAGGCGGCCTCGGCCTGCTCGGCGGCGGACTGGCCGAGCGGCTCTGGCGTCGAGAGGCCGAACGCCTGCTGCTCCATCTCGGCTTCGTCGAGAGCGACGAGCCGCTCGCCGTCGAGCGTGTAGAGCCGGCCGTTCAGCCCGATGGCCGGGGCAACGGGGCCGCTGTACTCGAACGACATCGACAGTCCCTCGATGTCGAGGTCGTCGGGGAGAGCGTCGGACGGGAGCGCGGTGCCGTCGTGGTAGACCGTGCCGCCCTGGATGTCGAGCCGGTGGACGCTGGGCGCGGAGACTGCGCGGGCGGCGGAGGACTCGGCGGCGGGCTGGACCTGGGCCGAGGCCGGGAGCGTGCAGAGCGCGAGGCTGAGAGCGAGGAGGCGGGCCATCGAGTATCCGGGGAGGGAGTCAGCGGAGAAGTCTAGCGGAGAGGCCTAGCGCTGCACGCGCACCTGCATCCAGCCGGAGTGGGCGGCGGGGGTCGAGTCCGGCGCGGCCCCGAGCGAGACCGCCGGGCCGTCCCACCCGACGCCGACCTGTCCGGCCTGCATCTCCTGCACACGGAGGTAGAGCACCTGCAACTCCTCGTCGCCGTCGGCGAGCGGAAGCGCCTCGGCGAGCGACGCGGGCTCGGTAACCTCGTCCGCCTCGGCGAGCGACGCGGGCTCGGTAACCTCGTCCGCCTCGGCAGGCGCGGCCTCGGCCGCCGCGGCGCGGCGCGCGGACACGGTCTGGAACCCGGACGCGGCCGACCCCGCCGCCGGAGCCGATGCGGCCGAAGCTGACACGGCCGGAGCCGACCGCCTCGCGCGGGCAGTGGGCGGCGCGACGCCGGCCGGTGCAGCCGTCGACGCGGTGGGCTCAGCCGTCGCTGCACCGACCGGGACCGCGTCCGCGAGTACCGGCGCGTCCGGAGCCCCTTCGCCGGATGGAATCGCTTGCTCTGCGACGGCGGGCGGCCCGCTCACCTCCCCGTCCGGCCACAGCCCGACGCCCACGGCGAGCACAAGCGCGAACGCCGCGCTGAGGGCAACCACCGCTCCGCGACGAGCGCCGGACCGACCGACGGCCGGCCGGTCGGCGGCACGGTTCGCCGCTGCCACCACAGGCGTGGGGCGCGAGCGGGTGGGCGCTGCCGCAGCCGACACGACGGCATCGACGAGCGACGGGGCCGGGCGCTGCCGAGGGAGTGCGTCGAGCGCGACTTTCACCTCGGCGAAGGCAGCGGCTTCGGCTTTCGCCTCGGGCGTGGTGAGCGGGACCGGGTCCGCGTCGTAGACGGTGCGGACCGGCGCAAGGCTCGCCTCCGGGGCCTCGGCGGCGGCGGACAGCACCGCCTCGAGGGCGGCGGGGGCCGGGCGCTGCGAGGGCAGCGCGTCGAGCGCAGCCTTGAGGGCGGCTAGCTGGGCGGCTTCGGTCTCGTCTTCGGGGCCGAGCGGCGCGGCGGGTTCCTCGCCGTAGACATGGCGGAGGGCGTTCAACTCGTCGTGCATGGGGGTAGCGGTAGGAGCAGAGGCAGAGGTTATTGCGTGGTGCGGGTCGGGTCGGGGATGAGCGTCTTGCGGAGGTTGATCAGCGCGTAGCGCATCCGCCCGAGGGCGGTGTTGATCGAGACGTCGGTGATCTCGGCGATCTCGCGAAAGGTGAGCTCGGACTCGTGGCGGAGCAGGACCACCTCGCGCTGCTCGGGCGGCAGCAGCTCGATGGCGGCCCGCAGCTCCTCGGCGCGCTCGGCGAAGTCGAGCATCGAGATGGCGTCGGGGCCGTCAGCCGGGAGTCGGTCGAAGAACGAAGTGCCCTCGTCGTCGCCCGAGTCCACGTCCTGCCACTTCTTGCGGCTGCGGATGTGGTCGAGCGCGGCGTTGCGGGCGATGCGCATGGTCCAGCCCAGCCAGCGGCCCTGCTTCTCGTAGGACCCCCGTCGCTTCTGCATCGCGGCGATGGCGCGGAGGAACGTCTCCTGGAAGAGATCGCTCGCCACCTCGCGGTCGCGGACCATCCCGACCAGGTAGCCGAAGATCCGGTCCTGGTGCCGTTCGACGAGGGTGCGGAAGGCCCGCTCGTCGCCGTGATCGATGTAGGCTGCGACGAGGTCCTCGTCGGGCAGGTGCTCCATGATGCTGGGCTTCGCGGCGCACGGCCGGGTAACGGGGCCGCTTCGGGGATATTGTGCGAGGGCCGGCCCCCTGCTCGGCGACCGGCGTGGGGAAGATACCCTCGCCGCCCGATGACCGATGGAGCGAGGCCGCCTCTGCCGAATGCCCTCTCCCGAAGGTAGAGAGCGGCGGGATCGGGAACGCACCGATTCGGCTGTATACTCTGCGCCCCCTAGGTCCCTATTCCGACATCCTCTCGCCCGCGCCATCATGTCCGCTCGCCTCCTCGCCGTCGCGCTCCTCCTCGTCACCGCCGGTGCCGCTCGCGCCCAGGACACGCCCTGGTACGAGTCCGATCCGCTCCCCCAAACCATGACGCCGGAGGAGGAGCTGCGCCGCGACGAGATCGGGCAGGGCTTTGCGCGCTCGGCCCCGCCGCCGAGCCCCATCCGCAACATCGCCGAGTTCGAGCGCAGCGAGGCCGTGCTCGTCCGCTATCCCCTCGGCATCCCGCTGGCCTTGGTGGCGGCGCTCTCCGAGCACGTCCGCGTCATCACGACGGTGGCGAGCGCGTCCCAGGAGAGCCAGGCTCGGAGCGCCTACCAGAACGCCGGCGTGACCATGACGAACGCCGCGTTCCTCCGCGCCCGGACCAACTCGATCTGGACCCGCGACTACGGCCCGTTCTACGTCGCCGACGGGGACCGCGAGATCAGCGTGGTCGACTTCATCTACAACCGCCCGCGCCCGGACGACAACGCGGTTCCCGACGCCCTCGCCTCGTTCCTCGGCTCGCCGCTCTACGCGATGGACCTCGTCCACACCGGCGGCAACTACATGACCGACGGCTGGGGCATCTCCGCCTCGACCGACCTCGTCTGGGCCGAGAACGGGTTCAACGAGGCACTCGTGCTCGAGAAGATGCGCGACTACCTCGGGATCGACACCTACCACGTCACCGACGACCCGCAGGCGTCCTACATCCAGCACATCGACACGTGGGGCAAGTTTCTCGACGTGGACAAGGTCGTCATCACCGAGGTCCCGACCTCAGATTGGCGCTACGACGACTACGAGGCCGTGGCCGACTACTTCGCCTCGCAGCCGAGCGCCTACGGGACGCCCTACCAAGTCTTCCGGGTCTACAGCCCGAGCGGGCAGCCCTACACCAACGCCCTCATCGTCAACGAGCGGGTCTACGTCCCGATCTCGAACTCCTCCTGGGACGACGACGCGCTCGACGTGTACCGGGCCGCGATGCCGGGCTACGAGATCCTCGGCTTCACCGGGAGCTGGCTGTCGACCGACGCGCTGCACTGCCGCATCAAAGAGGTCGCCGACACCGAGCTGCTCTCGCTCCAGCACCAGCCCCTCGCCGGCCCCGTCCCGTACCAGCCCCAGATCCGGCTCGATGTCGAGATCATTCCCTACAGCGGGCAGCCCCTCCTGAGCGAGGAGCTGTTCCTGATCTACCAAACGGACGGGGCGGCGTTCGACACGCTCGCGCTCCAACCTGCGGGCGGCGATACGTTCGCCGCCGCGCTCCCGCTCCCGCAGCAAGGCGGCGAGGTCGCCTACTATTTCTCCGCCGCCGATGCCTCCGGGCGGACCGAGCGCTTTCCGCTCGTCGGGGCCGCCGGGGCGCGCACGTTCACGGTTCTCCCGGCCTCCGGCTGCGCGCAGCGCCTCACCGCGACGCTCGACGACGCGACGCCCGCGCCGGGACAGAACCTCACCTTCACCGTCTCGGTGGCGAACGACGGCCCGGCTCCGGCCCCGCTCGATCTGTGGCTGAGGGCGACGGGACCCGTGAGCGCGACGCTCCGGCTCGGCAGCGGGACGCTCCCGGCAGGCGGAACCATCACGCGCGACCTCCGCGTCCGCGTTCCCGGAGCCGCCCCGGCCGGGGCGTATGCGCTCGCCCTCGACCTCGGCGACTTCGACGAGGGAGTGGCCTGCGACACCGAGTCCTTCACCTTGACCGTCTCCGGCGGTGCCGTCAGCGCTGGGACCGCGTTCGAGGTGGAGCAGGACTTCTTCGCTGCCGCTCGCTCTGCACCCCCCACCACCCTAATCGCCGCGCCAAACCCGTTCGCCCAGCGCACGACGCTCACCTTCGACGTGACGGAGGCTACGGAGGCTCGGCTTACGGTGTACGACGTGCTGGGCCGCACGGTGGCGACGCTCGTCGACGGGTGGGTCGAGGCGGGCACGCACCGCGCCACGTTCGACGCCTCAGGCCTCGCCGCCGGAACGTATCTCTATCGCCTCGTCGTCGGCGACGCGGTTCAGACGGGGCGCATGACGCTCACGAGGTAACGCGAGCTTCCGCGCCGACCTCGAGCGCCTGCCCGAGCTGAGCGACGGCAACACCGTAGAGACTGTTTGACCGTAGAGACTGTTTGAGGCCATCGGCTTCGAAGGCGATGGCCTCAAGGGAGTAGGCTGGGCACATCCGCACCATGTCATGGGGTGACTGCTCTTCCAGGGAAGAACGGGGCTCCCGCATGAGCGAGGATTAATCAGGCCCTCATGTTCGGCGCAGCCAGACGCGAGAGCTTTGCGACGTTCCCCTCCCCCTTCCCATCGTCGGGCGCACCCATGCCGCAGGCCGCACTCTACCGACTCCCCGGCGGGCCTGCCACAACGGAGGTTCACGAGGCTCCGTTGCGGCTCGCCGTGGCGGCGGCCCCGGAGATGCGGGCGCAGGCCCTGGCCATCGTGCAGGTGTGGTGCCCGGCTCCGCACCGCGTGGACGCGCTCGGCCGGCCGCCGGCGGGCGGTCTCGACGCGGTCCTCTTGTGGTGGGGAGCGAGCGGCGGAGCCCCTGACGCTGTGGCGCAGGCGCGGGCCGTCGGCGGGCCGCTCATCGCGCTCTGCGAAGGTGGCCCCAGCGATCAAGCGGCCGCGCTCGACGCCGGGGCCGACGCGGCGTGCGGACTGCCCGTCCAGCCTGGCCTGCTCCGCGCCCTCGTCGTGGCCTACCGCCGCACCGCCGCCCGCAGCGCGCCCACGGCCTCGCGCACCGGAGCCCCGGTGGTCGCAGCCGAGGGACCAGGTGCCGCCGGGCCGATCCGGCTCGACCGGCGCGCCCACACCTGCACCGTCGCCGGGCACCGGCTCGAGCTGACGCTCAAGGAGTTCGACCTGCTAGCCTACTTCCTCGACCACGCCGGGGCATGCTGCTCCCGCGACGAGGTCCTCGAGCGGGTCTGGGGGCTGGACTTCGACCCCGGCTCGAACTCGGTGGACGTCTACGTCTACACGCTCCGGCGGAAGCTCAGGGCTCTCGGCTTCGCTGGCGTAATCCAAACCGTTCGTGGCGTCGGCTACCGGCTCGTGCCGCCCACCGGTGCCGCTCAGCCGCAGACGACCTCTCCCCGATGACCCACCCCGACATGCTTCTCGATCAGCCTTCGGTGAGCGGACACCTCCGCCTATCGGCCGGCGTGCTCGACCACCTCGTAACCGTCGCGGCCGGCGACGTGCAGGGCGTGATGGACACGCAGAGCTTGGTGGGGGGCGCACTCGTCGGCGGCCTCATCGGGGGAGCCGTGGGCTTCGCGCAGGCGGGGCCGGCGGGAGTCGCGCTTGGAGCCCCGCTCGGCTCAGCGGCGGGGGCGGCGACGGCGCGGTGGCTGGCCGAGCGCCGCGCCGAACTCGTCACGCTCGACGGGCAAACCGCCCCCGCGCTGGAGGTCCGCATCGTGGCGCGCTACGGCGAAGACCTGCTCGGCCTGGCCGAGCGCGTCCGAGCGAGCATCGAGGCCGCGCTCCAAGACACCCTCGGGCTGGAACCCGGCCCGGTGACGGTCGAGGTCGTGGACGTCGTGGACCCGACGGGCGCGGCTCCGGCCTCGCCGACACAGCCCCCGCACCCCTCGTGACGGCGCAGCCCTCGATACGCCGCGCGCCCGTGTTGCGGGACGCCCCGCCGGTGCGCGGGCTGGGGGCCGAGGACGGCTGGCTGCTCGCGGCCGCCGCGCTCCGCCACGCCGCGCTCGACGGGCATGACATCGCGGGGCTTTCGGCCTCGGCGCGCTTCCAGACGCGGGGGCGCGGCCCGGCCGTGGTCGGCGTCGCCCTCACCGCCGGCCCCGGCGAGAGCGTGCGGGCGGAGGTGGGCCTGGTGCTTACGGTGGCGGCGCTGACGGAGCGGCTCCGGGCCACGCTCCGCGCTGCCGATCAGCGGCTCCGCGCCGCGTGGGCGCACTTCCCCGAGGCCCCGCCGCTCGACCTACGGCTCCACATCGTGGACGTGACCGATTCGGAAGAGACTGTCTTTTGACTCGATCCTTAATGCGATCCTCATCCAGGACTTACCCTAGACTCATGCCGGGCACGCCGCGCTGTTGCACTTTGCCTTCGCGCGGCTTCCCTCGCCCGGTCACCCCACCTCGATGAACCTCCGCCTCCTCCACACGCTCTGGCGTCTCGTCGTCGCCCTCGTCGGGCTGGCCCTCGTCGCAGGCGGCGTCGTGGTGCTGGCCCATGCTCTCGACGCGCTCGGGCCGCTCCGCCTCGTCGGCGGCGGCGGCCTCGCGCTCGCGCTCGACCTGACGGAGTACCCCCTGCGGCAGCGGTGGCTGTGGGCGGCAGGTGGTCTCGGTGTGCTCCTCACCGGGGTCGGGCTGCTCGGGCTGGCGCTCGCGCGGACGGCCGAGCAGCAGGAGCGGAGCCGGCGCGTGCGCCTGAGTGGGCATACCCGCAACGGCCTCTACGGCAGCGGCGAGGTGACGGTCTCGATGCGGAGCCTCTACGCGCTCGTGGTCCACACGGCCGAGCGCGACCCGGCGGTGCGCGAGGCGGCCCCGGTGCTCCGGCTCCGGCGCGACGGCTGGCACCTCGCCTGCCGCTTGGTGGTCACGCCCGACGCCGAGCTTCCCGCCGTGGCGAGCCGCCTCAAGCCGCTGCTCGCCGAGGCACTCGAGCGCCACACCGGCCTGCCAGTCGTCGCCACCAACCTCGACGTGCAGCTCTTCGCCCTCGACGCGCGCACCCGCGTCCACTAACCGAACCCGCTATGGGACCCGGAGACCCCTTTGCCGACCCTGCCGTGCGTCCGCACCCGCTCGACGCGCCGCGCGCCGATCCGACACCGACCGGCCGGCCGCCGCTCATGCCACAGGTCGTACCCCCGCCCCGCTCGGTCGCGCCACTCGTGGGCCTCGCTGTCGGCCTCGTCTTCGGCGTGCTGCTGATCCTCGTCGGCCTCGGGGCGGCGCTCGTCGTCGCGCTCTGTGCCGGCCTCGGCGCGGTGCTCGGCGGCCTCGTCCACGCGGCCCGCTCGGGCGGACTCGATGTCGCCGGAGCATGGGACACCCTCCGCCGCCTCTCCTGATTCTCACCCACCGCCGGACATCCGGCTCCTACCCCCTGACCGTCATGGCTACCAAAACCGACAAGTCCGACTCCACCACGAGCGTCACCACGCGCAACGACCAAATCGACATCCCCGCCGGGGCCTCCGTGCTCATCGGCGACGACGGGCGCACGATCGTCCACAACCAGGTCGTCGCCAAGATCGCCGGCCTCGCCGTGCGCGAGATCGAGGGCGTCCACCGCTTGGTGCCCTACGACACGGGCCAGACCGTGACCTCCTTCGCCAAGTCGATCACGCGGAGCGACATGCACGACCTCGGGGTCAGCGTCGAGGTCGGGCAGCGGGAGGCGGCCGTGGACGTGCGGATCATCGCCGAGTACGGCGCGAGCATCCCCGCCGTGGCCGACGCCGTGCGGCGCAACGTCGCCGACCGGATCGAGACGATGACCGGCCTCCGGGTAGTTGAGGTAAACCTCGACGTCATGGACCTCTACTTTCCCGAGGGCGAGGAAGATATGGAGACGCACGTGACCACCCGCGTCCAGTAGCCACGCGGTGGCTTAGATTGCAGGGCTCGGTGCCACCAGTCGCCCGAGCAGCCCTAACCCACTCCCAGCCCCTGACCTATGCCCGCCATGCTCACACTTCCCTTCCGATCCGCGCTCCTCGGCGTTACCGCAGCGGTGCTGCTCGCCGGCACCGTCGGCTGCGACTCCTCGGACCCCGTCGATCCGCCCTCCCCAGAGGACGTCGAGGGGATCTACGACTTCACCGAGTTCTCCTTCGACCCGAACGCCGGGGGGATCGCCGACGCGAACGTGCTCGACACCCTCGTGGCGGCCAACACGTTCGTCGAGCTGTTCGGCAGCGGCGAGGCCGACCTCCGCTACAAGTTCGAGAATGCCCCGTCGGACCGGATCTCGGGCACCTTCACGGTGACGGCCGCCGAGCTCCGGCTGACGTTCGCCAACGCCGAGGACCGGCTCGCCAGCCTCCTGCTCAGCAACACCATCCCGTTCGAGCGCGACGGCGACGGTGTCCTCCTCTTCGAGGGAGAGCGGACCGTCGACCTCGAAGCCTTCGATCCCGTCGAGTACGAAGACCTGAACGCGGTCGGGGGCACGCTGACGATCCGCCTCGTGCGCCGCACCGAGTAACGCGGCCCTCTCCGTTCCCCGACCAGTACGGTTTCGTCCCTTCTCTTCGACGGCCGCCGAGCGCCGCACGGGTGGAGTACGCCTGCGCCCTCCGGCCCCACCTCTCCAATCTGAACTCCCGCCTCCGATGAAACACCTCCGCCTCCTCCCTCTCGTGGCTGCCTGCCTGAGCCTGCTCGCTGCCGATGCAGCGGCCCAGGTCTCCGGCGTCGGCTACCGCCTCGTCCCGTCCGGCAGCTACGTGCGGTGGGACGGCGACGCCGCCCTCGACGACGGCTTCCTCTACGGCGGGGGCGTCGGGCTCAGCTTCGGCGAGTACGTCGAGCTCACTGGGCTCTACCTCTTCGGCTCCGACTTCGAGACGGACTTCTCGGACTTCTCCGGGATCGAGGACGCCGAGCTCGACTCGATGCTGACCTCGCTCGACCCGCGCGGGGTAGACCTCCAGCGCTACGGCGGCGAGCTCAAGCTGAACCTCGGGAGCGGCTCGCTCATCCCGTTCCTCACCGCCGGGGCCGGCCTCATCCGCTTCGACGTCGAGGACAAGGAGCCGACCCGCAACATCTACCTCACCGGCGGGGCCGGCCTCCAGGTCTCGCTCGCCGACCGCTACACGCTGACGCTCCAGGCTGAGGACCTCGCCTACCGCTACAACCCCGGCACGACGTTCTTCACCCCGGGCGACCTCGCCGAGACGAACCTCACCCTCGACGACTTCAACCAGACCCTCGTCCACAACATCTCGTTCCGCGCGGCGCTCCAGCTCTACCTCGGCGGCCGGCGGCCGGGCGAGCTCTCCGACGTGGACCGCGCCTTCCTCGACCAGTTCTCGGACGGGCTGCGCGGCGTGAGCCTCCAGATCGAGCCGTTCTACAGCCGCGTCAACTTCAACGATGCCTTCACCTACCGCGACCAGTCGTTCGTCGGGGCCGAGGTCGGCGTCAACCTCGGGCCGCTCGTCGGGCTGCGGGGCTTCTTCGCGCGCGGCGTGGACACCGACGACCCGACGGACTTCGAGCCGATCCAGATGTACGGCGGCGACGCCAAGCTCCGGCTTGCCTCGGGCCAGGGCATCGTCCCGTTCCTGACCTTCGGGGCCGGCTACCTCGACGTGCTCAGCGACTACAACGAGGCCGATGGCGGCGGACCCTTCGCCGCGCGCTCCGAGGACCGGCCCTTCGCGCTCGGCGGCGGCGGCCTCGAACTCCCGCTCGGCGACCGGCTCCGGCTCCACGGTGAGGTCCGCGGCCTGCTGATGAGCACCCAGGACGAGGGCGACATCAGCCAGACCGAGGACGTCTTCCTCAGTCCGCAGTACCGTGCCGGGGTCTCCTTCGGCCTCGGCGGCGACGTCACGGCCCCGATCCCGGTCGTGACCCAGGCCGAGCTCGAACGCCAGATCGCGGCCGAACGCGCGGCCGCCGAGGCCGAGCTCGCAGCCGAGATCGCCCGAGCGCAGGCCGAGGGCGATTCGCTCGCTGTCGCCCGCCTCACCACCGAGCAGCGGCGTGCCGGCCTCGTGACCGGCGGCGGTACGGCCGGGGTGCCGGTCGTCGTAGGCCGCGAGGTCCGCACCGCGCAGGGCGACCGCATCGTGACCGTCCCGCTCCCCGAGCAGGGCGAGCTCTACGTCCGCTACGGCGACCCCGGCGGGGTCCAGATCGAGTCCGTCTACGACGGCGAGGACGTGGCCGCTGCCGCAAGCGGCGGGGCTGCGACCGAGACCGACCTCCGCGAGATCGTCCGCGAGACGCTGCGCGAGTCGCTCGCGGCTCAGGGCGACGCCGCCACCACCGAGGACGTGGCCGAGATCGAGCGCCGCGTCGAGGAGCGCCTGCTGCGCCAGCTCAACGCGGAGAGCGGCGGCGACGTGTCGGCTACCGAAATGCAGCTCTTGGAACGCCGCATCGAGGACCGCCTCAGCGACGAGATCGACGACCTGCGCGACCTGATCATCCAGCAGAACACGGCTCGGCAGAACAACCAGCCCATCGTCGTGCCGTCGCAGTCCGCGCAGCCGAACGTCGTCGCGGTGACGCCGGAGGGCGAGGTCGTCTCCACGACGTCGGCCGTCGTCAACGCGACGCCCGGCGGCTTCGTGGCGGCCTACCCCGTGGTGGGCTTCGGCTTCGGCTCGGGAGCGACCCAGGCGGTCTTCGGCCTTCGCGCGGACTACCGCCCCGGCGGGGCCAGCACCCTCCGCTACTACCCCGAGTTCACGCTCGGCTTCGGCGGGGAGCGCTCGTTCGCGCTCAACGTGAACGCGGCCTTCCCGCTCCCCAGCCCGAACGTCGACTTCGCTCCGTATGCCGGTCTCGGCCTCGGTATTCTCGGCTTCAACGACAGCGGCTCCAGCGACGATGGGGACGACGAGGAAGACGACCTGCCCGGCTCCAGGCTCACGATCAACCTCGTGATCGGCACCGAGTACACCGTCGGCCGGAACCGCGTCTTCACCGAGTTCCAGACCGCCAGCTTCGGGGACTTCAACCGGCTCATCGCCGGCTACCGCTTCCTCTTCCGGTAGGCCACTCCCGTGAGCCGCCCCACACCGGAGGCTCACTCAGGAGGCGCGGCGACACCGCTCGGCGGTCCGGGGCCCACCCGGCCGCCGAGCACGCCGTCCTATCCCACCGCCGGACCTCGACCGTTCCTGACATGATGCGACGCCTTCTTCCCTGGCTCCTCCTCGCGCTGCTCGCCGCTCCTGGCCTCACGAACACGGCACGCGCTCAGACTGCACCGCCCGACTCCAGCGCGGCGCAGACCACGACGACCGCGCCCGACGTGCTCTACCCCGTGGGGCTGTCCGACCGGGTGACGACCGTCCCGCTCCCGAACGGGCGTGGGGTTTTCTACTTCCGCTCCGGCAAACCCGGCGGCGTTCGTATCCGCTCGCGCCCCGGCACGCGCCGGTCCACGTCGGATGCCCTGCCGGAGGACCTGACCGAGGAGGACCTGCTGCGCGAGGCGGCGGCGGACGGCGAACCGCTCAGCCGCGTGGACCTCCTCCGCATGGAGCTCGCGCTGCGCCGGGACCTCGACAGCAAGCTCGGCCAGCTCATCCCCCTCCTAGCCGACCGTGGCCGGTCCTCCTACGCTGCGCCGAGCGGGAGCCCGAGCTACGTCCTACCGTCGGGTCAAGCCCCCGGCACGTTCGTGCTTCCTCAGCAGCGAGGGGCGCAGGGCCTGGCCCCGACTCCATCCCTGCCCACCGGTGGCACCCCCAGCCTCGGCGTGTCCGCCGGCCCGGCGACGGTCGAGGAGGTCGAGCGCGCCATCCTCGAGACCGGCCTCTTCCGCACCACCACGGTCAACTTCGAGTTCGACCGGTCGGTCCTCCTGCCCTCGGCCCAGCGGACGCTCGACGTCGTGGGCGAGGTGCTCACGCGCTACCCCGACCTGTTCATCGCCATCGCCGGCTATACCGACGACATCGGCTCGGAGGCCTACAACCTCCAGCTCTCGCAGCGCCGCGCGGAGGCCGTGCGCGAATATCTCCTCCGCGCCTTTCCGACGCTCGGCCCGGCGCGCATCGAGGCACACGGCTACGGCGAGAGCCAGCCCATCGTGCCCAACACGAACCCGACGACCCGCACGCTCAACCGCCGCGTGGAGTTCATCGTGCTCAACCCCGAGGCGGCCGAGGGCTACCGGGCGGCTCCTGCCCCGGCGACGGATCGGGAGGTGCTGCGCCGGCAACTCCGCGAGCTCATCGACGAGGAGCTTCAGCACCTGCGGCAAGCAAGCCCCGCCGATACGACGGGCGGCGGCTGAGCGCCGTGATTCGTAAGACGATCCCGTGACCGATGCCTGACCCCGACGCCCCCCGCGTCCCCGCCGACGCCCCTCCGCCGATAGGCGCTGTGCCCACCGACGGCGACCCCTCGACCGAGCTCGACCCGCCAGGCGGCGAGGGCGGCATCGTGCTCCCGAAGGGCCCGAAGCTCTTCGGCACCTTCGCCGGCGTCTTCACCCCGACGCTGCTGACGATCCTCGGGGTGATCATGTACCTCCGCCTCGGGTGGGTGGTCGGCAACGCCGGGCTGCTCGGGGGGCTGCTCATCATCGCGCTCGCAAACGGCATCACGCTGTGCACCGGGCTGTCGCTCTCGTCGATCGCCACCAACACCCGGCTCGGGGCGGGCGGGCCGTACGCGATCATCTCGAAGTCGCTCGGGTTCGAGATCGGCGGGTCGGTCGGCGTCCCGCTCTACCTCTCCCAAGGCCTGGCGGTGGCGATGTACGTCTTCGGCTTCCGGGAGGGCTGGACCTGGATCTTCCCGGACCACCCGGCGCTCGTCGTGGACCTCGCGATCTTCGCCGTCGTCTTCGGGATCGCCTACCTCTCGGCGAGCCTCGCGTTCAAGATTCAGTACGCGGTGATGGCCGTGATCGCGCTCTCGCTCGTCTCGATCTTCGCCGCGCCGGACTTTCTCCGTGGCGTCGGCGAGATTCAGTATTGGGGGAGCTACCCCGGCGCGCCCGAGGACGGGTTCCGGGGGACCAACTTCTGGCTCGTCTTCGCCGTCTTCTTCCCGGCCGCAACTGGCGTCATGGCCGGGGCCAACATGTCGGGCGAGCTCAAGAACCCGCGCAAGAGCATCCCGCTCGGGACCCTCTCGGCGATCGGCGTCTCGCTCGTGATCTACGTCCTCCTGGCCGTGTGGACCGCGCGCGCCGCGACGCCCGAGGAGCTGGTCTCGAACTACACCGTGATGATCGACAAGGCGCTCTGGGGGCCGGTGGTGCTCGCCGGGCTGCTCGGGGCGACGTTCTCCTCGGCGCTGACCTCGCTCGTCGGCGCGCCGCGGATCATGCAGGCCCTCGGCAAGGACGGACTCGTGCCCGCCGGCGGTTGGCTGGCGAAGACGACGGGCGGCGAGCCGCGCCGCGCAATGCTCGTCACGGGTGTGATTGTCCTAGCGGCGCTGCTCCTGCGCGACCTCAACGTGATCGCCCCGATGATCACGATGTTCTTCCTGATCACCTACGCCGTCATCAACGTGGTGATGCTGGCCGAGGCGAGCCTCGGGCTGATGAGCTTCCGCCCGACCTTCAACCTGCCGCGCGTGGTCCCGCTCTTCGGCGCGCTCGGATGCGTCTTCGCGATGTTCATCGTCAACCCCGTCGTCGGGCTGCTGGCCGTGGCCGTCGTGGCGGGGATCTACTTCTGGATCACCTGGCGCGGCGTGGCCCCCCGCACGGGGAGCGTCCGCAGCGGCATCTTCGCGGCCTTCGCCGAGTGGGCCGCCGGCAAGGTGATCGCCCTCGACATGACCGCGAGCCGGGCCTGGAAGCCGAGCCTCTTGGTCCCGGTCCTCGACCCGGCCACGCTGCGCGGCGAGCTCCGCCTGCTGATCGACGTGTGCCGGCCCGAGGGCTCGGTCAAGCTCCTCGGGGTCGCCACGACGGAGACCGTCGCCGACCTCACGCCGCGCATCGAGCGCCTCGCCCGGACGCTCCGCAAGAACGACGTGCTGACCACGAGCGCGGTGATCGACTCGGTAGGCTTCACGACGGGCATCGTGACCGGCGTGCAGGCGCTGCGGAGCGCGTTCTTCGCGCCGAACGTGCTCTTCCTCAACCTCCCGCACCACCCCGAGCGCCACGACGAGCTGCGGATCATCGTCAAGGAGACCCGGCGGCTCGACGTCGGCGTGATGCTGCTGGCGCTCCACGGAGAGGCGGGGCTGGGGATGAGCAAGGTCGTCAACCTGTGGGTCCGCCCCCGGCCGGCGCGCGTCTCGATGCAGGACTACCTCGACCGCTCGGACCTCAACCTCGGCATCCTGACGGCGCTCCGACTGGCGAAGGCGTGGGACGCCGAGCTGAACCTCATCACGGCCATCCCCGACGAGGGCGAGGCGCAGGCAGCGTGGGAGCACCTGAACGAGCTGCGCGACCTGGCCCGCATCCCCGAAGCGGCGCGCTCCGAGGTGATGGTGGGGCCGTTCGAAGACTGCGTAGCGCAGGCCCCGCAGTCGGACATCGACGTGATGGGCCTGCGGCGCGACGGGGCCGGGCCGGACCTGGACTTCGTCGCCGAGATGGTGCGGGCCACGCGGAGCGCGTGCCTCTTCTGCGGCTCTTCGGGCCACGAGAACGCTCTGGCCTAGCGACGGGCGCTTCGTCCTTCAGAGCACCGCGTCGAGCGCTTGGCCGAGCCGGACGACGGGCTGCACCTTGAGGCCGCTGGGGAGCTTCGCGCCCTTGACGCTCGACTTCGGGAGCACGATCTGCTCGAACCCGAGCTTGCCCACCTCGGCCGCGCGCGCCTCGATCCGGCTCACGGCCCGGACCTCGCCGCCCAGCCCGACTTCGCCGATCACGACGGTCCCGCTGTCGGCCGGCACGTCGCGGAAGCTGGAAGCCACGGCGAGCGCGACGCCGAGGTCGACCGCCGGCTCATCGAGGCGAACCCCGCCGGCGACGTTGAGAAAGACGTCCTGCTGCGAGAGCCGCATCCCCTCGCGCTTCTCCAAGACGGCGAGGAGCATCTGGAGCCGCTTCGGGTCGAAGCCCGTCGCCGTCCGCTGCGGGGTGCCGTAGCTCGCCGGGGTGACGAGCGCCTGGATCTCGCACAGGATCGGGCGCGTCCCCTCGACGGCGCAGACGATGGCTGAGCCACTCGCGCCGTACTGCCGCTCGGAGAGGAAGATCTCGCTCGGGTTCTCGACCTCGCGCAGCCCAGACTCGCGCATCTCGAACAGGCCGATCTCGCCCGACGCGCCGAAGCGGTTCTTGACGGTGCGGAGGATGCGGTAGGCGTGGTGCCGGTCGCCCTCGAAATAAATCACGGTATCGACCATGTGCTCGAGGACGCGCGGCCCGGCGATGGCCCCCGCCTTGGTGACGTGCCCGACGAGGAAGGTCGCGGTCGCGAGCTGCTTGGTCAGGCTGAGGAGCGCGGCGGTCGACTCCCGGACCTGGCTGACCGAGCCGGGCGCGCTCGTCAGGTCGGGCCGGTAGACGGTCTGGATCGAGTCGATCACGAGGACGTCGGGGCCGATGTCCTGGACGGCGGCGACGATCTCCTCGACGTTCGTCTCGGCCAAGAGGAAGAACTCGCCCGTGTCGACGCCGAGGCGTTGGGCGCGGAGCTTGACCTGGCGCGCCGACTCCTCGCCGGTGACGTAGAGCACGGTGTGCGCCGGCAGGAACCGCCCCAGCTCGGTCATCAGCGTCGACTTGCCGATGCCGGGGTCGCCCGCGACGAGCGTCAGGCTGCCCATCATGATCCCGCCGCCCATCACCCGGTCGAACTCCGCCAGGCCGGTGACCAAGCGCGGCTGCTCGGCGACCTCGACGTCGGTGATCCGCTGCGCCTTGCTGCCGGTCGTGCCGCGCCCGAAGGTCGGGACGATCTGCATGACGGGGGCCTTGACCGACGAGCGCTCGGTCTCCTCGACGAACGAGTTCCAGGCCTCGCACTCGGGGCACTTGCCCATCCAGCGGTGGGCGATGTGGCCGCACTCCTGGCAGGTGAAGATGGTTTTCGGCTTTGCCACGTTCGCTGTGTTCGTTGAATAAAAAGACCGCAGATCGCAGACCGCCTATCTTCGACAGTATACTGCCCCCCTGTGACACGGCCGGGTCGCGCCGCCGTCGCGTATGTTGCGCCGCGCGTGGGAGCCTGTCCAGCCCAAACTCATGGCCCCGAACCCCGAACCCGGTTACGACGACGCGCTCGCCCTCTTCCACGCCTGGACCGAGACGGACAGCCTCCGCCGGCACGCCTACGCCGTCGAGGCCGCGATGGCCCACTACGCCGAGCACTCTGGCGAGGACGTCGAGCGGTGGCGGATCGCCGGGCTGCTGCATGACCTAGACTACGAGCGGCACCCGTCGCTGGAGGAGCACCCGTTCGTCGGGGTGAAGGTGCTCGAAGAGGCGGGCTACGACGAGGAGATTCGGACGGCCGTCCTCGGGCACGCGCCCTACTCCGGCGTGCCGCGCGCGACGCCGATGGCGAAGACGCTCTTCGCCGTCGACGAGCTGGCCGGGTTCGTCATCGCCGTAGCCCACGTCCGCCCGACCGGCCTGGAGGGGCTGACGCCGAAGTCGGTCCAGAAGAAGCTCAAGGACAAGCGCTTCGCCGCCGCCGTCAGCCGCGACGACATCCAACAGGGCGCGGAAGAACTCGGGGTCGAGCTGACGGAGCACATCGAGACGGTCATCGCCGGGATGCAGCGTGAAGCCAAACGGCTCGGGTTCGCGTAGAAGCTGGCATGACTGACAAAAAGCGCCGCACCCTCACGCCCGTCCCCGGCATTATCGGTCCCGACGAGATCGAGCCGATGGACGTCGAGCCGACCGAGCCGGACGAAGCCGAGCCGGAGGCCGTCGCCCCCGCCAAGCCGAAGGACGACGGGCACGCGCGGACGGTCGAGGAGGCGAAGGCCGTCACGCGGCGGCGGGCGCACGACCTCGGGCTGCTCGTCGCGCGCTACGTCCGCCGCCACCTCCCGGCGCGCCCACCGGCCGCGCCCGCGCCCGTACCGGAACCACCGCGCCTGAAAGGCCGGCTCGGGCAGGTTCTGCCGGTGCTGCGGACGATCCCGTGGCTCCTCGGCGTGCTTTTCCTCGTCTCGTTCGCGTGGGATTTCCCCGGTCTGAGCGTCACGCTCTTCGGTCGGGACCTAGCGCTCGGCGGCCTGCTCCGCATCCTGGCCGTCAGTGGGCTGATCGGGTTTGCGACCAACTGGCTGGCGATCACGATGCTCTTCCAGCCGCGCGAGAAACGCCCCATCGTGCCGCAAGGGCTCATTCCGGCGCAGCGCGAGCGCGTCATCTTCCGCCTCGCCCAGGCGATCTCGCAGGAGCTAATCAACGAAGACATCATCAAGGCCAAGATCGAAGAGAGCGGCGCGATCCGGCGCTACCGCGAGCAGGCCGTGGGCGTGCTGAAGTCGGTGGTCGAGGACGAGGGGTTCCGGGACGAGCTGAAGGACCTGACGGCGGTCTACGTCGAGAGCGTGCTCGGCTCCGAGGCCATGCGGGCGCAGCTCACGCAGATCGTCATGGAGAAGATCGAGGACTTTGCCGGGCAGGGCGTCCGCGGCTTCGCGCTCAAGGCGTACCGTTCGCTCAACGAGGAGGCGTTCCAGCGCAGCATCGAGCGGGCCGTCCAGGGAATCCCCGGCGCGCTCGACCCCGTCCTCGACCGCCTCGACGGGGCCCTCGACCGCGTCCCGGCGCTCGTCGAGGCGCGCAGCGAGGAGATCGAGACGTTCGCGACCAAAACGGTGCTCGGCTTCGTCGAGCGACTGGACATCTACAGCATGATCATCGAGAACGCGCGGGGCTTCGACGAGGCGCAGCTCGAGAACCTCCTGAAGAAGACCTCGAATGAGCAGCTCAACTACATCAAGTACCTCGGCGGGATTCTGGGTGTCGTCGGCGGGTTCGTGATCTGGGAGCCGGTGCTGGCGCTCGCCGTGCTGACGGCGTTCAGCCTCGGCTTGTGGGGGCTGGACGAGGCGCTCTACCGCTTGCGCCGGCCGGCCTGACCGGGGTGCACCCGGTCGAGGTGCCACCGGAGCGGGTTGTCGCGGATGTACCGGCGGACGATGGCGAGGTGGCGGGCGTCGCGGATGATGCGTTCCCAGTAGTTGCGTTGCCAGAGGCGCGCCCCGGCGGTGCCGTGCAGGCGGTTGACACGGCGGGAGGTGACGGATTTGTAGTTTTGGACGACCGCGCCGAGCGAGCCCGGGGCGGTGCCCACAGGTCGCCCCGTGCCACCGCGTGTGTCGTCGCGAAGGGGCGAAGCATTCGCTGCCTCCCTCGCCGAACTGCCATGCACATCCGGTGCAACGTCGGATGAGGGGGCGCTACGTTCTGCGGCGAATGCTTCGCCCTTACGGTCGGGATACATCGGACCGCCGGGATACATCGGACCGCCGGGGTGCGGTGGGTCCGTCAGCATCACGATGCCGTGGACGTGATTGGGCATCACCGCGAAGGCGTCGAGGCGGAGGTGGGAGACGTGACGCGGCAGGCGATGCCATTGACGCTCCACGATCAGACCAGCCGGGCTGAGACGCACCGTATCCTTCTCCACCTCGCCGAAGAGGCAGCGTCGGTTCTGCACGCAGATCGTGACGAAGTACGCGCCCGGCTGCGTGTAGTCGTAGCCCGGCAGGCGGATTGAGCGGCGGCGGTGGCGGGCGGGGTCGTAGGCCATAGCCCAATAGACCCGTCGCGCGCAGCGTTATAACCCCGGCGTGCCGAAAAGCCTTGCGCCAGACCGGAGCATAGCCTACTCTCCGACACCCTCGCCTCCGGCGTTCCGATCCGCTCCTCCAATGCTCCACCCTCGCCTCCTGCCGATGCTCCTCGCCGCCGTGCTCCTCGCGGCGTGCTGGCCCGCCGTGGCCGAGGCTCAGTACTTCCGCTTCGGCAAGAACAAGGTCCAGTACGAGCACCTCGACTGGCAGTACCTCCAGAGCACCCACTTCGACGTGTTCTACTACGAACCCGGCGGCCACGCCCTCGCCGCCTTCACCGCGCGCGCCGCCGAGGACGCCTACGCCCAGATCTCCGACCTCTTCGGCTACCGGATCACCGACCGGATTCCGCTGCTCGTCTACCAGAGCCACAACGACTTCGTCGTCACCAATGCCGTCGACCTGCCGACCTACTCCGAGGGCATCGGCGGCGTCACCGAGCTGTTCAAGAACCGCGTCGCCATCCCCTTCACGGGCGACTACCGCGACTTCCGCCGCGTGATCCACCACGAGCTCGTCCACGCCGTCATCAACGACATGTTCTACGGCGGCTCGATCCAGTCCATTATCCAGAACGGCATCCGCCTCCAGATCCCGCTGTGGTTCAACGAGGGGCTGGCCGAGTACGCGGCGCTCGGGTGGGACACCAACTCGGACATGTTCGTCCGCGACGCCGTCGTGAACGACTACCTCGCGCCGATCCCCCGGCTCGGCGGCTACTTCGCCTACCGCGGCGGGCAGGGCGTGTGGGACTACGTCGCGGCGCAGTACGGCCGGGAGAAGATCACCGAGATCCTACAGCGCCTCCGCGTCAGCCGCTCAGTCTCAGGCTCGGTCAAACGCGCGACCGGACTGAGCCTCGGCGACCTCTCCGAGCGGTGGCACACCACGCTCAAGGCCGTCTACTTCCCCGAGGTCGCCGCGCGCGAAGACCTCGACCAGATCGCCAAGGCCCTCGTCACCGACGAGAACGGCGGGGCCTACAACACCGGGGCCGCGATCTCGCCGCAGGGCGACCGGGTGGCGTTTCTGACCGCGAAGGGCGCGCTCTTCGACGTCTACGTCGTCGAGACCACCGGCGACCGTCCGCCGCGCAAGATCATCGACGGGCAGAACAACCCCCAGTTCGAGAGCCTGCGGATCCTGACGCCGGGCCTGTCGTGGGGACCGGACGGCGAGCGCCTCGCCGTTGCCGTCAAGAGCGGGCAGAGCGACGCCATCGCCATCGTCGACGTCGCCTCGGGCCGGGCCGTTCACTACCGCGTGCCGGAGATCGACGCCATCGTCAGCGTCAAGTGGAGCCCGGCCGGTGACCGCGTCGCCTTCGAGGGGACCGCCGGGCCGCAGTCCGACCTCTACGTGCTCGACCTCGAGACGGGCACCACAACGAACTACACCGCCGACGTGTTCAGCGATCACGAGCCGGCGTGGAGTCCCGACGGGCGCGCGCTCGTCTTCCACTCGGACCGGGGCCGCTATGTCCGCCTCGCCTGGCAGTCCGCCGAGACGTTCGACCTCCTCGGGCACGACTACGCGCAGTTCGATCTCTACCGGCTCGACCTCGACGCGCCGGCGCGCTTGGAGCGGCTGACGGACGATGAGGACTGGGACGAGCAGAGCGCGGCCTTCGGCTCCGATCCGGGCCGGCTGCTGTTCGTCTCCGACCGCAACGGGATCTACAACCTCTACGAGAAGAACCTCGCCACCGGCAGCGAGCGCCCCCTGACCGACCTGCTGACGGGCGTGACGCAGGTCAGCCTCAGCGCGAACGGCGCGCGCGCTGCGCTCGTCGCGCTCAAAGAAGGCGTCCCGTCGATCTACCTGCTGCGCGATCCGTTCGGCCGCACGCTCGAGGCCGACACCCTCCGCCCGACCGTGTGGGCGCAGCGCGTCGAGGGCACCGTAGCAAGCCCGGCCCCGGCGGTCGCGCTCGCCGGCCGGAGCACGCTCGACGGCAACCCGATCCTGCGCGAGGCGACCAACGACGCGCCCTTCCTCGCCGACCCGATGCGGACGCGCCGCCTGCCCGCCGAGCTCGTCGCCGCAGCCGAGCCGGCAGACACGACCGGTGACGGCGGGACGAACGGGGGCTTCGTCTTCGACGCCGAGCCGCCGGACGCCGAGCCGCCGGAGGAGGACGTGCTCGCGGACGGCGAGCCGGACTCGACGGCCTACGGCGAGATCCGGGTGGACTTCCGCAGCTACGAGTTCTCGCCCGCCTTCGAGGAGGCGCAGCGGCGGCGTGAAGAGAAGGTCCGCCCGCGCTTCGAGCTGACCGACAACCTCAACCCCGACGGCTCCTTCAAGCAGAAGCGCTACCGGCTCCGCTTCTCGCCGGACATCGTCTACGGCAACGTCGGCTACGACGCGCTCTTCGGGGTCCAGAGCGTGACGCAGATGCTCTTCTCCGACATGCTCGGCAACCACCAGGTCTTCGCCGCCACCAACCTCATCATCGACCTCCGCAACTCGGACTACCTGCTCTCCTACCGCTACCTCCCGCGCCGCACCGACTTCGCGCTGACCGGCTTCCACCTCGCGCGCCGCCTCACCGACTTCGCGCGCGAGTCGGTCTTCCGCTACCGCAACTACGGCCTCACCGCCTCGGCCTCCTACCCGCTCGACAAGTTCCGCCGCGTCGAGGGCGACCTGTCGGTCCTCGGCACCTCGCTGACGGACCTCGTGGACCCGGCGTTGCAGTCGCGCAGCCGCGTCTTCCTCTACCCGTCGCTGACGTACACCGTGGACGGGACCGAGCCGGGGTTCCTGTTCCCGGCCGGCGGGCGGCGGTACGCGCTCCGGCTCGCCGGCAGCCCCGGCGTCTCGGTGGCCTTCGCCACGCTCCTGGCCGACGCGCGGCAGTACGTGGGCCTGGGGCGCTACTACTCGCTGGCCTTTCGGGCGAGCGCGGGCGTGTCCGTCGGGCCGGACCCGCAGCGGTTCTACGCGGCCGGCGTGCAGAACTGGATCAACCCCCGCTTCCAGAGCATCCCGATCGAGGACGAGAACGACTTCGTCTTCGGCACGCCGGTGCTGCCCTTGCGCGGGTTCGGGATCGACGAGCGGAGCGGCTCGCGGTTCGGGCTGCTGAATGCCGAGTTCCGGTTCCCGCTCGTCGCGGCGCTGCTGCCCGGCCCGCTGCCGCTCTTCGCGCTCTACAACCTCCAGGGCACCGCCTTCGTGGACGTGGGCACCGTCTACTCCGAGGGCTTCGACCTCACCCGGCTCAACGCCGAGGGCGAGAAGGTGCTCGACGATCTGCTCGTCGGCGCGGGCGTCGGGCTGCGGACGATCCTGCTAGGCTATCCGCTGCGGCTGGACTGGGCGTGGCCCTACGACGGGCAGGGCTTCGGCGCGTCGCAGGTCTACTTCTCCATCGGGCTGGACTTCTAGCGAACGTCCCGGCGAACGATTCGGAGAGGGCAGCGTAGGTTGCTCATCGGACAACCCTCAACGAGTCATGGAAGGCATTCAGTTTGTCGTGAACGAACGGGGAGAGAAAACTGCTGTCGTCATCGACCTCGAAGAGAACGGGTCGGTGTGGGAAGATTTTTATGACCGTCTCCTCGCGCACAAACGAAGGAGTGAGCCACGCGCATCGCTCGAGGCGGTGAGGCGGCGGCTCAACGAACAGGGCAAGCTCACCGAGGATGAGTGACTACCGCGTCACATTTGCCCGCTCGGCTGAGAAAGAACTGGCAAAGCTGCACCCGCCCACGGTGACGCGCCTCTTCCGAAAGATCGAGGCGCTGGCCGAGGAGCCTCGCCCGAGCGGATGCATAGTTGAGCGGGAGTGACGCGCTCTGGCGTATTCGCGTTGGAGATTATCGCGTGGTCTACGAGGTCGCTGATGCTGGGCACGTCGTAGACGTGATCGCGGTCCGGCACCGGCGGGAGGCGTACCGCTAGACTCTGCGCGTTCCCCCTACCGTCCACTGCGCTCCGTATTTTCGCACCCCACCCCACCGTCGTCCTGTGATCGTCTCTCGCCCTGCCCTGCTCGTCCTCCTGCTCGCTAGTGCCCTCTGGCTCATCGGATGTGGCGAAGACTCCGACGTGCCCGAGGGCTTGGCCGCGCGCGAGCCGGCGGCGCTCGCCCGCCTCGCCGTGGCGGCGGACTCCAGCGCCGACCGCTCGTTTTTCTTCACCGACACCGTCGGCACCTTCTTCTACGACGCTCTCGCCGGAGCGCCCACCGACCCGGCGATGGGCTTGACCGTCGGCGGCTTCCGAGTCGTGGACGGGTGGCGGTGGCACTTCGCCGAGGACTCGGTCAGCGTCGGGCCTGAGCACGTCGCGGGCGGGGTGGTCCGGCCGGACTTCGCGGCCCGGACCTACCGGCAGGCCGACTCGTCGGGCGTGCTGGCCGGGCTGCTGCGGGCGGTGCGGGGGCCGGAGCTGAAGACCCTCACCGAGACCATCACGCTCGCCGAGGGCACGCTCCTGGTCGAGGTCGCCGACAGCCTCGGGACGCTCGAGCTCCGGCCGGCGGTGAGCGACCGGCGCGGGGCGTCGGACTACACCGCGCAGGCCGAGGGCAACGCCCTCCTCATCGCGCGGGCCAACTACCTCGAACCAAAACCCGGTAGCGCGCGGCCGGTCTGGCTGGCCGTGGCGGCCACCGATGGGACTGTGCGGGTCCAGGCCGAAGCGGTCACCGGCGGCCTCGGGGTGCGCGAGCGCGGGACCGTGCTCGGCGCGGTCCGCTTCCCGACGCCCGGTGCCGTCGCCTTCGCCACGGGCAACACGCCGGATGAGGCAGCGTCGAGGGCGCGGCGCTCGCTCGGCCGCCGGGACGCGATGCTGGCGCAGCGGGCCGAGCGCCTCGTGTCGGTCCTCGAGCGGCCGACGATCCGCACCGAGGATGAGGACTTCAACCGGGCGCTCGACTGGGCGCGGCTCTCGCTCGAAGAATTAGTCACTGAGGACTCGACCGGGCTGCGGCTCGCCTCGGGGCTGCCGGGCACCGACGCGCCGGTCGGCCGGTCGACCCTCGCCGCGCTCGACGGCGCGTTCCTCGCCACCGGTGAGTGGGAGCGCGCGCGCCGGCTCCTGACCACCTTCGGCCGGGCGCAGCGGCGGGACCGGCGCATCGACCGCTTCGGCCGCATCCCGAACGAGTTCGCCGACGGCCGCCCGCAGTTCACCACCATCGACGCGACGCCGCTCTGGGTCGGGGCCGTCGGCGACTACCTCCGCACGACGGGCGACCGCTCGCTCATCACCGACAACGGGGCCGAGTTCTGGACGCGGACCGTCTACGCCGTGCGCGGGCTCTACGACGACACCGCCTCGCCCGACGGCTTCCTCTCGAACCGCCCCGGCGAGACGTGGGTGCAGCCGTTCGACGGCCGGGGCCGGACGCCGCGCGCGAACCGCGTGGCCGAGGCGCAGGGGCGGTTCTACCGAGCGCTCCGGGCGATGCAGCCGGTGGCCCTCATCATGGGCCAGATCAGCGGGCGGCCGACCTCGGCCCAGGCCTACGGCGACAGCGCCGCCGCCCTCCAACGCCGCTTCGAGCAGACCTTCGTGCGCGACGACCGCCTCGCCGACTTCGTCGCGCAGAGCGGCCAGCCGGACGGACGGCCCCGCCCGAGCGCCCTGCTCGCTCTTCGCGATCTCGACCTCGATCCCGCGACCGAGCGCCGCATCCTCCAACGGCTCACCGACGAGCTGGCCTATCCGTACGGCGTCTCGACCCTGCCGCAGTCCGACTCGCTCTTCTACCCCTACCTCGACGCGGCGGACTTCTACGAGCCGGGCGCGGCGCGCTACGACGGCACGGTCTGGACGTGGCTCAGCGGCCCGCTCGTCTCGCTCCTCGTCGAGCAGGGCGCGGCGGCCGAGGCCTACGAGCAGACCGAGGCGCTCCAGCGCCTGATCCTCGACCGGGGCGTGGTCGGCGCGGCGGCCGAGAACCTGGACGCGCACCCGCACGAGGGCGAGACCGAGCCGGACCTAGGCGGCGCGCCCGTTCAGCCGTGGACCCTCGCCGAGTTCATCCGCAACGCCTACCAGGACTACGCCGGCATTCGCTACCGAAGCGGCAACACGGTGGTCCTCGAGCCGCACCTGCCCGACGCCTGGGGCGAGACCACGGCGACGTTCCGCCTCGGCGACGGCCAGGTGCGCGCCCGGATGGCGCAGAGCGCGGGCGAGCTGACCGTGAGCCTCGTGCCGTCGGGCCGGCTGCCGCGCGGGGCGACGGTGCGGGTGCGTGGCTTCGGGCAGATGAGGGCTGTCCCGCTCAGCCAGGTGCAGGGCGATACGCTCGTCGTGCCGCTCGACTCGGTGTCGGTCACGCTCACGCCCGGTGCCGTCGCGGTGGGCGAGGAGGAGGTGCCGGCCGACAGCAGCTACGCCGTGCCCGAGCCGCTCGATGTCGCGTTCGCCGAGCCGAACCTCCGCGCCGAGTACCCGGTCATGCGGCAGGTCAAGCGCTCGCGCGTGCTCGGCCCGGCGCAGGTCAGCCGCACCAACCCGCTCGCCGTCCCGATCCTCTCGCGCACCGACCCCGACGGCGACGACTGGGGCACGACCGCCACCTACACCTACCCCACCTCGATCCCGGCGCGCGTCCTCGACGTGGGCTACCTCGAGATCACCCAGGACGACTCGACGCAGTACGTCCGCATGGACTTCGCCGACCTCGCCGACCCGGCGGCGGTGGGGTTCCAGCCGACCTTCGTCGCGCTCGCCTTCGACACCGAGGAGGACGGCGGCAAGACGGAGGTCGGGCGCAACGCGTCCTACACCTTCCCCAGGAGCAACGCCTACGAGTTCATCGTCTTCGTCGGCGACGGCGTGCGGATCGAGGACGCCAAGGGCCGGGTGCTCGGCGAGTTCGGGAGCATGGGCAGCGCCCTCGCCTCGGCTGCGGAGGGGACCATCCGGTTCTCGGTCCCGAAGTTCGTCCTCCCAACGCTGAAGCGCGGCACGACGGTGACGCTCCTCGTCGGGGCCAACGACGAGAGCGGCGACATCGGGGCGTTCCGCTCGGTCCGCGAGCGCGCCGACGCGGGCGTCGGCGGCGGCAAGGTCAACGAGGGCGACCCGAACGTCTACGACGTGCTCAATGCGAGGGTGGAGAGCTGATGCCGTCGGAGGGGCCTTTTGCATCGACCCCCTACGGGCGTTCCCGCCACGCCGTTCAGCCTGGATAGGTGCCAGTGATGAAGTTCTCCAGGCTGCGGGCGCGCTCCTCGGTGGCCTCGAGGGCGACCTTGACGCAGTCGCCGAGCGAGACCAGGCCGGCGAGCTGGCCGTCGCGAATGACGGGCAGGTGGCGGCACTTCTTCTCGCTCATCATCGCCATGCAGGCGCTCGCGGTGTGGTCCGGCGTGGCGCAGACGAGGTCCTTCGTCATCACCTCCTCGACGGTCGTCGTCTTCGAGGCGCGGCCCTGGAGGATGATGCGGCGGAGGTAGTCGCGCTCGGTGAAGATGCCCCGGAGCGCTCCGCGCTCGGTGACGCAGATCGCCCCGACGTTGTGCTCGACCATGCGCGAGATCGTGTCGAAGACGGTGGCGGACGGCTCGATGGTGATGACCCAGTCGCCCTTGCGGCTGAGGATGCTGGAGACGGGCGTTTGCATGACCGTGGGGGTGAGGTGAGACGGAGCCTCCAATAAACGAACGATGCGGGGAAAGTGCGCGCGCGCCTTGCCCCACCGCCTCGGTGCCGCTATCATGCAAGGACTTTTCGTGTACCCCCTGCCGCGCTCGCGGTCACTCGCAAGGCTCGCTCCCAGCAACGCACGGCTCTTCCCCTCGGCGAGGGGGACAGCTTCTCGAAGCGTGAGGGCGCAGCCCGATGCGAGAGAGCGGGGGGTCTCTGGCTTCAGCAACCCCGAATCATGCGGACCTACACCCTCTCCGACGCCCCCGACACGCCCGACCCGATGGCGGCCGGCCCCGCCGCCCCAGCCGTGCCCGACACGGCAGCGGACGACATCCTCGACGGTCTCAACCCTGTCCAGCGCGAGGCCGCCTCGGCGACCGACGGGCCGGTGATGATCGTGGCCGGGCCGGGCAGCGGCAAGACGCGCACGCTCACCCACCGGATCGCCTACATCCTGGCGGCCAAGAAGGCGTGGCCGAGCCAGATCCTGTCGCTCACCTTCACCAACAAGGCGGCCAAGGAGATGCGTGAGCGCGTCCTCCGGCTCGTCGGGCCCGAGGCCGCCAAGGGCATCTGGATGGGGACCTTCCACTCGGTCTTCGCCCGGATGCTCCGCCGCGAGGCCGAGCGCATCGGCTTCACGCGCGACTTCTCGATCTACGACACGGCCGACTCGGAGAACATCATCAAGAACCTCCTCAACCGGTACAACGTCGACCCCAAGCGCTACACGCCGCGCTCGGTCCGCAACCGGATCAGCGGGGCCAAGAACGGCTTGGTCACGCCGGCCGAGTACCAACGCCTGGCCGCCGACCCGTTTGAGGAGGTCGCGGCCAAAGTCTACGGCCCCTACCTCGACGCGCTCCGCCGGGCAAACGCACTCGACTTCGACGACCTCCTCATCAAGCCCATCGAGCTGCTCGCGAATCACCCCGACGTGCTCGAGCAGTACCAGGGGCGGTGGAAATACCTCCACATCGACGAGTACCAGGACACCAACCACGCGCAGTACAGCCTGGCGAAGATGCTGGCCGCGAAGCACAAGAACCTCTGCGTGGTCGGCGACGACGCCCAGAGCATCTACGCCTTCCGCGGGGCCGACATCCAGAACATCCTGTCGTTCCAGAAGGACTACCCCGAGGCGACGACCATCCGCCTGGAGCAGAACTACCGCTCGACCGGCCGCATCCTGCGCCTGGCCGACTCGATCATCAAGCACAACGCCGACCAGCTCGACAAGAACCTCTGGACCGACAACGCCGAGGGCGAGCACGTCGTGCTGATGGAGTCGCTGAGCGAGCGCGACGAGGCGCAGAAGGTCGAGCGCCGGCTGCGCGACTTGCACGTCCGCCACGGGGTCGGCTACCGCCAGGCGGCGGTCCTCTACCGGACGAACGCCCAGAGCCGCAGTTTGGAGGAGGCGCTCCGGCGCGGCGGCATCCCCTACCGCATCGTCGGCGGGCTGTCGTTCTACGCGCGGCGCGAGATCAAGGACGCCCTCGCCTACCTCCGGCTCGTGGTCAACCCCAACGACGCCGCCTCCATCCGCCGCGTCATCAACAACCCGACGCGCGGCATCGGGGCCAAGACGATGGAGACCGTCGAGCAGTTCGCCGCGAGCGAGGGCCTGACGCTGTGGCAAGCCCTGGAGCGCGCCGGGGACGCCGTGGGAGGCCGAGCCGCCAAGGCCATCGAGGGCTTCACGTTCCTCACCGGGCGCTACGCGGCGAAGTCGGGCACCGCCCCGGCCGACGAGATCGCGCGCGAGCTGCTCGCCGAGAGCGGGCTGCTCAGCGCCCTCCGCGAGGAGAACACCGTCGAGAGCCTGGCGCGGTGGGAGAACGTGCAGGAGCTGATCTCGGCCATCGCCGAGTTCGCCGCCGGCAGCCCCGAGCACACGCCGACCCTCTCGGAGTTCCTACAGCAGGTCTCGCTCGTCACCGACGCCGACGCCGACGAGGGCGATCCGGACCGGGTGACGCTGATGACGCTCCACGCCTCGAAGGGGCTGGAGTTCAAGGTGGTCTTCGTGACCGGCCTCGAGGAGGGCCTGTTCCCGCTCGCAGTCGCGGCGCAGGACCCGAAGGAGCTCGAGGAGGAGCGGCGGCTGTTCTACGTCGGCGTGACGCGCGCCGAGGAGCTGCTCTTCCTGTCGTATGCCCGCAGCCGCTACCGCTTCGGCGAGCAGCAGGCCGGCATCCGCAGCCGGTTCCTCGACGAGGTAGAGGTCGAGGACGTGATCCGCACCGAGGCCGGGCGCTCGTTCTCGGGCAAAAAGGACCGCTTCGCGCTGAAAGGCGGCAGCGCCGCCTTCGAGGGCCGCGACCCCCACTACTACCGCCAAAGCCTTCGCCCCGACCAGCCCAAGCGCCGGCCGAAGGCCGCCCCGCCGAGCGGCGAGCGGATCGTCTACGACGAGGGCGAGGGCGACCTCGTCCCCGGCGTGATGGTGGAGCACGCGACCTTCGGCGAGGGCAAGGTCCTCGCCGTCGAGGGCCGGGGCGACCGGGCCGCGGCGACGGTGTTCTTCCAGGGCGTCGGGCAGAAGAAGCTCAAGCTCAAGTTCGCCCGCCTCCAAGTCGTCGGGTAGCGCAACCTTTCGGGTGCCCACCCGTCTCGCAGCAAGCGCCCGTCTCCAGAAACCGTAGGGTAACCCAGTCTGCGCTGTTTCTGCACCCCGCTTTCCGTAGTTTCCCCTCCCGTTCGCCCGACCCCCCGGCCCGATGATTCCCACGACCACGCCCGACGACGCCCTCAAGCTCGCGCTGAAGGAGGCCATTGCGGAGACCCTCCACGAGCAGCGCGCGTGGCTCCAGGAGGTGCTCGCCGAGGTGCTCGAAGAGATGGCGCTCGACGAGGCGCTGCGGGAGGTCGAGGCCATCGAGAGCCTCAAGCGGCCCGGCCCGTTCGGAGCCATCGAGGGCGAGGCGTAGTGCCCTACGTCAACGTCAAGCTCACCGACGACGGCGTGACGCTGGAGCAGAAAGCGGCGCTCGTCCGGGACATCACCGCGTCGCTCGTCCGCGTGCTCGGCAAGCAGCTCGAGCACATCCACATCGTGCTCGACCTGGTGGAGCCGGAGAACTGGGGGTTCGACGGCGTGCTGACGACGGAGTACCGGAAGCGGATGGCCTAGCCGGCGTCGCGGGCTATCTTCACGCGCCCGCTCACCTTCGCCGCTACCGATGCCCTGCCGCTTCGCCCCGCTCGCTCTGCTCCTCGTCCTGCTCGCCGGCTGCGGCGACGACCGCGAGACGCTCGTCATCTATTCGCCCCACGGCAAGGAGCTGCTCGGGGCCTACGAGGCCGCCTTCGAAGCCGCGCATCCGGCCGTAGACGTGCAGTGGCTCGACATGGGCAGCCAGGAGGCGTTCGACCGCGTCCGCACAGAGGCGACCAACCCACAGGCCAGTCTCTGGTGGGGCGCGCCGCAGACGATGTTCGCCCAGGCCGCCGCGCAAGACCTCCTCGCTCCCTACACCCCGGCCTGGGCCGAGGCCGTGCCCGATGAGGAGCACGACCCGGAGCACCGCTGGTACGGCACCTACCAGACGCCGGAGGTCATCATGTACAACCACAACGCCGTGGACTCCACCGCCGCGCCGCGCACGTGGGACGACCTGCTGGACCCGCGCTTCCGGGACCGCGTCATCGTCCGCGCGCCGCTCGGCTCAGGCACGATGCGGACGATCTTCGGCGCGATGATTCAGCGTGCGCCCTCGGTTGAGGACGGGTTCCGGTGGCTGGCCCGGCTCGACGAGAACACCAAGACCTACGCCGCCAATCCGACCCAACTCTACCTCGCCATTGCGCGCGGCGAAGGCGACGTGACGCTGTGGAACCTGCCCGACGCGTACCTCCAGAGCCGCGACCTGGGCTACCCGTTCTCCTGGGTCTTGCCGGCCGAGGGGACCCCCGTGCTCGTGGACGCCATCGCGATCGTCGACGGCGCGCCGAATCCGGCCCGCGCCGAGCAGTTCTACGAGTTCGTCACCTCCGAGGAGGCCCTGATCGAGCAGGCCGAGCGCTTCCACCGCATCCCCGTCCGCACCGACATCGAACCGGAACGCTTGCCGGAGTGGATGCGCGCCGACATCCGCGCGATGCCCGTCGATTGGGACGTGCTCGCCGAGCGCGGCGCGGAGTGGATGCAGCGGTGGGACGAGAACGTTAAGGGCCGAGGCACGGAGTACCTGCAGGCGAATCCGCCCGCCACAATGCCCTAGCGCAGGATCAAATGAGGATAGAGAGTAGAGAATCGAGGATGGCGGAGCGCGTCGGGGAGGAAGCTAATTCTCTCTTTTCCATCCTCTCTTTTCGATCCCCCATCTTCCGCGTGGTACGAGCACCCGATCCGCTTCCAGCGCGACGCTTTCCCACCAGACTCGCTGTGGAGGCACTAGCGCACGATCTCACTCGTGCGGCTCCGTGGCGCGCAGCCCAGCCTCGGCGGCTCCGAAGACCTGCATCGTCGCCGGGTCCTGCACGTAGGCGACGACCCCGACCTCATCGAAGCGCAGTCCCGCCGGAGGAGTGAACCGGCGCGTCCCCGTTCCGGGCGCGACCGTCTCGAAGGCGCGGACGACGTTCGCGTGGCGGAGCGTCTTGCCCCGGTTCTCGCCGCGCGGCACGGCCTGCTCGGCGTGCCGCTGCACGAGGGCGAGGTGCAGCACCGTGCCTTCCGGCGCGCCCTCGACCGCGTAGGCCACCGAGAGCACCGGGCCGTCGGCCTGCGCGAGCACGCTGACCGAAGCCGGGGCCTCCTGCGCCAGGGCCTCCTTGATCGCCGCCTGCGCCTCGTGCCGCCGCGACCCGACGAACTCGCGCTGCCCGTTGACGATCATCTGCGGCGTGTAGACCCGGCCCGACTGGAACGCGCGGGCGTAGGCCCGCTGCCGCTGCGAGAAGGCGGCGTCGCTGAACGGATCAGCCCAGCCGAGGCGGTTCCAGTAATCCACGTGGAAGGCGAGCGGGAGCACACGCGGGTTGTCCCGCTCGGCGAGGTCGACCAGCAGGCGGTCGGCCGATGGGCACGACGAGCAGCCCTCCGAGGTGAACAGCTCGACCACGGCCACCGGCTCGGCGTGCAGGAGCGCCACTGGCTCCGTCGGCGGCGAGGCCGCCAGCTCCACCACCGACGGCGGCGAAGCGAGCAGCAGGCTGACCGTGCCCATCGCAAGCGCGAACAGCGTGAGGGCCGAGACGGAGAGGAATTTCATAGCGGGTATCTTTACGGCAGCAGAGGGACGGCTCCGGAAGCGAGAGCGGAGGCCGCAGTGTAGGCCTTTCCCGAGGGCTGCCGTATCAAGTCTCTGTTATATCGGAATACGTCCAGATTACGTCTCCCCCCCGTGTCCCCTTCCCTCCTTATCGTAGCCTTCGGCGGCGCGCTGGGTGCCGTAGCGCGCTACGGCGTCGGGCTTGCCGCCGTTCGCTTCGCCGCGACGGGCTTGCCGCTGGGCACGTGGTCGGTCAACCTCGCTGGGTCGTTCCTCATCGGCCTGGCGGTGCCAGTGCTCGTGGCGAAGGGCGAGGCGCACCGGCTCGCGCTCGTCGTCGGCTTCCTCGGGTCGTTCACGACGTTCTCGACCTTCAGCCTCGACACGTTCGCGCTGTGGGAGGCCGGACGGCCCGCCTGGGCCCTGGCGAACGCCGCCGGCAGCGTCCTGCTCGGCCTCACGGCCGTTGCCCTCGGCGTCTGGCTCGGCCGCCACTGGGCATAGCCCCACTGGGCGTAGCGATGCGCTAGCATAGCGGTGCGTTAGTGGCTCAGGCCAGGAGGTAGTAGAGCACGAGCCCGCCGACGGGGAAGAACACGATGATCAGCGTCCACAGCACCTTGTCGCCCGTCGAGCGCCCGCTCTGCCAGAGGTTCAGCAGCGCCACGATGTCCAGGATCACGATAATCAACCCGCAGATGCCGCCTACGGGACCCTGGATGCGGTCGATCAGGCTCGGGCCGCAGCCGACGAGCAGAAGTGGGAGCAGCGAGAGGGCGGCGACGGAGCGCGTCGCGAGACGACGACGGCACATGGCAGAGGCGGGCTAGGAGGAACGGTTATCGAGCCTCGCGCACTTTGCGCTGGCCCCAGACCAGGTAAATCAGCAGCCCGACGACCGGAATGCAGATCAGCACCGTCAGCGCCACCTTCATCCCGACCACCAAGTACGCCTTCCATACCGAGACCGTGGCGAGCAGCGCCAAGACGCCGTTGAGAGCCGCGAGGGCGGTCAGCAGGACCGTCGTGGCGAGGCCGAGGAGCGCGAGAAGAGAGACGAGCATGGGGCGTGGAGGGTCGGTGAACGGCAGGCCCTACGACGCACGGCACGTGAGGTTACACCCGAGGCGGAACAGGGCAGCGGGGGGCCGGAGTTGACGCCACATGACCATCGGCCCGATCCAGCTTCCTGAGCGTCCGCTCCTCCTCGCCCCGATGGAGGACGTGAGCGACCCGCCGTTCCGCATCCTGTGCAAGCGCTACGGCGCGGACCTACTCTACACGGAGTTCATCTCCTCGGGCGGCCTCACCTACGGGGCCGAGGGCAGCCTCCGCAAGCTCGACTTCTACGAGCAGGAGCGCCCGCTCGGCATCCAGATCTTCGGCGGCGAGATCGAGCAGGTCCGCGAGGCGACGCGCATCGTCGACGCCGCCGGGCCGGACCTGATCGACATCAACTTCGGCTGCCCGGTCAAGAAGGTCGTCTGCAAGGACGGCGGCGCCGGCATCCTCCGCAACCTCCCGAAGATGCAGGCCATCACCGCCGCCGTCATCGAGGAGGCGACGCGGCCCGTGACCGTCAAGACCCGCCTCGGCTGGAACGACGACTCGATCCAGATCGTCGAGGTCGCCCGGATGCTCGAGGAGACGGGCGTCGCCGCGCTCGCGGTCCACGCCCGGACGCGCGCGCAGATGTACAAGGGCGAGGCGCGGTGGGACTGGCTCCGGCGCATCAAGGACGAGGGCGTCCGCGACATCCCCTTCTTCGGCAACGGTGACGCCTACGACCCGCACCGCGTCAAGGCGATGTTCGACGAGACCGGCGTGGACGGCGTGATGATCGGGCGCGGGGCCATCGGCAACCCGTGGATCTTCCGCGAGGCCCGCGCCCTGCTCGACACCGGCGAGGTGCCCGACCCGCCGAGCTGGGACGAGCGCGTCGGCGTCGTCGCCGAGCACCTGCAGCTCAAGTGCGAGTGGCTCGGCGAGCGCACGGGCGTCCTCGAGATGCGGCGGATGTACGGCGGCTACTTCAAGGGCCTCCGCCACGCGAGCCGGCTGCGGATGCTGCTGATGGAGCAGCACGAGCAGGACGGCGTGCTGGAGGTGCTCCTCAACTTCCGCGAGGACGAACCGGCCGTGCAGATCGCCGTCCGCGCGGCCGTCAAGCCGGCGCGGCTGCCAGCGAAAGCTCCTCCGCCGCGCGTGCTCGCCGAAGCCTAGCCCTGGAAACTGCCCTGGGCTGGCGCGTAAGACGGGCGTTTCTGGCTCCCCCCATCCACTCCTGCCCTGCGATGCCTAACCCCATCCTTTTCTTGCTGCTCGCCCTCGCCTTTCTCGCTACGGGCTGCGACAGCGACGGCGACACCCCGCCCGATCCGCCCGTCGCTTCCTCGGCCGCCGGCCTCGTCCTGATCGAGAGCGCGACCGACTTCGACGCGACCTCCGCCGCGCTCCTGCAGGCGCTGGACGCCGCCGGCCCCGTCACCACGGTCGCAAACGTGGACCACAGCGCAAACGCGCCGGCCGACCTCCCGCTCCCCCCGACGCGCGTCGTGCTCTTCGGCAACCCGCTCGTCGGGACCCCCCTCATGCAGGCCAACCAGCAGGCCGGGATCGACCTGCCGCAGAAGATGTTGGTCTACACCGACGCGGACGGCACCACCCTCATCGGCTACAACAGCACCGACTACCTCGTGCAGCGCCACGGCGTCGGTGGCGTGGCCGCGCTCGGCCAGATCCGCAACGTCCTCGAGCGGTTCGCCGACGAGGCCGGCGGCGAGGGGACCCCGTCCGTCAGCACCGACTCCGTCGCGCTGAACGAAGGGCTCGTCCGGGTGCAGAGCAACGCCGACGCCGAGACCACCTACGCCCGTTTGCGCGCAGCCGTCACGGCCAACCCCAACCTGTCGATCGTCGCCGAGGTGGACCACGCCGCGGACGCCGCGAGCGCGAACCTAGAGCTGCGGCCGACGAAGCTGATCGTCTTCGGCAACCCCGCCCTCGGGACGCCGCTGATGCAGGCCACCCAAACCATCGGGATCGACCTGCCGCAGAAGATGCTCGTCTACACCGACGCCGACGGCGGCACGTTCGTGCTCTACAACGACCCGCAGTACCTCGCCGACCGCCACGGAGCCACGGGCGTCGGCGAGCAGGTCGGGATGATCCAGACCGCCCTCAGTGGCCTCGCTACGACGGCGACCACCGGGCAGTGAGTCATCGTCTCGCGCTCTTCCTTCGGCGGGGCTGCATCGCGCAGCCCCGCCGATCTCGTGTAGCGACCTACCGGCCGAAGTTGTAGGAGAACCCGACGTAGGGGACGAATGGAAACCCGTCGAACTCGCTCCCCTCGCCAATGGGCCGGAAGAGGGCAAAGTCGACCGCGAGCTGCTCGCCGAAAAAGCGGACGCCGCCGGAAACGATTCCGCCCGCCGCGCCCTCAGCCAAGCCGAGGTAGTTCTCCGAGATCAGCTTGACCGAGCCCGACACCTGAACCTCGCCGCCGACGACGAGGACGACCCCGTCGGCCACGTCAATGCCGAACGCGTTTTCGGTCGTGCAGTCGTCCTCGTCGCACGTCGTCCTGCTCTCGTTGAAGCCCGCGTAGGCAACGTAGGTCCCGACCGTGATCGATTGCCGCGCCGAGCCAAACGTAGCGAGGCCGTAGGCCGTCCCGCCGAAGCCGCCGCTCACCTCCCCGACGGGGACCGCGAACAGATTCCCGACGGCGATGTCCGTGCTCTCCCCGTCGACCACCTGCGCCTTCACGTTGACCGTGACGAGTTGGGTGCGCGAGCCGGGCAGCAGCGAGACGCCCGCTGCGGCGTCGAGCCAATCGGTGAAGCCGTAGGCGACGGAGGGGAAGAAGATGAAGTAGTCCGAGAACCGGCCCTGCCCCTGCGGCAACGCCCGCGCCGTTGGGGAGAGGAAGAGGCGGGTGCCGTTGGGGTCGAGCTGCTGAGGCGTAGCCTCGGCCTGCTGCGCCAGCGCCGGGGGCGCGAGAGCGGAAAGGGCGAGAGCGAGAAGCGCGATGCGAGCCATCGGGGGGACGCCGGAGCGCCGGAGGGTGGGCAGCGTCGTGCGCCGCAAAAGCCGCGAAGGTACGCCTACGCGTACCGCACCCACCGTGCCAGGTCCCGGAAGCTCGCCTTCTTGCCGTACATCAGAATCCCGACGCGGTAGATCCGGCTCGCGAGCCAGATCGTCCCGACGAACGACGCGGCCAGCAGCGTCAAGGCCAGCGCCATCTGCCAGAACGGGACGTCGGTCGCCGCCGCCCGGACCACCATCAGGATCGGCGAGAAGAACGGGACCAGCGACAGCGCCACCGAAGCCGGCGCGTCGGGGTTGTCGGCGATGAACGGGAGGAAGACCGCCGGCAAGATGACCGGAATCAGGATCGGCATCTGCAAGCTCTGCGCGTCGCTCTCCTGCTCGACCGCCGAGCCGACGGCGGCGAAGAGGCTTCCGTAGAGCAGGTAGCCGCCGAGGAAGAACAGCAGGAAGTAGACGATCAGCCCGAACGGCACGTCGCCGAGGGTCAGCCCCGACGGGTCAAACGGCAGCTCTTGCCCAGGGCCTTCCGCCGCCGCGAGCATCGCCGGATCGACCGCGCTGCCGAGCACCGCCCCGGCCGCGAACAGGCCGGCGAGCGCCAGCAGCACCCACAGCACGAACTGCGTCAGCCCGACGGCCCCGATCCCGAGCACCTTGCCCATCATCAGCTGGAACGGCTTCGCGCTCGACGCCACCACCTCGACGATCCGGTTCGTCTTCTCCTCGATCACCCCGCGCATCACCATCGCGCCGTAGACGAACATGGCGATGTAGATGATGAACCCCATCGCGTAGCCCAGCCCGGAGTAGAGCCAGGTCGTGTCCTCGGCCTCGCCGTCGTCGGTGAGCGCCACCATCCGCACGCCGACCGGCGCGTCGGCCGCGCTCAGCACCTCGGCCGAGGCCCCGCTCGCTTCCAGCCGGGCGCGGCGGACCACGTCCTCGACGGCCCGCTGCAACCGCATCTGCATCGAGAAGCCACCGACGCCCTCGGAGTAGAACGCGGCCTCCTCCCCCTGGCCAGGCTCGCCCTCGAGCACGCCGGCCGGGAGCACGAAGTACCCGTCGAGCGCGCCCCGCTCGACGCGCGCCCGGAGGCTGTCGACGGGCGCGTTCTCGACGACGGCCGAGTAGTTGTCCGGCAGCCGCCCGGCGAGCGCCGCGCCGAGGCCGCGCCCCGTCTCGTCGACGATGGTGAGGTTGCGCGCCCCCCCCTCCTGCGTCCACACGCCGACCGCCGCCGACACGCCGACGAGCGCCACCAGCATCACCGGAGCCAGGATCGTGGCGACGATGAACGTCTTGGACCGGACGCGGCGGAGGTACTCGCTCCGGGCAATGATGGAAATCTTGTTCATCGGGGGACCGAGGGATCGGGGGATGGAGGGAGTGGGGCGACGGCTGCGCCGGAGAGACCAGTCCTCCGATCCTCCAGCCCTTCACTCCCCCGGTCCCCGTTGACCGCCATCACGAAAATCTCCGAGAGCGGCGGCTCGTTCAGCTCGAAGCGGTAGAGGTCGTCCACGCGCGACAGCGCGGTCTCGAGCACCTGCCGCGCGGTCGTCTCGCCGACCAGCCGGAACTCGGCGTGGCCCGCCGTGCGCGAGCGGATGCGGATGGCCTCGCGGTCTTCGAGCCGGTCGAGGAAGCCGTCGTCGCCGCTGAACTCGACCGTGACGGTGTTGCGGCCGAACGAGCGCTTGACGTCGCGGAGCGAGCCGTGGAGCACCTCGCGGCCGTCGGCGATCAGGAAGAGGTCGTCGCAGAGCTGCTCGACCTGCTCCATCCGGTGGCTAGCGAACAGGATCGTCCGGCCGGCCTCCTTGAGCTCGAGGATGATGTCCTGGAGCAGCGCGGCGTTGATCGGGTCGAGGCCGGAGAAGGGCTCGTCGAAGATCAGCAGGTCCGGCTCGTGGAGGATCGTCGCGACGAACTGCACCTTCTGCTGCATCCCCTTCGACAGCTCCTCGACGCGCTTGCCCGCCCACGAGCGCGCGTCGAAGCGGTCGAGCCAGCGGCGTGCGGCGGCGCGGGCATCGGCCGTGGAGAGTCCTTTGAGCTGACCTAGGTAGACGAGCTGCTCGCCGACCTTCATCTTGCGGTAGAGGCCGCGCTCCTCGGGCAAATACCCCATCCGCTGCTGCGAGCCAGGACCGACCGCCTCGCCGCCGAAGGTGACCCGGCCCTCGTCCGGACTCGTGATGTAGGCGATCATCCGAATCGTCGAGGTCTTCCCCGCCCCGTTCGGCCCGAGGACGCCAAAGATGCGCCCCGGCTCGACGGCGAACGAGACGCCGTCCACGGCCGTGTGTGCGCCGTATCGCTTGGTGACGTTCTCGACGACGAGTCGGGACATTCGCTTCTGGATTTCGGCGTGTCGGGTTTCGATGGACGGCCTGTTGGACGTTAGCGATAAGCCGTGTCTCGGGCCAGGCCGAAGCCTATTCGAGCCGAGCGCAGGAAAGTTACGCGGGTCCTGAAACCGCTCGCCGTGCTGCGCGGGCGGCGTGGATGAGCGCTGTGGCGGCGCGGAGGCCGTCGGAGGCCGTCGTCGCGGCGTGGAGATCGAGACAGAGCGGGCCGTCGAAGCCCGCAGCGGCGAGGCCGTGCAGCACGGCCGGCCACGCCTCCTCCGCCCCGTCGCGCAGCTTGACCACGTCGATTCGGCCCTCCAGGGCGGCGAGGCCTTCGCCGGCTGTTTCCCCCACGGCGTCGGCCGGACTCCAGCAGGCGCGAACGGCGTCGTGGTCTACGGCTGCCAACAGCTCCGCCAGGGCCTGCCCGGTCGTGCGGCCCTCGGCCTCGTTGCCGACCGCAAGCGTGCAGCCGTGCCGCGTCGCTACGTCGCCCGCCCGGCGGAGCACCTCGGCCGCCGCCGCCGTCTCGCCCGGCAGACCGCCGACGAGCAGGCGCGGGCACTCGATCCGGCCGCAGAACGCTGCCGCCTCGCCGAGCAGGGCGAGCTCGTTCATCCACGCGCCGCGCTCCTCGGCCGGCCCCTCGAACAGGCCAGGGTCGATGGCGACCACCGGCATCTCGTGCTCGTCGAGGCGGTGCCGGAGCCGGGCCTCGTTGACGTGCGGCACCCGGTCGGCGGAGCCGCCGACGGTCCGCAGGACGACGCCCTCCAGCCCCCAAAGGAGCGTGTAGTGGAGCGCCCGCTCGAGGTTCGGGGTGAAGGTGTCGGTAATCCAGACGGGAAGCACGGCGGTAGGGTCAGTCCGAGGGCAGCGCCGTGGCGGCAGCGCGGGTCCGGGCCAGGAGCGCATCGGTGAGGCGGACGGCGCGGAAGAGCACACGCGCCCGTTCGGCGACGGTCGGCGCGTCGGAGGAGGCGTCCTGCACCGTTACCACCTCGGAGGCGATGCCGCGTACCGTCAGCACCTGTCGGCTCTCCCTCGCGGCGGAGGTGTCGGCCGAGACGAGGAGGACGCGGTGCACGTTTTCCAGCGCCCACGTGGGATGAGCGAGATAGTCCGCGAGGCCGAGCTCACCGGTGCGCGGCGGAGCCCAGAGGGCGATCAGCACCGACCGCTCCAGCTCCTGCGCCGTGCGCGCCTCGTCGGCGAGCACGCGCGCTGCTTCGAGCGCAGCCGCCCCGGTCTCGCCGAGGTCGGCGGCGACGAGCACCAGCTCGTCGGCATGGCTCGGGTGCCGCCCGGCGACGTACCCGAGGACGTGGTGCCGCGCCGGGGCGAGCAGCGGGCCGGTGCTCGACCCGTCGCTGGCGAGGAAGAACGAGCCGTCCAGCACCGGCATCAGCCCGGCGGCGCGCATCCGGCCGGCGGCGTAGCGCGCCCGCTGCGCCACCTGGGCCGAGTCCGGGGCGACCGGCCTGGCGAGCGCCGCGAGGTGGCTGCGGAGCGCGCTCTGCGAGATCACCGCGTCGCCCTCGGGCAGCGCCCGGCCGCCGGAGCACCCGGCGACGCCGAGAGCCACGAGCAGCACCGAAGCGAGGCGAAGCGAAGTAGGCACGGTAGGACGGGATACAGAAAGGGCCGCCCGGAGCGGACCGCAAGCGGTCGTCCGGGCGGCCCGAGCCGAGAGGCGGACCGACTTAGAAGCCGAGCGATGCCGTGACCGTGAAGCCCTTGCGGGTCACGAGGTCGTTGGCCCCACCGATGGAGTAGCCGTAGTCAGCGTACTCGCTGAGGAAGGCACCCTTGATCGAGATCGCAATCGGGAGCGACGGGGGCGAAAGGCGCAGGTACGGCGCGATCGAGCCCTGGTGCCCACCGCCCTGGCCGGCACCGACCGACGTAGCGAAGCGGTTGATAGCGATGTTCGTGCGCAGAAGGGCGGCGGCACCGATCTCTACCCACGAGATGTTGATGCCGGCACCGGCAGTGAACACGACGATCTCGTCATCCTCAATGCTGCCGGAGGACTCCTCGTTCGTTCCCGGAGCATCGGAACGGTTGAAGTAGTCGATCCCAGCGAAGAGACGGAACACCTCGGCCGGGTAGTCGAAGTCGGCACCAACGAACCAGGCGTCAACGCCGTCGGAGTTGCCGCGCTCGCCCTGCGCGGGGTCGGCCGCGTCGTCGCCGAGGTCAAAGATGTAGCCGCCGTGGAGGCCGAGTGTGCGGCCTCGGATGAGCCCGTACACCTTCGCGTTCTGCAGGGCGAAGTCGCTCTCCAGGTCGCCGATGGCGGTCCCGGTAGGGCTCAAGGCACCGGCGAGGCGGTCCTTGGCAGCGATGAGCTGACCGCCGGCACCGACCGAGAAGTTGGTGAAGTTGATCACGTTGATCTGCGCGCCAACGAAGGCCCGCTGCGCAGAAGCCGCGTCGCCGACGCCGAGGTCCACGGTCTCGCCGGCAGCGTCGTAGCGCTCGTCGTCCTCGGCCCAGGCGTAGCCGAGCCAGAGCTTGATCGGGATGCGCTCGGTGCGGCCGAGGGCGTAGGTGTCGAGAACGGGGTCCTGGTCATCTTCGTCGTGGGGGACGAGGATGGACTCGATGGGCTGCTGCGCTTTCGCGTCGGCCTTCTTGTCCTTGTCCTTGTCGTCGTCCGGGCCTGCGATGAGCGTGCTTGCTGCAAGCAGAGCCGCGAGTGCCAATTGGAGCATGGGGTGTCCTCCGTAAGGTGGTAGGTAGAAACGAGCGTCGAGATACAGGCTAGAGGGGGAAACGGCGGGCGGGGGGGACCTGCCGTTGCGCGCCCGCATAGCCGTTTCGCACGACTAGTGTTCCTGCTGGCAGCCCGAAAGTACGGCCCCCGCCGCTTACATTACCAACCCGCCTCGCCTGCGAACCATAATTTCGTCCGGTTCCCCCCCAATCTTTACGCGAATCCCCGTCGAAGTCGCAGGAATGGGGGATTCTCACAGACCCGCCCGCTGGCCGCGCCCCCTCCCCATGCCCGCTCCCTCGCCCGACGCCACGCCGCTACGCGCCGACCGATCGCTCCTGAGTGCCGACGCCGAGGCGCTGCTGGAGCGCGAGCGCGCCCTCCTCACCGACCTGCACGCCGTCTTCGAGGAAGCGGGGGCGGACGGCGACACGCTCCGCCGTCTCGACGACCTCGCCGCCGGCCTCGGCGAGTGGTTCTTGGTCGTGGTCGTAGGCGAGTTCAACGCGGGCAAGTCGAGCGTGCTCAACGCGCTCTTCGGCGAGGTGCTGATGGAGGAAGGGCCGGTCCCGACGACCGACAAGATCACGATCCTCCGCCACGGCGACGCGCCGCAGCAGCACCGCCGCAGCGACTTCGTCACCGAGCGCCACCACCCGGCCGACCTGCTGCGCGGCCTGACGCTCGTCGACACGCCGGGCACCAACTCGATCATCGAGGAGCACCAGGCCATCACCGAGGACTTCATCCCGCGCTCGGACCTGGTCCTGTTCGTGACCTCCTTCGACCGGCCGCTCTCGGAGTCGGAGCGCCGGTTCCTCCACTTCATCCGCGAGAGCTGGGGCCGGCAGCTCGTCGTGATCCTCAACAAGGCTGACCTCGCCCGCCGCCCGGCCGACCTAGAGCAGGTGATCGAGCACATCCGCTCGGGCTTCGAAACCTACGTCGGGTTCGAGCCGCGTGTCTTTCCCGTTGCCGCCCAGGACGCCTTCGCCGCCAAAGTCGAGGGCGACGCCGCCGCATGGCAGGCCAGTGGCTTCGCCGCCCTCGAGGCATTCCTCACCGACACGCTCACCGGCGACGACCGCCTCGCGCTCAAGCTGACCGCCCCGCTCGACGCCGCCGAGCGGGTGTTGGTCCGGCTCGACGAGCGCCTCGGGGAGCGCCGCACCGTACTCGACGTCGATGCCGGTGGGCTGGACGCCCTTCAGGCACAGATCGCTGAGGAGGAGACCGCGCTGCGCGGCGGCCCGGAGCGGTACCTCGCCGACGTAGACAACGCCCTCTTAGAGATGGAGCGCCGCGGCGTGCAGTTTCTCGATGACACCATCCGGGTCTCGAAGCTGAGCCTGCTGCGCGACCGGGACGCCTTCAAGGAGGAGTTCACGCGCCAGGTGGTCCGCGACGCCGAGCGGCGGATCGAGGACGAGATGGGGTCGGCCGTCGACGGCCTGCTTCGGCAGGTGCTCGGGCTGTGGAACCGGGCCTACACGCACGTCGCCGAGCAGGCGCGCCGCGTCTCGGCGGAGCCCAAGGCCGGGCAGCCGTTCCTCTACAACCGCGAGAAGGTCTTCCAGGACGTGATGCGCGGCGCGCGGCGGACCATCGACGCCTACGACCTGGACGAGGAGGCGCGGCGCATCCTAGAGAACGCGCGCGGCACGGCGGCGCTCTTCGCCGGCACGCAGGCGGCGGCCGTCGGGCTGGGCGCGGTCGCGACCGTCGTGATCGCGGCGACGGCGTTCGACGTGACGGGCGGGCTGGTGGCGGCCGGGGTGCTGGCGAGCTTCGGGTTCGTGCTGCTGCCCCGGCAGCGCCGCCGCGCCATCGCCGAGTTCACCGACCGCGTCGAGGCGCTCCGCGCGGACCTCAAGGCGGCCCTCGCCGCGGCGTTCTCCGAGGAGGCCGACGAGGCCCTCGCCAAGGTCCGGGACCTGCTCCGGCCGCTGCTCGCGCTCGTCGAGGGAGAGCGCACGGCGCTCACGGACCTGGAAGCCCGCCGCGCCGCGCTCCACGCCGAGGTCGCCGCGCTCCGGGCGGACGTGCGCGCGCGCTACGGTGAGACGACGGTGTGAGGACGGAGTGAGCGGAGTGAGCTTTGGGCTTGGGCGAGGAGGGGCGGAATGTGATCGACCTTCGCGCAGCGTGCCACGGCGACGCCTACCTTTCTCGGTTTGTTGCCTTCCCACCCGACGCTCCCTGCGGAGCACCACGGTCTCGGCATCTGGCCTCGCGCGCGCCTTGAGGTTAGGCAGCTCAGGTCTACGCGCTGCACTTAGCCGCCTACCACCAGTTGTTCGTGTGGTACTCGTGGTCGTGGATCCAGTCGCGGTGGATGGCGACCTCGTAGGTCGAGCGCGCGCCGGAGCGGAGCAGGCCGAACCAGGCGGGGTTGAAGACGAAGAGGTCGTCCCAGCCGGCGGTGCCATTAAAGTCTCCGACGAGGAAACGGTCCCGCTCGCCGAGGTTCCAGTCCCCGACGCGGTGGTCCTGCCAGGAGCCGGAGAGGGAGCGGTTGCCGTCGGAGATGAGCGTGCCGAGGTACTCCGGCCCCCAGTCGGTGGCGTTGTAGACGTAGAGGTCGTCCTCGCCGTCGCCGTTGATGTCGGCGACGAAGTGTTGGTCGCTGGGTCGCATCTGCCAGCCGGGGATGTTCTGGTCCCAGCGTTTTCCGGCGGTAAGCTGGGAGCCCGTGCTCGCAAGCTTTTGGAGGTAGGGGATGCTCCAGTCCTGCCCGTTAAAGACGTAGAGGTCGTCGCGGTCGTCGCCGTTGAAGTCGGCGACGACAAAGCGGTCGTTCCGCTTCATGTCGTCCCACCCGGGCAGCTTCCGGTCGTAGCGCTTCGCGCCGGCGAGGGCATTGCCCGTGGAGCGGGCCATAAAGAGGTAGGGAAAGCGCCAGTTCCGGCCGTTGAAGATGTAGAGGTCGTCGCGGTCGTCGCCGTCAAAGTCGGCCACGAAGAACTCGTCGCCGGACGCCATCGCCCAGCCGGGCAGGCTCTCCTCGTAGCGCCGGACAAACTGGAGCGTGGTGCCGGTCGACCGGAGCAGGGTGAGGACGGGGGTATCGCCCTCGGAGCCGTTGAAGACGAAGAGGTCGTCGCGCCCGTCGCCGTCGAAGTCGCCGGCGAGGTAGCGGTCCTCCATCGCCATCGGCGCGCGCGCGTTTCCGGGAAGGAAGCGCCCGTACTGCCGCACAAGCTCGAAGCCGGTGCCGGTCGAGCGGAGCAGACCAAAGCGCGTCATCCCGGGCAGGGGGTCGGAGGCGAACAGGTCGTCGCGCCCGTCGCCGTCAAAGTCGGCCACGACGAGCCGGTCGCGGTGCGTGAGCGTCCACGTCCCGCCCGGCCCGTCGAGCGCGCCGGTCTCGGTCTCGGCGTGCGCGAGGTTGTCGCCGTTGGCGAGGTAGAGGGCGAGGCTGCGCTCGCTGCGGACGACGACATCGGCGAAGCCGTCGCCGTCGAAGTCCCCCGTGTAGACGTCCTCGAACTCGTGGTCGAGGAAGGGGTCGAGCACCTCCTTCATCCGGTTGTAGCAGACGGGGCAGAACGCGGGGGTGTTCGAGTTCATCCGGCAGGAAGACGTGGGGTGCCAGAGACCGGCGTTGTGCGTCGTCGAGCCCGTCGACAAGCTCAGCGTGCCGCCGACGAAGGCCCCGGCCGTCTCCGTCGCGCTCATCGTCGAGGCGTTGAACGTCGTCGGGAGCGGCGTGCCGGGATCGACGAAGGCCCGCCACTTGAGCTGGCTCCGCTTGGTCGTCGCGCTGAGGTTGACGGCACCGACGGGTCCGCCGGTATAGGCCGTGGGTGTGGGATTCTGCGCGGTGTACTCGTCGCCGAGGTTACCGACCATGTGGCCCATCTCGTGCGCCGCCACCGGCCACCCAGCCCCGAGCGTCGAGACGGCGCGGCTCCCGGTCCGGCACCCCCCGAACTCCGTCATGTTCAGCACGATGAACGTGTAGTCTGGGGCAAGGTTGAGCGTGCGGAGGATGGCACTGAGGTTCTGGGACGTGTTCGGTCCAGGCTTCATCCAGCACTGTTCCCGCCGTCCGTTAAAGCGATAGCCCAACGCCGTGCTGCGCGCCGTCGTGACGGTCCCGACCGAGTCCACCCGCGTCACGCCGGACTGCTGGGAGTTCACGTTCACGCGGACAACGTCGAACGCGCTGAGGTCCTCATCGAGCGGGCCGCGGTCGAAGACCTCGTCCATGAGGGTGTTGTCCACGTAGTCGTTGAACGTCCGCTGGTCTGCACCCGAGCGGAACCCGTCGCCGATGACGACGAGGGTCCGCTTCTGCACGCCCACGATGGGATTGGTGTTGCGGACGAGAAAGGTACTCGTCTGCGCCAGCGCGGTCGGGGCGAGGATTGCCAGGAGAAGCAGGGCGAGGAGGGGGCGGAGGAAGAACATGGCAACGGGAGCTGTTGGGCTGAGGGACAGGTAGGCGAGCGCTCAGGGGTCGAGCTGCTCAAAGATGGCTGCGCCCTCCACGCCGGCGTCGAGCGGCTCGCTGGACTCGGCGAGCTGCCGGGCCGTCTTGGCGGACACCTTGGTGTCGTGCGGGAGGGAGGGGGGCAGGCGGAAAAACTCGACGCGCACCGCGTCGGCGTCCGCCTCGGCGAGTCCGCTCGGCGCGCTGATCGTGACGGCGCCCTCGTCGAGGGCGGTGGCGCTGTGCCCGAGGTCGTTGTCCGGGTCGAAGCCGTAGCCGGTGAGGGGGTCCTGGAACGTGCCGGCATGGAGGACCTGGCCACCGGCGGAGACCAGGTAGAGGTAGTCTCCGGTGACGGGCAGGGCGTTCGGCAAGCGGCCGGGCTGCTCCACGACGTCCTCCACCTCGAAGCTGTCGCGCGTCATCCGGAGCCGGATGCGCAGGTGCGTCGTTACTGGCAGTCCCGGGTCCGCCCCCGCCTCGGGATCGCTCTCGGGCTCACCCTCTGGCTCGTCCGTGAACTGGGGGTCGATCTCCTCGGCTGGCGGCTGCTCCTCCCCTGCGGGCAGCGGCACCGCGTCGCCCTTTTGCGGAAGGTCGCGCGGCTCGAAGGGGGGCCCCTCCTGCGGGCCGGTTGTTCCCAGCGCGAGGCGCTCGCCCTCCGGGGCCTCGTCCCCCGGGGCCTCCGGCACCAGGAAGATGTTTCCCGTCTCAAAGCCGGGGCCCTGTACGACGAAAAACCCTGGTACCGTCGAGAACGCTTGGTAGCCTGGGTGGTCTGCCTCGACCACGTAGCGCCCCGGCGCAAGGGCGATGCGGTAGGCGCCCTCGCCGTCGGAGCCCGTCCGCTGGACCGTGCCACCGTCTTCAGGGGCAAAGACGAGCTTGACGTTCGAGACGGGGTCGCCGATGCTCCCATCGGCTTGGCGCTCCAGGACGCGACCCTGGAATCCGCTCTCGGCGTCCGGTGCCGAGCCGCCTCCGGGGGCTGTGCTCGTACAGCTCGGCAGGAGGGCGAGCACTGCAACGGCGAGAAGTGTGCGAGCGCTACAGAGGGAGACAGACATGGGACAAGACGTGGGTCAGTGGCGGAAGAGGCAGTGCCTCACAAGGGACGCTGGGCGCGCATCCTACCACTGTTACGAGGTTCCCTGTCCGCGGAGGCCACGCGCCGAGAAAAGGCCAAGCTCTGCACTTCTACGCGCCAGGTGGCGCAGACGCCTCGTGCATCCAGCGCCTGCCAGGCCACGGCCTCACCCTCCGCGCAGCGGCCCCGGTAGCCTTCGTAGCTTTCCTTCTCCTCCCGCCCCGCAGAGCGCCACGCCCTCGGCCGTTCGCCCTTGGCCGTTCGCCCTTGGCCGTTCGCCCTCGGCAGCTCGACCAATAAAAAAGGGAGAGGGCGCCCGCCAAACGCCCTCCCCCGGAGCACCGCGCCTTACGGGGCGCGGAGCTGTGGGTCCGATATGGAGCCGAGGGCTAGTTCACGTCCTCGGGCTCGATCAGGCTGAGGTCCTCGCCGGCACCGGGCTTGAAGCGGTCCAGGCGGCGCTGCACGTCGACGCGCTCGCGGCCGTAGATGTCGGTCGGGAACGGCTGGCCCGCGCGGGCGCGCAGCGGCTCCATGACGCGCGCCTGGAGCGCGATCAAGAGCTCCTTCTGGACGACGGTCTTGGTGCGGAACGAGAAGAGGTACTTGACCAGCGGGATGTCCTTGAGGATCGGGACGCCCTTGCGGCTGATGGCCTCCTCGGTCGAGAAGAGGCCGCCGATGACGGTCTGCTCACCGTCGAGCAGCAGCACCTGGGTGTCGGTCTTGTTCTTGTCGATGGTCACGCCGGACTGGCCGAGGCGGCCGGAGCTCTTCTCGACGTTGATGTCGAGGTGGATGAACTCGACCGGGAGCGCGTCGGGGTCGTCGCGGGCGTCGGAGGCGTCGGAGATCAGCGTCGGCGTGACGTCGATAATGACGCCGGTGGGGATGTACTGGGTGACGGTGTTGCCGGCGAAGTCCTGGAGCGTCACCGGGATGTCGGAGCCGCTCTGGATCTGTCCGCCCTCGCCGCTCTGGACGGTCACGCTCGGGCTGGCGATGGTCTCGCCCACGTCGATGGACTCGAAGTAGCGGAAGAGCGTCACGATCTCCTTGAAGTCCACCAGCTCCGGGCCGTCGAGGAAGGCCGAGAACGAGTCGAAGAACGAGTCGGTCTTGAGGAAGAACTGGAGGCCGGTGCCGCTGCCCGCACCGCCCTGGTTCGAGGCCCCGCCCTCGCCGAAGACCGAGCCCCAGTTGGTGCCGGTCTCGCGGAGGCGCGTCACGTTGAGCTCGAAGATGTAGGCGTCGATGCGGATCTCGCGGGAGAGGGCCGTCGCCGGCGGCGCGGCCCCCTCGCCGGCGGCGCGGGTAGTCGCCCCGTCGGCGACCATCTGGACGAGGTCGTCCTCGAGGGGCTCGATGATGAAGTACTCCTCGGTCTCGCGGAAGCCGAGCCGGTGGCGGTCCAGGACCAGCTCGAAGGCGTCGATGAAGTGCATCCCCGAGAGGCTCACCCCGATCGGCAGCAGGCGGTCCTCGGGGTCGATGATCTGCTTGCCGGTGACGCGCGCGAACGTCGGGTTGAGCAGCGAGACGAACTCGGCGAACGCGGTCCCCGGCAGGAACGACACCACCTGGTCCGGCGGGATGTAGGTGCGGAGCTGGCGTTGGCTCGGGACCACGTCGACGGACTGGGCGTGGAGGGGGGCGCTCCAGGCGACGGCGAGGGCCAGCAGCAGGGCGAGACGGGTCATGGTCGGTTGGGCTAGGAGGTGCCGCGCAGGCGCGGGGCGGGCAGAGGGGTGGGGAACGAGGCTTAGTTGAGCGGACCCGGAGGCACGGCCTCGACGGGCGACGGCTGGGCGGCGGCGCGGCGGGCCTCGGGCGTGCCAGGGGCCGGCGGCGCGGGGGTCACGAGCGGCAGCGCCCCGTTGAGCTGCGCCAGACGCGCGCTCCCGAGCGCCTGCCGGTAGCGCGCCCCCGTGGCGAGGTGGATTTCGACGCGCTCCCGGATGCCGCCCTTGTTCAGCTCGGCTACGACGCGGGCTTCGTTGGGATCGACGTGGGTGATCCGGCCGAGGTAGACCCGGTCGCCGGTGCGGAGCGGGCGCGCGCCCAGATCGTCGCGGAACACGGCGACGGGACCGACGAGCGAAACGAGCGAGTCGGCCTCGACGTCGACCAGGTTGTCCGTGTTGGGCGGTAGGGCGTCGAGGATGAGCGGGTAGAACGGGTTGGCGGCGAGGGTCTTGGCCGGGAGCACCTCGTCGGGGACGACCACGAACGAGTCGGGGGCGCTCATCCCGTCGGCCCCGGCGAAGTAGGCGTTGACGCTCATCGAGAACTCGACCAGGTCGTCGCGCCGGGCGACGTTGGTCTCGGGGTTTTCCTCGCGGACCACGACGGCCTCGACGTTGAGGTTGCGGACGCGGTAGAGGCCGCGGCCGTTCTCGAGGTGCCAGATGAAGCGGTAGAGCGCCTCGAAGCGGCCCTGGCCCTTGACGTTGTAGGTGAGGGTGCTGAAGGCCTCGTTGCGCCCGGTCCCGCCGAGCGCGATGTCGAACGTCCGGAAGCCGCTGCCGCCGGAGAGCGCGTTGAGGTAGTCCACGACGGCCGGCGAGGTGAGCGTCGCGGGCAGCACCTTGTAGCGCGAGTTCCAGCGCCGGAGCGCGGCATCGGCCCGGCTGGACGAGCCGGACTTCTCGACGAGCAGCTCCTCGACCTCGGCCTTGCGCAGGCGCAGCGCGGTCTCCTCCTTCTCCAGCCGCTCGAGCCGCTCGGGCTGCTTCTTCTGGGTGACGTAGACCCCGAACCCGACGATCAGGACGAGGACGACCGAGAGGACGACCGTGTTGAGGATATCGTTCGACATGGCGTGCGGGGGCGGACGCGCGAGGCGCGAGGGTTACGGGGCGTCGGGAGCCGGCTCGTAGTCGAGCAGCGGGTCGCCGCCCTCGGGGCCGAGCGGCTGGGTCGGCGTCGGGGCGATGTCCGCCTGCTCGCGGAGGTAGACCGCCACCTCGGGCAGGGCGTCGCGCACCGGCACGTCGAAGCTGTAGGCGTAGACCGGATAGTCCCGGATCTCGCCGAAGGTCACCTGCTCGATCGAGGCGTCGAGCCGCTCGGCGAGCTGGACCACCTGGTCGCGGCTGGTCGCGGCCCCGGTCAGCTTGAGCCCGAAGGGGCTGGGCGACCACGCGCCGATCCAGACGCTCCCGGTCGACGCGGTCGCGCGCGAGGTCTTGGCGAGCGTCCGGCTCCACTTGTCGCTGCCGACGAGCAGCGAGTCGATCACGTTGAGCGTATTGGTGATCTGGAGGTAGGCGTTCTGGAGGCTGTCGATCTGGGCCTGGAGCGCGGGGCCGGAGAGGTCCACCTCGTCCGGGAAGGCGTCGACCCGGGCCTGGGCCTGGGAGAGGTCGCGCTGCTGGCTGAAGTAGAGGCCCATGAAGAACAGGACCGCCAGGAAGAGCAGGACGCCGGCGACGAGCGTGTGCCACGCCACCGAGACGTTCATCTTGCGCCGCCGCTTGCGCAGCCGCTTGGGCAGCATGTTGACGTCGTAGAACGGCGAGTCGGCCTCGCCCATCATGAGCGTCCGCAGCGCCATCCCGACGGCCGGGATGGTGTGCGCCGGCAGGCCGATGTCCGCGCCGGGCGGGACCACGCCGCGCTCGACGAGGCCGCCGCGCAGGGCCTCGACGCGGGCGTCGGGGTAGAACGCCCCGAACCCCTCGACCAGCTCCTGCTCGCGCTCGTCCGAGAGCACGACGACCTTGTGGACGGTCCCGACGCCCTGCACGTCCTGCTGGAGCAGGACGCGGCTGCAGATGGTGTCCGGGCCGTCGAACGTCGAGACGCTCCGCATGTGCTCGACGTGGTGGAGCGTCTCGCCCTGGAGCAGGACGACGAGCGTGTCCTCGCTGCCGACGCGCACGACGGCCGTGTTCTCGTGCGGGTCGACGGGGAACGCCCACCGCGTCAGGCCCACGATGATCGGCACCTCGGCGTCGGCGGCGCGGAACGGGACGGCACGCATCCCGGCCTGCTCGCGGAGCAGCTCGAGCGACTCGGTGAGCGACTCCTCGGCCGAGGGCACGACGGCGAGCACGCGCTGCTGCCCGTCGCGCGGGGTCATCGGCAGGAACGCCACGCGCTCCTTCTCGAAGGGCTCCTCCACCACGCGGTCGAGTTGCACGAGGAGACTGTCGCGGCTGTAGCTCTCCCCGGCAACCGGTGCCTCGTCCTCTCGCCCGTCCTTCTTCTTGCCTTTCTTGGACTCCTTGCCGGCTTTTTTGCTCTTCTCTTTCTCTACGATCAGCTCGACGTATTCCACGTCGGGCTGGCTGAGGCAAAACGAGGTGGGCGGCTTGTCGTGTCCGGCGGCCTCGCACTCGTCGAGGATGTCCTTCAGCTCGAACACGACCGGCGTGGCCTGCCGTTTCGGGTGCTGCGCCTGGAAGTCGCCCTCGGGCGCGTCGATGCCGGTGAGGTCGCTGAACTCGGAGTCCAGGAAGAGGTCGCCGCCGCCGAGCCCCGCGCCGGCGTCGCCGAACTGGATCGTGATGTCGTCCTCGCCGCTGGCCTCGCCCTCGGCGGTGAACGCGGCGAGGTCGGGCACCTCGGCGTCGGAGGCGCTGCGCTGGCGCGTGAACGGGCGTAGGACCCCGTAGCGGTCGCCGGCCTCGCGGACCAGGATGCCGTGGACGGCCTGCGGGGTGACGTAGACGCCGAGCACGGGGGGGCTCGCGCTGCGCCGCGCCTTCTTGGGCTTGGCCGACGGGGTTTCGGCGGGCACGGCACCGTCTCCGCCGCCGGAGACGCCGCCCTCGGCCGGAGCGGAGTCCGGGCCGAAGTGCGTCTGCATGGAATCGGGGAGCTTCTTCATGGGCGTGGGGCGCGGAGCGGCGAGCGGGGTGGTGGGCGCGGGGTGGGCAGCGCGGGCTACTGGATGAGCTGCTGGAGGCGGCGCTTGTTGTTGGCGAAGTTGATCGCAGTTTCGGGCGTGATCTTGCGTTCCTTAAGCAGCCGGACGAGGTCCTGCTCGAGGGTCACCATCCCGAGCCGCCCGCCCTCCCAGATCATCTGGTAGATTTCGCCGACGTTCTCGTTCTTGATGGCCGCCCGCACCGACGGCGTCAGCCAGAGGACCTCCTTGCAGAGCACTCGCCCGCCGCCGACCTTGGGGAGCAGCTTCTGCGAGACCACGCACCGGAGCGTGTCGGCGAGCCGGTTGCGGACGCGGTCCTGCTCCTCGTGGGGGTACTCGGCGATCATGCGGTCGAGGCTCTCGACGGCCGACGAGGTGTGGAGCGTCGAGAAGACCTTGTGCCCGGAGTCGGCGGCCTCGATGGCGCTCGAGATCGTCTCGGGGTCGCGCATCTCGCCGACCACGATGATGTCGGGGTCCTGGCGGAGGCTCTGGATGATGCCGTCCTTGAAGCTCTTCACGTCCTGGCCGACCTCGCGGTGGCGGACGATGCAGTGCTTCGGGGTGTGCATGTACTCGACCGGCTTGGCGATGATGACGATGTGCCCGTCGAAGCTGTCGTTGTTGGCGTCGACCACCGAGTCGAGCGTGGTCGACTTGCCCGAGCCGGTGACGCCGGTGACGAGCGTGAGGCCGTCGCGGACGTGCTTGAACATCAGCCCGCGCTCGATGGCCGGGTGGAAGCCGACGCTCTTGAGCGGCCGCAGCTCCTGCGCGATGGCGCGCATGCACAGCCCGATGTGCTGGTAGTCGAAGTACATCGTGGCGCGGAAGCGGAACATCCCGTCCGGCCCCTCGAGCTGGTACGAGAAGTCGATGGCCCCGGCGTCGAAGAGCTCGTGCTGCTGGATCTCGCCGGCCATGTTGAGCAGCAGGATGTCGATCTCGTTGCTGTCGACGGTGCCGGTCTCGTCGTAGGGGCGCTTGTCGCCGTCAACGCGGTACCAGACGCGGCCGGAGGTGGCGTGCCCGCCGAGGTCGAGGTCCGACGCCCCGAGGTCGTCCATCTTGGCGATGAAGCGCTCGAGGTACTCGGCGAGCGCGTCGCGCTGCTTGTCGGTGAAGCGGTTGATGTGCTCGGCGTAGTAGCGGAGGCGCTCCTTGCCGTGGAGCGAGGCCGGGGCCGAGCGCGCGAGCGAGCGCACGAACTCGGGCAGCTTCGCCGCGCGGACGCCGCCGGACCGCGCCTCGGCGAGACCCGCCCTCGCGGCGGCGTTGGAGGTGACAGCCGAGACGCCCGGCTCTCTGGGCGGCGTGGACGGGCGGGGCGGCGACGCGGCGGCAGGCGTGGTGGGGTTCACATTCAGAGTCGACGGACGGGAGGAGGGCGGCGAGCGGACGGGCGGCGCAGTGTTCAAAAGGTGAGCCAACCCTCCCGGTGCCCCGCCAGCCCCGCTCCTCGTTTCCCGAGCGCCCCCGGTCCGGGCGATTCGTACCGCCCGGCACCCCGAACGGTAATGCACGGGCGGCGCGGCCACCGGGCGAACCGCCGCGCCGGTCGTACGAAAAGAAGCGGGGACGGCAGATGCTGCCGTCCCCGCCGAGGGTGTCTGACCGTGCCGAGGAGCTTAGTCTCCCGGCCGCACCTCCAGCCCGCGGCTCGGGGCGTAGGAGCTTTGCCGGAGCGCCTTGGTCGAGGCCACGCTGCTCACCGTGGCGAACCGCTTGGCGAGGCGGCCGATGGCCTCGGCGCTGTACTGGATCGTCGCGTCGTCGGCGATGCTGAAGTTGACGAGGGAGGCCGTGCTAACGTTGTTGGTGCTGTCCGGGTCCGCGCCGTCGGGCGTATTAGCGACGGACGCCGACTCCTTCGCCAGCGTCAGCAGCACCACCACGTCCTGGAAGTCGGCGTAGCTGCTGTTGACGTCGTTGGCGTAGAGCTCGAAGAGGTAGATCGCCTGGTTCGGCTCGAGCACGACGTGGTCGTCCACGACGTAATCCTCGACGTAGCTCATCACGTCGTCCTGGCCGTTCCAGCCGGTGACGTCGGGCACCTCGTCGCCGTTGCGGAGCACGCGGACGAACTCGTTGTTCTGGCCGGACGCGCGGTCCTTGTAGACGTACCAGTCGTTCTCGCTGCTGCCCGAGCTCTCGGTGTAGACCCAGCCGTAGCGCCAGCAGTAGCATCCGTAGCTCCAGGTCCACTTCCGCTTCCACTCCCTGTTCTTCCGGAAGGAGCGGGCACGGACCTGGATCGACGTCCCGCCGTCGTAGATGTTCGGGAAGCTGAAGCTGCGTGGGTTCTGGTTGTCGTTGACGTTCCCCTCGAGAGCCTTGTGGGCTTTGCCCCACGGCTCCTCGGTGTGGCCGTCGATCTCCAGCTCGAGGGTGACGGGCATGTCGTAGACGCCGGTGCTGAGCGCAGCCCCGAGCACCTCGGCGCGCGCGGCGAAGCGCTCGTTGACCGTGACGGTCCCGCCTGGGGTGATGGTGAAGTTGACGTCGGTGTCGACGTTGACGAGCAGCGGGCTGTCGACGATGAGCGCGCCGTCGATGCGGGTGCTGCCGCTCTGGACGAAGGTCGTCTCGCCAGCTTTGCGCGCAAAGACCAGCCCGCTCCACGCGAAGTTCTCGCCGGGGTTGGCACTAGACCCCTCGATGGTGAGGTCACCCTCGACGATGAGGATGCCGTGCCCGTCGATGTCGCCGGTGAACGTGGCGTCGCCGGCGACGTGCACGATCATGGGGTTGGTCGGCGAGCTGCCGAAGTCTTCGGCGGTGTTGAATACCGTGCCGCCGGGATAGGTCAGCACGTCCGACTCGCCGTTGCCGACGCGGGTCATGGCTTCCCCGTAGATGTCGAGCATGAGAGCGAGGTCATCTGGGTTGTCGACGCCCGGTGTGATCGGGCTGGTGGCTCCCTGGGCAATCTTTCCATCGACGCGCTCGCGCTGCTGAGGGGACAGGGCACCGATGAACAGGTTAGCCAAGAAGTTGGGGTTGTCACCGGGGTTTCTGCGGAGGGCCACGAGGCCGTACTGGTTCGGGGCCGCTCCGGGCCTCATCGTGGACCCAGGCCGGCGGTCCTTGCCGGAGATGCGGAAGTCCGTGCCATCGAAGTCCGGAACCACGTCGTTCGCGCGGATGAAGACCGCACCCGGGGCCGGGGCGAGCCGGACGATGTTGGCCTTCATCTGGTACTGCCGCGTCTCGGCGTCGTGCTCGGTGTTGATGAAGCGCGCCCGACCGGTCGAGACGACGTTGATCGTGGCGTCGGAGCTGTCCTCGACGACGAGGTCGTAGGAGCCCCCTTCGGGAAAGCCAGCCACTTTGGCGCTGACGCCGCTGCGCGGGCTGCGCTGCGCGTACTGAACGGCCACGTCGCTCATGCCGACGTCGTAGCCGCTGCGGGCGGCCTCGCGGGCGAGGAACTCGGCCTCGCTAGCGGCGATCTCGCCGGCGGTCCGCCACTCCGTCTCCTGCGTTTGGAGGGCCATGATGCCGCCTCCAATGGCGGCGGCGGTTACGATGAGTAAGAGTGCTTTTCCCATGACTGGTACCTTTTTATGCTGGTCCGAGAGCCGCACGCGCCGGCACTCAGCCCGAGGGCCAGGCGCTGCACGTCTGCGGTTACAACGTGAGGGGGTTGAGCGGTGCGGCCGGAGCGGGGCGGGCCGAGGCGCTACCGAGCGTAGGGCGCACGATCTGCGCCACCGGCCGGTCGTTCCCGTATAGAGACTCGCTTTGACATCGGCGGTGCGGAAAGGCTGCGGCCAAATCCACCTCCGAGTCGGGCGTGGGGCAGCGTCTCACAGCGAGACCGGAAGATTCGAACCCCCACCCGGCACGTTCTACCCACCGGGCCGGCCCACCTCAACAGCCCTGGTCCGAGCCGCCGGAGCCATCGGAGCGGCGCGCCAGGTTCGACGGGCGGAACGTGCTCTGCCAGTTCATCCGGTGCACCGCCGAGCGCTCGCGCGCGCCCTGCCCAGAGAGGGCAAACGGCATCACGCTCTCGAGGGCGACGTCGATCCGGTCGGTCCCGTTCATGTTGTCCGTTGCTGGCTGTCCGTCCTTGTCGAGCAGCTCGAGGTCGAGCCGGAGCACCGTGCGGCCACTGCCGCCGGAGTAGACGAAGCTCCCGTCCGTGGCCTCGACGAGGCGGATAAACTCGACCAGCCGGAGCGTCGTGTCCCCGTCGACGTAGCTCCCCGCGTGCCAGCGCTTGTAGCGGATCCGGCCCAGCTCCCCGTCGGCGAACTGCTTCTCGAACTCGATACACTCGAGCCCGAGCGAGTCGGTGGAGTAGGCGTGGATCATCGGCTCGCCGGTCGGGACGCCGGAGCCCAGCTCCTCGAGGTCGTACTCGAGCAGGTCGACGAACTGCGCCTGCCGGCTCTTGGCAGCGTGGAAGCGCGTCGCGTCGATCGCCGTCTCCTGCGTCCGCATCTTAATCGTCATCACGACGGTGAGGAGCAGCGCCGAGACCAGGACGGCGACGAGGTTGTCGTAGATGAGCTGCATAGCGGGGACACGGGGAAGACGGAGACCGGTAACCAAGGCAGGCTCGCTCTCGCCGCCGAGCCTGGCCTGGTTACCGGTCTCCTGGTCAAAACTCGGTGGGCGAGTAGGAGAACGGTCGGGCGAGGCGGAGGCGGAAGAGGTCGCTGCCCCACGGCGTGTTCTCGAGATCGAGGCACCGCACCGAGAGCGCGACGAGCTTGTAGTAGCTCCGCTGGTTGCCCGGTGTCGGCTGCATGACCTCCTCCCCGCCCGAGGTCGCGAAGTCGGCGTAGTCGACGGTGGCGGTGACCTCGAAGGTGAGCGTCGCCTGTTCGCCGCTCGGGCTCGTCACCGCGCGCTCGACGTGGTAGGGCAGCATCCCGTGGACGTGCTCCACGGCGAACACGGCCGTGGTGTCGGTGAAATCCTTTCCGGTGGCGAACGGCTCCGGGGTCATGCTGGTCACCGGAACCGGGCCGTCGGCGTTCTCAGTGTTCTCGTCGAAGGCGAAGGTGGCGATCTGGGAGAAGACCTCGCTCGCTACGCCACGCGCCTGCGTCTGGGTCTCGCGGTGGACGGCGGTCATCTGCGTCTTGAGCGCCTGCCGCGACTGCTGGAGCGCGAACATCGACGTCAGCATCACGGCGAAGAGGGCGAGGAGCGTCTGGGGCATACCGGGACCGGCTGGTGGGGGCGGCTCCTCGGCGTGGTGCTCCGCGGAGTCCGGCGCTGGGCCGCCAAGACCATTCCCTGGGAAACGTTTTCCCTTTGCCCCGAAGATTTGTCACTCCGTCTGTCCGGGACTTCGCGCCGGGGACTTCGCGCCGAGAGCCGGACTCGCCGCTGCGCGTGCCAAGCCGGTAGTCCTGACCGCGCCCGGTTACGAACTAGACTCGGTCACGAAGGGCCTCGGTCAGGCGTCGCCGGCGGTGACGCGGAGCATCTCCTCCAGCCCGGTCTCGCCCATCCGCACCAGTTCGCGCGCCGACGCCTGGAGCGTGAGCATTCCTTCCTTGACGGCCTGCTCGCGGATGCCGTCCTCGTCGATGGTCTCGCCGGACTCGACGATCATCTCCCGGATGCGCGGCGAGAAGTAGAGCGCCTCGGCGACGGCGCGGCGGCCTTTGTAGCCCCGCCCCTTGCAGGTCGGGCACGCTTTGCTCTCGCCCGGCCCGAAGAAGTCGATCTCCTCGATCTGCTCGTCGGTGAACCCGAGCTGCCGGGCCAGCAGGACGTCGGGCTCCGGCTCGGGCGCTTTGCAGTCTGGGCAGAGGGTCCGCATCAAGCGCTGCGCGACGACCAGGTTGATCGCGTAGGCGATCAGGAACGGCTCGAGGCCCATCTTGTAGAGCCGGCTGACGGCCGAGGGCGCGTCGTTGGTGTGGAGCGTCGAGAACGTGAGGTGGCCCGTGTTGGCGAGCTTGACGCCGAGCTCGGCGGTCGCCTTGTCGCGCATCTCGCCGACCATCACGATGTCGGGGTCGTGCCGGAGGATGGCCCGGAGCGCGCCCTCGAGCGAGAGCTTGTGCGAGATCTGGATCTGGCGGACGCCGGGGATCATGTACTCCACCGGGTCCTCGACGGTGAGGACGTTCACCTCGGGGCTGACGACCTGGCTGAGCGCGGCCACGAGCGTGGTCGACTTGCCCGAGCCGGTCGGGCCGGTGAGGATGACCATGCCGTTGGGCTGGCGGATGGCCTTGTTGAACTGCTCGAGCGCGCCCTCGAGCAGGCCGAGCTTGGCGAGGTCGGTGAGCACCTTGCGGTCGTCGAGCACGCGGATGACGATGCTCTCTGCGCGGACGTCGGGGTTGGCGTTGGCGATCGGGAGGACCGAGACGCGGTAGCGGATGAGCGTGTCGTCGACCCAGCGCTGGATGAAGCCGTCCTGCGCGGTGTCGCGCTCGAAGCGGTCGACGTTGATGGCGTTGTCCTTGAGGACGGCGAGCAGCGCCTCGGGGTGGCCCTTGTCCTCGGTGTGCCAGTGCTGGAGGCGGCCGTCGAGCCGAAAGTGGATTTCGGTCTTGCGGTTGGCGTTGGGGTAGATGTGGATGTCCGAGACGCCCATCCGCACGGACTCGACGAGCACGGCCTCGACCAGGTTGATGAGCGCGCTGCGGCTGATCTCGGCCTCGAGCGCGTCCTCGTCGAGGAGCTTGTTCTCGCCGGTCTCGTAGCTCGTCCCGAGGTCGAAGGCCGAGTCCTCGTCGCTGTCCTTGATGCGCTCGAGGTACTCGTTCTTGCGGGGGTAGGCTTCGTCGAGGACGGTGCGGACCACGCTGCCCGGGGCGTAGCACAGCTCGAAGCGCTCGAGCTCGAGGGTGTCCATGATGCGCTGGAGCTCCGAGCGCATCGGGTCGTCGGTGACGAAGACGAGCTTGAGCATCCCCGAGGCCGTGTCCTGCGCGTAGGCGTAGGGGGCGACGTTGAGCGCGAGCAGCCGGTCGCGGGCCTCAGCGTTGAGCGAGTCCAGCACGGTCTTGGCGAAGCCCGTCTCGGGCGGGCGCTTCTCGACGGGCGCGATGCGGAAGGCGTAGGTGAGCGCGGCCTGCTCGTAGACCACCTCGCGGTCGACCTCCGGGTTCTCGGCGAGGACGCGCCAGAGCGGCTCGCGGAGCTGGTTCTGGCGCTTCGCCTCGGCCGCGACCCCGACGGCTTTCTGGGAGACGGCCCCCTTGCCGAGCAGGGCCTGCACCACCCGGTCGCTCCCGTGCGACTTGGCCTCGGCCGGGGGCCGGCTCGGCTCCGGCTCGGGGCGGCTCGGGGCCGTGCGCGCGTGCGCGGGCGCGGGGGGCAGCGGCTCAGGCTTCGGCTCAGGCTTCGGCGCAGGCTTGGGAGCGGGGTCTCGCGGGAGGGACCCGGCCCCGTTCCCGACGGCCCCGTTCCCGACGGCCCCGTTCCCGACGGCCGGTTGGCTGCGCGGCGTTCCCACGGTCGGCTTCGCCGCCGAGGCGATGTCCTTCAGGCTCTCGAGGCGCGCGGACGCCTCTGCCTCCGGAGCCTGCGGCGGCGCGCTCAGGTTGTTGAGCGACACCCAGCCGCCGTCGTCGCCGTCAGAGGGCAGCGTGTCGTGATCGTTGGCGGAGAGGCGAGGATCGGACATAGAGACACACGAAGCGGCGGGAGTCGGCGGGTGCCGAGGCGTTCGGATTATCGGCGCGGCCCGCCGTTCTCTTTACCCTGCCGTCCCGATTTGACGGCAACCCTGGGCACAGACCGCACCCGAGACGATAGTGGGGCGCGGAGCCAAACGCTCCGCGCCCCGTCAGCCCCCGCCGTACAGCTACGTCTACTGCCCCATCAGGTCCGTCGCGCCGGGGCGGATGAGCGCCGTCTCGGCCGAGAGCACCGTCAGCAGCGCCACGATGGCGCCGATGAAGAGCGACACCATCGTCTGGATCGACTGGAGGGCGACCTCCAGCTTGAGGGTGGTTTCCTTCTCGTAGTAGTCCGCCATCTGCTGCGCGCTCTTGCGGACGGCCCCGGTCTCGGAGCCGGTGCGGAAGCGCGCGATCGCCATCGGGGTGAAGACGCCGGCGGCGTCCATCGCCCGGACCAGGTCGGCCCCCTGCGCCACCATCATCGGGATCGTGATCGTCTTGACGCGCTGCTCGATGTAGGCGTTGCCGCACGCCTCCGAGGCGACCTTGATGACCTCGATGTTCTGGCCGCTGCCGGAGTAGAGGATGGCGAAGACGCGGCTGAAGACCTCGATGTTGAGCTTGTGCAGCAGCGCCCCGATGATCGGCAGGCGGATCATGTTCTGGTGCGCCCACATGGTGCCTTTCGGGCTGCGGAGCCAGAGCACGATGGCCCCCACGACGAGGCCCGTGCCGAGCATCAGCCAGATCATGTTGCGGTCGAGCCAGTCGGCCATCAGGAGCGAGAACTGGGTCAGCGGCGGCAGCTCGATGCCCTCGAAGTCGGCGAAGAGGCCGGCGGTCGAGGGGACGATGTACCACACGTACCACACGAAGACGCCGAGCGTCGCCAGGATGGTCACCGACGGCATGATCATCGAGGAGCGGATGCTCTTCTTGAACTCGTCCCGGCGCTCGAGGAACTTGGCCGTGGCCTCGTAGATTTCGCTCATGTTGCCCGACTGGCTCGCGACGCCGAGCATGTAGGCGGTGAACTGCCCGAGCTTGTCCTGGTGCTTCATGAAGGCCTGCTTGGCCTCGACGCCGCCCTTGAGGTCGGAGTTGATGTCGCGGATGGTCTGCTTGAGGGCCGACGACGAGATGTCGGCCACCAGGAGGTTGAGCACCTCGTTGAAGGGCATCTTCTCCGAGAGCAGGTTCGCCGCGAGGCGGACGAACATGATGATGTCGCTGCTCGGCGGCTTGCGCTGGAAGTTGAAGAGCTTCTTCTGGACCGAGAGCACCTCCATGCCCATGCGCGAGAGCGCGCCCTCGATCTCCTCGGAGGAGAACGCCTTCTGCTCGCCGGTGACGACCTTGCCCGAGGGGTGCTTGATCTTGTAGCGGAAGAACACCCGCTCGTCGAGCTCGCGGAGGGTGAACTTGTGGCGGTCGGCGAGGCTGGCGACCTTCTTCTGGGCGGTGCGCTTGTTGGGCGCGTAGACGGTGCCCTGCACCGGCTGGCCGGTGGCGCTGAGGCCGTTGAATCGGAACTCTCCCATAGCGGGGCGTGGGGCGGAGGGTGGAGCGGCGGCGGCTGCCGGGGGCGGCCGGGCCGGGGGCGATCAGTTGGTGAGCGTGATGGTGCTGTCGTAGGCGACGACGGTGCGCTTGATCTCGTACTCGTCGACGGTGATGCGCACGCCGATGTCGGGGTAGCGCAGGCTGACGGCGGTGATCTCGACGGAGTCGGCCCACGCCCCGGTGATGGCGAACCGGCCGCGGACGGTCGCGGTGTCGAGCGCGAGGCGTTCCATCCCATCGACGGCGAGCGAGGCGTAGGACTGGTCTCCGCCGGCGAACGGGTCGTTTTTGGTCTTCCAGTAGACGGCCTGGGTCGAGATGGCGAGCGAGCGGTCGAGCAGCCCGTCGGCCTCGTCCTGCCGGGTGTACTTCTGCACGGCGGCGATGCCGGCGATCACGGCGAACCCGACGAGGATGATGGCGATCACCATCAGGAGGAGCTGTTGTTGTCCCATGGGAGTCTGTTCTTCGGTATCGGCCCGCGGTGGAGAAAATCAACCGGCGGCGGTTCCTTTCGTGATGAGAGTCTGCACGGTCCGGCTCAAACAGCCGCTGTGCAGCGGTACCAGGGTGAATGCAAGTTCACTGCCATCGCCGTGCGGCCCCCGGCTTCTTCGCTTATTGCTGCGCCCAAAGGCGGAGCGACTGCAAGCAGCGGCGGGGGGTAAAAAAAGGCGACATCCCTGCCGAGCCGAAGCCCGACAGAGATGCCGCCAAGATGAGCCGGCCGAGAAACCGGCGCTCAACCGCTGCCTAGAACGTGCAGTTGGTGGCGTCGGGGTTGGGGGGCGCGCTCGGCTCGGTGCTCCCGAGGACGGTCGCGATGCACTCCGGGTCGGTGTCGAACACGCCGACCTTGACCCAGTTGCCGAGGCTGCTGCTGTCCTGCGCCGTGATGATCAGCGAGGACGTGCTGGACGTGACCTCGAAGCCGCCGTTGAGGTTGGTGTAGGTGTCGCTGGCGTTGACCTCGTAGCCGAGCTGCTGGAGCGTCAGGCCGTCCATGCCGGTCTTGTTGGCTCCGCCGCCGAAGGCTGCGGGCTTGAGCTTCCACGCCTGCGCGTCGGAGGCGATGCGGATGGCATCGTTGACGAGGGCGTCGGAGTTGGCTTTCTTCTGGTTCTCGCCGAAGGCCTGGATACCGACGACGACGGCGAGGCCGACAATCACGATACCGAGGACGAGGAGGAGGAGTTGCTGCTGACCCATGGGGGGACCTCTTTAGTAGGTTGGTGGAATGTCTTGCTGGAGCACGCCGTGGGGCTGGGACTCCTGCGCTGGTTCAGGTGGGGCGATGGCTGCCGGTTCGGCGTGCTCCCATCGCGATCGGTTCTGCATGGTAGCACGGGCCGTGCCCGAACGCCTCGCGCTTCCCCTGCCCCCAGTCCGCGCGGCTCTCTCGCCCCGCCATCCCCCCACCGCCCGCCTCCATTCTCGCGCTTCACGGTCGATTGAGAGTGTCCGTTACGAATCAGCCTCCTATTGCGGCCGCGTCTGGGTCGTCGGTACCGGCCGCTCGGGTTTCCTCCCTGGGGTTCCTTTTCGTAACCGCCGCCCGTAGTTTTTGCTGCCGGTTCACTCGGCGAGCGCGGGCACGCCACCGGAACCATTCGGCGCGACTATCCGTGTGCCGCCCTCTCCTCTCCACCCACTCTCCCCTCCCGCCATGAACAAGAACACCGTCACCGGAAAAGCCTCCGAGGCCATCGAAGAGGTCAAGCTGGCCGGCAACCAACTCGTCGACCGCGTGCGCGACCTCGTCGAGGAGGGCAACGTCCGCCACATCCGCATCAAGAAGGACGACCGGACGCTGCTCGAGATCCCGCTCACCGTCGGGGTCGGGGCCGGCGCGGCAGCCGTCTTCCTCTCCCCGATGCTCGCCGCCGTCGGGGCCCTCGCCGCTCTCGTGACCGACATCACCCTCGTCGTCGAGCGCGACCTCGACGACGCCACCGGCGCGCCGACCGAGACGCCGGCCTCGAAGCCGGTCACGGACACCGACAAGACCATCGGCAAGTGACGCCCGTTTTACGGTGGACTCTGTGGGGGCGACGGGCCGGTCGCCCCTACGTTTGTTTATGCCTGATCTGAAGCCCTACCTCGACGGCCTCGTCGCCTGCTACGAACGCCCAGCGTTCATCGCCGACGACCCGATTGCGATTCCGCACGGGTTCGACGACGCGCGCGACCGCGAGGTGATCGGCCTCTATGCCGCGCTCCTCGCCTGGGGCCGCCGCGCCACCATCCTGGCGAAGCTCGCCGAGCTGTGCGAGCGGATGCGCTTCCGCCCCTACGCCTTCGTCCGCGACTTCGACCTCGAACACGACGCCTCGCGCCTCGACGGGTTCAAGCACCGCACCTTCCAGCCCGCCGACGCGCTTCACCTGACGCGCGCGCTCTCCGCGCTTCTCCGCAAACACGGGAACCTGGAAGAAGTCTTCGCCCGGTCGCTCGCGCCGGGCGCGCCGCACGTCGGCCCCGCCATTCAGGGATTCAGCGAGGCCGTGATGACGGCGGTGCCTGGCGTCCCGGCGCGGCTCCAAAAGCACCTCGCCCGGCCGTCGAGCGGCAGCGCGTGCAAGCGCCTGGCGATGTACCTCCGCTGGCACGTCCGCCCCGGCCCGGTCGACTTCGGCGCGTGGAGCAGGATCGACCCGGCGCAGCTCGTCCTCCCGCTCGACGTGCACACCGGGCGGCAAGCGCGCGCCCTCGGCTTGCTCGACCGGAAGCAGGACGACTGGCGCGCGGCGCTCGCGCTCACCGAACGCTGCCGCACCTTCGACCCCGCCGACCCGTGCCGGTACGACTTCGCGCTCTTCGGGGCGGGCGTGGACGGGCACGAGCACCCGGTTTCTTTGGTGAGGATAGAGGATGGAGGATAGAGAAGGGCGTGGAGGATTGAATGTCCATCCTCCATTCTCTATCCTCCATCCTCTCCTGCGAGCAGCGCGAGCAGCGCCGCACCGTAGCGCTCGAGCTTCGCCGGGCCGACGCCTTTGACGGCCAGCAGCCCGTCATCGTCCTGCGGGCGCGCAAGGGTGAGGGCCTCCAGCGTCCGGTCGTTGAAGACGACGTAGGGCGGGACCTCCTGCGCGCGCGCCTGCTCGGTGCGCCAGGCCTTGAGGGTCTCGAAGAGCGCGGCGTCCTCATTGTCCAGTGGCGCGTCCGTCCCCGGCGCAGCCCCGTTCGCGCGGCCCGCCGAGCCACTCCGCCGCGAGGCCGAGGCCGGCAGGTCGAGGGCGATGGCCTCGCGGTGGGCGAGGGCTCGCTTGCCGGTAGCCGTCAGCTCGACAACCGGGAATTCGGAGCCGACGACCTTGAGGTAGCCGTCGGCGATGAGGCGCTTGTAGAGCGCGTCGATGTCGTCCTGCGCCATAAACCCGAGACGGCCGTAGTAGGGCGACTCGGTGTACTCCCGCCGGTCCATCCCCGACGCCTTCGAGCCGGCGAGGATCTTGACGAGCGTCTTGCGGCCGACGCTCCACCGCAGCCGCCGCACCAGGTCCAGCAACCCGTTCGCGATGCGCGACGCCATCGGCAGGCTCTCGAAGGGGGGCAGCTCGTCCGGGGCCTCGGCGATCTGAGCGGCGACGAGGCAGTTGTCGCAGCAGCGCTCCGCCACCGGCGGCTCGGGGTCGCCGAAGTGGTCGAGCAGGAGCTGGCGGCGGCAGGCGTCGGACTCGGCGTAGCCCGTCATCCCGCCCAGGCCTTTGCGCTTGGCGCGCTGCCGCTCGGCGGACCGCTCGAGGATGCGCTCGGCCTTGGCCGCGTCCCACGGCCGGACGGCGTACTGCCGCAGCGGCCCGAGGTCCTCGCCCCGGTCGAGCATCCCCGTCCGCTCGAGCAGGCTCATCCCGACGCGCGCGCCGACCGGGTGCTGGTCGATGCGGCCGGCCACGGCGTCCTGGTCGACCGCCGCGTAGCCGTCGCCGGCGGCACGCGCGAGGTGGCGGTGGAGCGCCCGGAGGTCGCGCTCGGCCGGGGCGTTCTGGTCGATGAACCACTCGCGCAGCGAGGCGTCGCTCGTCGCGTAGAACAGCAGCGCCTCGGCCGGCTCGCCGTCGCGGCCGGCGCGGCCCGCCTCCTGGTAGTAGGCCTCGAGCGACGCCGGGATGCCCCAGTGCACAACGAAGCGCACGTCGGAGCGGTCGACGCCCATCCCGAAGGCGTTCGTGGCAACCACCAAGTCCAGCCCGCCGGTCATGAACGCGTCTTGGACAGCGGTTCGCTCCGCATCGGGCAGGCCGGCGTGGTAGGCCCGCACGGGGCGGCCGACCTCGTCGCGGACGAAGCGCGTCACCTCGTCGCACTGCTTGCGGGTGCTGACGTAGATCAGCCCCGCGCCGCGCTGCTCGGCGAGAAAGGCCTTCAGCGCCCGGCGCTTGTCGGCGGCCGACGGAGTCGCCTGGACGTTGAAGAGGAGGTTCGGCCGGTTGAAGCCCGTTACGACCCGCTCGGCGGCGTCGATGCCGAGCGTGTCGAGGATATCGTCCTGGACGCGCGGCGTGGCCGTCGCGGTGAGCGCGACCGTCGTCGGGTCGCCCATCTGGTGGCGGGCGCGGCCGATCTGGAGGTAGTCCGGCCGGAAGTCGTGCCCCCACTGGCTGACGCAGTGCGCCTCGTCGACGGCGAGCAGCGCAACGGATGCCTCGGCGAGCGCGCCGAGGAAGGCCCGGTTGCGGAGGCGCTCGGGGGCGACGTAGACCAGCCGCACCGCGCCGCTTCGCAGCGCCCGCAGGCCCGCCCGCTGCGCCTCGGCATCCTGGGACGAGTTGAGGGCGACCGCCGGAATCCCTCGCCGCGCGAGGGCGTCCACCTGGTCCTTCATCAGCGCGATCAGCGGCGAGATCACCACCGTCACGCCCTCCGAGAGGCACGCCGCGAGCTGGTAGACCAGCGACTTGCCCGCGCCGGTCGGCATCACCACCAGCGTGTGGTCCCCGCCGAGCACCGAGGCGACGGCCTCGCGCTGCCCACGCCGGAGCGCGTCGAACCCGAAGTGCTCGCGCAGCGCCGCGTCGATGGCAGCGTCGTCGGTGGCAGCGGGTGCAGCAGGCGTGCTCGGCATGGCAGCAGCGTGGGAGATCGGGGTCGAGAGGATAGACACGCGGGGTCGGGGAATGTAACCTGAGGCGGCGCGATTGTTCAGATACGACGCCCGGCTGACACCGCCGGGTCACACCAGGCCGGCGGCACCCGTAGGGGCGAACCCACGTGTTCGCCCGGTTCGGGGTTGGCGGCACGCCCGACCAGGGCGAACGGCCGCTCGCCCCTACGAGCACGGCCCCCCGCACCGGCAACTCTCTCGGTCGGTGCTGCGTTGCACGGGCAATCCGTCGATACGACTATGGAAATGCATTCGGCCGCTTCCGTCCTTGCCCTCGCGCCCCGCGAACGGCTGTTCACCGCTGAGGAGTATCATCTTCTCGCCGAGGCCGGCATCCTCTCCGAAGATGACCGCGTCGAGCTTCTCAACGGACGCATTGTTACGATGGCTCCTGTTGGTCCGCCCCACTTCCATTCGGTCAACCGACTCACAGACTTACTTGCGGCCCGTCTGTACGCCTTTGACTTTCCTCCGGCGCGGCTGAGCATACAGAACCCTGTCCACCTCGGCAAGCACAACGAGCCGGAGCCGGACTTGGCGCTGCTGCGCCCGGACATGCCCGAGGACCGCCTCCCCAACACGGACGACCTCTTCCTCATCGTCGAGGTTGCCGATTCGAGCGTGGAGCACGACCGCCGGGTCAAGCGCCTGCTCTACGCGGCGGCGGGCGTGTCGGAGCTGTGGATCGTCGCGCTCGCCGAGGGGACGGTCGAGGTCTACCGCGCGCCCCAAGACGGAGACTACACCACCCCATTCCGCCTCATGCCGGGCGACAGCCTCCGTGTCGAAGCGCTCCCCGACCTCGCGCCGATTCCCGTCGCCGACGTCCTCGGCAGGCCAACCCCCTGACCCTCCGTGCTGAAAAACCAGACCGTCGCCATCCTCGGAGCCGGTAACATCGGGCGTGCCCTCATCGGCGGGCTGCTGCGCGGCGACGACCTGCCGCCCGAGCGCCTGCACGTCACGCGCCGCTCGGTGGACGCCCTCGCCGCCCTCGCCGAGCAGTTTCCCGGCATTGCGACCGGCACCGACAACCCGGCGGCCGTCGGCGGCGCGAGCGTCGTGGTCCTCGCCGTCAAGCCGCAGCACGTCGGCGGGCTGCTCGGCGAGATTCGGGGGCACGTCGCGCCAGACGCCGCGGTGCTCTCCGTCCTCGCGGGCATCACCACCGAGGCGATCCGCCAAGCCCTCGGCGGCGCAGTCGCCGTGGTCCGAGCCATGCCGAACACGCCCGCGCTCGTCGACGCCGGGGCGACGGCCCTCGCCGCCGGGCAGCACGCGGACCAAGCCCACCTCGACCTGGCGACGGAAATCTTCGCGTCGGTCGGGACCGTGGAGGTAGTGCCGGAGTCGCTGATGGACGCGGTGACGGGGCTCTCGGGGAGCGGGCCGGCCTACGTCTACATGGTCATCGAGGCCCTCACCGATGGCGGCGTGAAGCAGGGCCTGCCGCGCCCGACCGCGCTCCGGCTCGCGGCGCAGACCGTCTACGGAGCCGCCCGCCTCGCCATTGAGACCGGCCGCCACCCGGCCATCCTCCGCGACGAGGTCACGACGCCCGGCGGCACGGCCATCGCGGCCGTGGCGGACCTCGAAGCGCACGGCCTGCGGACGATGCTCATCAACGCCGTCGCCACCGCCACGCAGCGCTCCGAAGAGCTGTCCACCATCGGCTAGCGGCCATGCTCCTCGTCATCCCAGCCATCGAGCTCCGCAGCGGGCAGTGCGTCCGCGGCGCGCGCGCCGAGTCCGACTACTTCGGCGACCCGGTCAAGATGGCGAAGCTGTGGCGCGTCCAGAACGCCCGCGTCCTCCACCTCGACGACCGCGATGCGGCCGACGGCGGCGAGGGCCAGACAGTCAATCGCGGCACGATCCGGGAGATCGCCAACGCGCTCGACATTCCCGTGGAGGTGAGCGGCGGCGTTCGGACGATGGACGACGTCGATGCCCTCCTCGCGGCCGGGGTCTACCGCGTCGTGCTCGGCCCCGACCCGGCGTTGGCCGAGGCGGCGGTGGCGAAGCACACGTGCAGCCGCGTCGTCGTCGCGCTCGACGCGGCCGCCGACGCCGTGGCGACGGCCCTCGACCTGGAGCGGCGCGGGGTCCGCCGCCTCGTCTGCACCGCGACCACGCCCGACGGCGTAGACGTCGAGGCATACCGCGCGCTCGGGTCGGCGCTCAGCAAGGCCCGCGTCACGGCGGCCGGCGGCGTGCAGGGCTACGGCGACCTGCTCCGCCTGCAGGAGCTTCAACCGCTCGGCGTCGACTCCGTCATCGTCGGCCAGGCCCTTTACGAAAACCGCTTCCCCTGCCAGCAGGCCTGGTGCTGGCACCGCAAGGACGACCTCGACCTCGACCGCTTCTCGACCGCCCGCCTCTCCCCATCCGATGCCGACTCCTGTGACTAACGACGACCGTCCCGAGCCCGCCCGCCTGCTCAGACTGCTCCGCGCGGCGGCGGCCCTCGTCGTGCTCTTCGGCCTCGGGATGACGGTGTGGCTCGTCGACAAGGCCGTGCTGAACCCCGACGTGCGGGCCAAGCGCCCGTCGTGGTTCGACGGTGGCGTGTTCGACATCCCGTTCTGGCTTCCGCTCGTCGCGACGATCGTCGGCGGCTCGGCGGCGGTCGTCTACGTCTACCTCCGCGCCGCGCGGCGGCTCAAGGCGGGCGAGGACCTCTACGCCAACAGCTACCGTGAGCGCGCCCGCGACGGCAAGGGCTAGTCGTCCGCCGCGATGCGGAGCAGCCGCTCCACGAATGCCCGTGCCTCGGGGTAGAGGCCGGGCACCGTGCTCTCGCGCGGCCCGGCGACGTTGAGCACCTGGACCTCGTGCGCTCGGAGCCACGCCGCTGCCGGCTCTGCATCGCGCGTCTCCCCGAGGTCAACGACGAGCAGCGGTTTGCCGAGCGACTCGGCAAGGTCGACCGTAAGTGCCGTGCCTCCGGTCGGCGCACCGCGTGCGAGGATGAGCGTCGCGTCGGCGTCGCGGACGTTCCAGGCGGTGCGCTCGGCATAGGCTGGGCTCGGCGTCTCCTGGAGCGGATAGCGCGGCGGGATTGGTCCGTCCTCGGCGCGCCGCCCGAGCGGGCACCACCCTTCGACGGGCACGCCGAGCGCGAGGGCGGCGTCGAGTGCCGCGCGGTCCACGCCGGTCTGCCCGCCCGAGCGGATCGTGAAACGAGGGTTCACCGAAGGAGCTTCCACCGGCTGCGAGCCTACCCCTCGTCGACCATCTTGACGCCCGCCGCGACGAGCCGGTTGGCGCGGTCCTGCGAGGAGGCCTCGGCGTAGATGCGCAAGACAGGCTCGGTGCCGGAGGCGCGGAACATCAGCCACCCGTCGTCGAACCGGAACTTGACCCCGTCCACGTCCTCGACGCTCCGCACGGCCTCGCCGGCGAGCGTGTCCGGGCGGCGGTTGTCCAGCATGTCGAGGAACGCCTCCTTCCGCTCGGGCGACGTGTGGAGGTCGTTGCGCGAGAAGTAGTACGGCCCGAACTCCTGCTGCACCTCCTCGACCAGCTCGGAGAGCGTCATCTTGCGCGCCATCATCATCTCGACGACCGTCAGCCCGATGAAGACGCCGTCGCGCTCGGGGATGTGCCCCTTGACCGCGATCCCGCCCGACTCCTCGCCGCCGACGAGCACGTCGCCTTCGATGATCTTCGGGGCGACGTACTTGAACCCGATCTTGAGCACCTCGACCGGCAGGCCGTAGGCCTCGCCGAGCTTGTCGAGCATGTCGGTCGTCGAGAAGGTGCGGACGATCGAGCCGGTCATGCCCTTCTCCTGGTGGAGGTACTTGGCGAGGAGCGTGAGGATCTTGTGCGAGTCCACGAAGCGCCCCTCCTCGTCCATCATCCCGATCCGGTCGGCGTCGCCGTCGAAGGCCAGCCCGACGTCGCACTGCTCCTCGCGGATGACGCGCGAGAGGTACTCCAGATTCTTCGCCATCGGCTCAGGCGGCTGCCCGTGCATGCCGGGGTTGAAGTCGTCGTGCACCTCGACGACGTTCTCGCGGCCGAGCAGGTCGGTGACTGTCCCCTGCCCCGCGCCGTACATCGGGTCGCAGGCGACCTTGAGGCCGGACTTCTTGATCCCCTCGATGTCGAGCTTGTCCTTGAGCACGTTCCGGTACGCCTCGCGGAGGTTGATCGCCTCGATCCGGTCGCCGAGCGCGTCGCGCGATTGCAGCTCGAAGCCGTCCTCGAGGCGGTCCAGTTCGGCCTCGACCTCGGCGATCATCGCCGAGTCGGCGGGTGCGCCGAAGTGGGACTTGATCTTGAAGCCGCTGTAGCGCGGCGGGTTGTGACTGGCCGTGATGACGATGCCGGCAGCGTGCCCGTGGTGCAGCGTGGCCCAGCTCACGGCGGGCGTGGTCACGAACGAGTCGGCGAGCTGGACGCGGATGCCGAGCGAGGCTAGCACGCGGGCGGTGTACTCGGCGAAGGCGTCGCCCTGGAAGCGCGCGTCGTAGCCGACGACGGCCGAAGGCTCGCCCTCGGCGATTTTCCGGATCCACTGGCCCGTCGCGCGGGCGACGCGCTCGAGGTTGGCAAACGTATAGTCTTCCGCGATGACGGCGCGCCAGCCGTCGGTGCCGAACTTGATGGGGGTCATAGGGGGCGAGGCGTTGGGGTGAACGAGGGGCCGGAAAGATACGGCGCGGCCCAAAAGCAAAGCCCCGGACCAGAAGCTGATCCGAGGCTTGGGTACGCCGGGGAGGATTCGAACCCCCGACCTTCGCATCCGTAGTGCGACGCTCTATCCAGCTGAGCTACCGGCGCGTACTTGAGAGGGCAAGATACGCAGGTTCCGTCGGTGCCGACAAGTGAAGAACGCGTAGGTCCCGGCGCTCCGGATTTGCCTCACTCGGCCTCGGTGAGAAAGTAAAAGTGGTTGGTCGGCCCGTGCCCGCCGCCGATGGGGAGGCCGTGGCGGATGGCTTCGGTGACGTAGGCTTTGGCGCGGCGGACGGCCTCGGGCAGGGGTTCGCCGCGCGCCAGCCACGCGGCCGTCGCCGAGGCGTAGGTGCAGCCCGTCCCGTGCGTGTGCGGCGTCTCGATCCGGTCAGCCCGAAGGTGGTGCATCGCCTGGCCGTCGAAGAGCACGTCCACCGCGTCGGCCGCGCCGTCGAGGTGCCCGCCTTTGACGAGGACGGCCGCCGGGCCGAGACGGTGAATCGCCCGCGCCGCCGCCTCGGCATCGGCCACCGTCGCGATCTCCTGCCCGGTGAGCCGCTCCGCCTCGTGGACGTTTGGGGTGACGACGGCCGCCAGCGGCAGCATCTCGCGCACGAGGGCGTCGACGGCGTCCGGCTGGAGGAGGGCAAAGCCGCTCTTCGAGATCATCACCGGGTCCACGACGAGGGGGCCGAGGCGGTGCTCGCGCACCTTGCGCGCCACGACGCCGATGATCGGAGCCGACGAGAGCATCCCTGTCTTGACGGCCCCGAACGCGAAGTCGTCCGCCACGGCGTCGAGCTGCGCCTCGATGATGGAGAGCGGAAGGTCGAAGGCCGCTGTGACGGCTCGCGTGTTCTGCGCGGTGACGGCGGTGACGACGCTCGCGGCGAAGACGCCATTGGCCTCCATCGCTTTGATATCGGCCTGGAGGCCGGCCCCGCCGCCGGAGTCGCTCCCGGCGATGGTGAGGGCGAGGGGTTTGGTCTGCGGATCGGAACTCATAGCAGGGGTCATAGAGCGTCGAGGTAGCGGCGGGTGGCGGAGGCGGAGTCGGGTGCGTGGAGGATGCCGGAGAGTACGGCGACGCCCCAGGCTCCGGCGGCGCGGCAGGCGGCGGCGCGCTCCGGCGTGATGCCGCCGAGGGCGAAGACGGGGATGGCGGGCAGCGCCGCGCAGCACGCCGCGAGGGCATCGAGACCGACGCCCGGATGGCCGGGCTTGCTCGCGGTGGGGAAGACCGGGCTGAACAGCACGGCACCGGCTCCCCGCTCGGCCGCAGCGGCGGCTTCTTCGGGCGTGTGGGCTGCATAGCTCACGAGGTCGCCGGGCCGCGCCTGCCGCGCCTCGGACACCGACGGCCCGCGCACGCCGACGTGCAGCCCCGCGCCGAGCGACCGGGCCACGGCAACGCGAGTGTTGATCGACACGAGCGTTTCTGGCCGGACCGCGCGAACCCGCCCGACGAGAACCCTGGCCGACTGCGTGAACGCCGCGTCGGAGGCCGCGTGGTCGCGCAGATGCAGCCACAGCCGGCCGACCCGCACGGCTTCGATCACACTCCGCTGCACCGCCTCATCTGTGAACCCGTCGGCGATCAGCACGAGCCGAGGGAACGGAAGCGTCCGACGTCCTCCCAATCCAAAACCCAAAATCAAGAATCCCCAACCGCTTGGATCCGCCCGTCCATCGGCGACGAGGCGTTCGCGTAGAGCCGGCGCGGCATCCGGCCGGCGCGGAAGGCGAGCCGCCCGGCCTCGACGGCGTGGCGCACGGCGGCGGCCATCAGCACGGGCCGCTCCGCCCCCGAGATCGCGGTGTTGAGCAGGACGCCGTCGTAGCCCAACTCCATCGCCCGCGCGGCGTCGCTCGCCGTCCCGATCCCGGCGTCGACGATCAGCGGCACGTCGGGCAGCATCTCGCGGATGATGCGGAGGGTGTACGGGTTGACCAGACCCATGCCGCTGCCGATGGGGGCGGCGAGCGGCATCACGGCGGCGCAGCCGAGGTCGGCCAGCTTGCGGCACGTGATCGGGTCGTCGTTCGTGTAGGCGAGCACGTGGAAGCCGTCGTTGACCAGCTCGGCGGCGGCCTTGAGGAGCTGCTCAACGTCGGGGTAGAGCGTCTCGTCGTCGCCGATCACTTCGAGCTTGACGAGGTCGGTGCCGAGGGCCTCGCGCGCGAGCTGCGCGGTGAGGACGGCCTCGCGCGCGGTGTAGCAGCCCGCCGTGTTGGGCAGGAGGCGCAGCCCCCGCGAGCGGAGCAGCCCGAGCACGCTCTCGCCCTCGGTGTCGGCGAGGTCGACGCGGCGGATCGAGACGGTCACGAGCTCGGCCCCGGAGGCGTCGAGCGCGTCGAGCATGACCTGCGGGCTCGGGTACCGGCTCGTGCCGACGAGCACGCGCGAGCGCAGCGCCAGCGGCCCGATCTGCAAGAGATCGTCCTCGTGTGTCGTCTCCAGTGCTCTGGTCGTCACTTCAGCCATAGCCCCATCCAAAACCCAAAATCACCCCTCCAAAATCGGATCAGCCTCCTTGCGTTGCTGTGATGACCTCGACCTCGTCGCCCTCGTGCACGACGGTAGCCGGCCAATCGGCGCGGCGGACGACGGCTCCGCCGAGTGCCACGGCGATGCCGGGCTGCGCCGGGTCGAGGCCGAGGTGCCGAAGCAGATCGGGCAGCGCGAGGGCAGGGGCGACCTCGTGCGCCTCGCCGTTGACGGTGATCGGGACGAGCGTGGCGGTGGGCATCAGCGGTCGGAAAAGTCAGCGTCGGAGCGGCGCGGGGAGAACGGGGCCAGCCACGCGGAGGTTTCTGATTTCCCCGCCAGCGCCGCGCTGATCTCTCCGGCTAGCTCCTCCGCCGTCACCGGCGCGAGCAGCACGCCGTGGCGGTAGTGGCCAGTCGCGAGTACAACGCCCGGCGCGCCCGAGGCCCCGAGGAGCGGCGCGTGGTCCCGGCTCGCCGGCCGCAGCCCCGCCCACGTCTCGATCACCTCTAACTCTTCGACCCCCGGCACCACCGCGACCGCGCCCTCGAGCAGCCGGTACAGCCCGCCCGCCGTCACGGCCGTGTCAAACCCCCGCTCCTCGCTCGTCGCGCCGACCACGAGGCGGCCGTCGGACTTCGGCGCGAGGTAGGCGTCGGGGCCGCGCACGACGTGCCCGAGCGCAAACGGGCGCTCGGCCCGCAGCGCGAGCATCTGCCCCTTCACGGGCCGCACCGGCACGCCCGGCTCGAGGCCGCCGATGCCTCGCCCCCACGCCCCGGCCGCGAGCACGATGACCGACGCCCCGGACCGCTCGCCGGACTCGGTGACGACGGCCGGCCTCCGCTCGTCCGGTTCGATGGCCCGCACGGCGTCGCCCTCGCGGAGCATCGCCCCGGCGCGCTCGGCGGCCACGCGCAGCGCCTCCAGCACGCGGCGATTGTCGACCTGGTGGTCCTCCGGCGAGAACACCGCCCCCGCCAGGCGAGGCGAGAGGAACGGCTCGAGGTCGAGGGCCTCGGCCCCGGTCAGCCACTCGACCGGCACGCCGTGCGCCTGCTGAAACCGGTAGAGGCGGCGCAGCGCCTCGGCCGCGTCGCGGTCGTCCGCGACGACGAGCGTGCCCTCGCTCCGGTAGTCTACGCGGATGCCGCTCGCGGCTTCGAGGTCGCGGGCGAAGGCCGGCCAGCGGCGCAGGCTCTCGCGCCCGAGGCGGTAGACGTCCGCCTCCTCGAACTGAATCTCGGCGGCGGGAGCGAGCATCCCAGCCGCGGCGTAGGAGGCCCCACGCCCGAACCGGTCGCGCTCGAAGACCGCGACGCCGTGCCCACGCTCGGCCAGCTCGCGGGCGAGCGCCAAGCCGATCACCCCGCCGCCGACGATGGCGACGTCCGTGGTCCGTGGTCCGTGGTCCGTGATCATGGGTTTCATTGTACCCCACGGCGGCTGCCTCTGTCCACGAACAACCAACAAATGACCCGTGTTCTCATCGTCGGCGGCAGCCTCGCCGGGGCGTGCGCGGCGCTCTGGCTGAGCGAGCGAGGAAGCGTGACGGTCCTCGACGCCGCAGAGCCGGGGGCATCCGGCGCGGCAGCGGGCTTGGTCAACCCGCTCATGGGGCAGCGGGCGAACCCGGCGTGGCGCGTCGCCGAGGCCCTCGACGCGCTCCACGAGACGCTCGTCCTCGCCGACGCGCCCGGCCTCTTCCGGCCTACGGGCGTGCTCCGACCCGCCCGCGACGAGGTCCAGGCTCGCCACTTTCGCACGCGCGCCGAGGCCCTGCCGGAATACGCTAGCTGGCACTCACCCGAGATCGTCGCGGAGACCCATTCCGGCCTCGCCGCGCCGCACGGGGCGCTGTGGATTCCCGGAGGCGGTGGCGTCGCTCTGGCTGCCATGACGGCCGCGCTCCTCCGGGCCGCCGAAGTGCGCGGGGCGACCGTCCGCCCCGGCGTCCGCGTTGTGGCCTGGGACGAGACCGAACGGAGCGCTTTCGTGACGACGGACGACGGCGAGCGGATCGAGGCCGAGCAGGTCGTGCTTGCCCTCGGCGACGGGTTCAGACGGTTCCCGGAGCTTTCTGCCCTGCCGCTCCACCGGATCAAAGGGCAGACGATCCGCCTCGCCCGACCCGACGGCCTCGGCGAGCTGCCGGCCCTCTCAGGGTTTGGCTACGTTGTGCCGGACGACGACGCGCTCGTCGTCGGCAGCTCCTACGAGCACACCTTCGACGACGTGCAGCCGAGCCAGGCGCAGTCCGAGGCCCTGCGGGCGAAGGCGGCGCAGATGGTGCCCGCCCTCGCCGACGTGGAGATTCTGGACGCGCGGGCGGGCGTCCGCGTGACGGTGCCGAGGACGGTGTCGCCGCGCCGCCTCCCGCTCCTCGGTCCGCTGCCGGGGCGCGGGCGAGTGTGGGTATTTACTGGCCTCGGCTCGAGGGGCTTGCTCACGGCCCCGCTGCTCGCCCGGTCTCTCCCGATGTATCTCCACGACCCAGCCCTGATTCCATCCGAAGTTCAGCCGCCGGGCGGGCCAGCCGATGCCCGCTGAACGGCGGCGTGTGTATTTTGGCGGTCCTCCTCCCCGCTCCCCAATCCCGACTCCCGATGGCTGACACTGCGCGCCTCGAAGACCTCCTCGGCGACGACGCCGAGTCGCTCCTCGGCTTCTCGAACCCCAAAATCTCGAAGGATCGGCTCTACCTCCCCGGCCCTGACTTCGTCGACCGCGTCTGGCGCGACTCGGACCGCTCGGTCCCGGTGCTCCGCTCGCTACAGGCGCTCTACGGGCACGGCCGCCTCGCCGACACCGGCTACCTCTCGATCCTGCCCGTGGACCAGGGCATCGAGCACGCCGGCGGCGCGAGCTTCGCCAAGAACCCGGACTACTTCGACCCGGCCAAGATCGTCGAGCTCGCCATCGAGGGCGGGTGCAACGCCGTGGCGACGACCTACGGCGTGCTCGGAGCCGTGGCGCGCGCCTACGCCCACAAGATCCCGTTCCTGCTCAAGCTCAACCACAACGAGCTGCTGACCTTCCCGAACACCTACGAGCAGATCATGTTCGCGCAGGTCGAGCAGGCGTGGGAGATGGGCTGCGTCGCCGTCGGCGCGACGATCTACTTCGGCAGCGAGGACTCGGGCCGGCAGATCGTCGAAGTCTCCGAGGCTTTCGCGAGGGCCCACGAGCTAGGCATGGCGACCGTCCTGTGGTGCTACCTCCGCAACGGCGGCTTCAACGCCGGCGGCACGAACCACGAGAACAGCGCCGACCTCACCGGGCAGGCCAACCACATCGGCGCGACGCTCGAGGCCGACATCCTCAAGCAGAAGCAGCCCACCTCGAACGGCGGCTACCGCGCCCTCAACTCGGGCGACAGCAGCTACGGCAAGCTCGACGAGCGGATCTACACCGACCTCGCCAGCGACCACCCCATCGACTTGACGCGCTACCAGGTGGCGAACGGCTACATGGGCCGTGCCGGGCTGATCAACTCCGGCGGGGCCTCAGGCTCGGACGACTTCGCCCAGGCCGCGACGACCGCCGTCATCAACAAGCGCGCCGGCGGGACGGGCCTGATCTCGGGCCGCAAGGCCTTCCAGCGCCCGATGACCGAGGGCGTCGAGCTGCTCCACACGATCCAGGACGTCTACCTCAACGACGACGTGACCGTCGCCTAGGCGCGACCGAATAGAGACGGAGGCGAGCGGCGCGGGCACGATCCCGGCCGCTCGCTTCGTTTCCCAACTGCACCGCTCTCGGACATGCCATCCTCGGGCACACCGTTTGCCTTTCTCCCGTCTCCACCCCTTCGCTCCCCCATGCGCTCCTTCTCCCGACCGCTCCTCCTCGTCCTCCTCGCCGTGCTCTTCGCCGGCCCGCTCCGCGCCCAGGACAGCGACCTCCTCGACCGGCTGCGGATGCGCTACGAGACGCTGGACGCGCTCCGCGCCCACTTCACGCAGTCCCTCGGCGGCGCGACGATGGCCGGTACGCTCGTGCTGCGCGGCGACGCCTACCGCATCGAGACCCCCGACCAGACCCTCGTCACGGACGGCACCACCGCGTGGGTCTACGCCAAGGCCGACGGCCAGGTGCTCGTCAGCCATGCCGTCGCCGACGAGACCACGTTTTCCCCGGCCGACTTCTTCACCCGCTACCCGGACCGCTTCGACGTGCGCCCGGACGGGCAGGAAACCCTCGGCGGGACCCGGCACGACGTCCTCCTGCTGACCCCCAAGAGCAGCGACACGTTTCTGCGCGAGGTCAGGCTCTGGGTCCGCACCGACGACACGCTCCCGACGCGCGTCCAGATCGTCGACGGCAACGGCACCCGCATCGGGTTCGACCTGGAGGACGTGGAGATCAACCCGCCGCTTCGGGGCGACGTGTTCCAGTTCGTCCCGCCACCGGGGGCCGAGGTCGTAGACCTGCGCTCGTAGACGGCGCGTAGGAGGGCGAGGAAGCGTTTCATCGAGAGAGCCGGTAAACAGTAGAGAGCAGAACGGGACAGTAGAGAACAGGATGGGGGCGAGCGGTTGTAGCGGTCTCTCTAAAACATCCAGGGCCGGCCGTCGCTTCGCAAGTGTAGGGACCGCTGCCGTAGCTTGCGCCTCTCATCCGCCCCTTCGCCCGTGCCGCCTCGCGTCAAAACGATCCTCGTCCAGGCAGGCTCCTTTCTGCTGGGCGGCGGGCTGCTCTACCTCGCGCTGCGCAACGTCGACTTCGCCGCGGTCGGGCGGGCGCTGGCGAGCGCGAACTACCTCTACCTGCTGCCGCTGGCTGCGCTGACGCTGGGCGCGCACGTGCTCCGGGCGTGGCGCTGGCAGATGCTCCTCGAGACGCTCCCCGACGGGCAGCAGCACCGCGCCGGCTTCCAGTCGGCGTTCTACTCGCTCATGATCGGCTACATGGTCAACTACGCCGCGCCGCGCCTGGGCGAGGTGGTCCGCACGACGAACCTGGCGGCGCAGGAGCGCCTCCCGTTCTCGGGCGTCTTCGGGACCGTCGTGGCCGAGCGGATCGTGGACGTGCTGACGCTCGTGCTGGCGATCCTCGGGGCGTTCGTGCTGATGGCCGACGACATGGCGGCGCTCGCGCCGCTCTTCGAGCCGGCCGCAGCGTTTCTGCGCGAGCCGCCGGTGGCGTGGTGGATCATCGGGACGAGCGCGGTGCTGGTCACGGCCGGGCTGGTCGCCATCTTCCTGGCGGTGCTCCGGCGGAGCGCGCGCTCCGAGGGCCTGGCGGCGCGCGTGTCGTCGACGCTGCGCTCGTTTAGGCACGGCTTGGTCTCGGTGCTCCGCACCAAGCGCCGGCTCGGGATCCTCGGGACGACCGCCGGGATGTGGGGGTGCTACCTGCTGATGGCCTATCTCCCGCTGCCGATGCTCGGGATCGAAGGCCTCGGGCTGGGCGAGGCATGGGTGCTGCTGGTCGTCGGAGCCGTCGGGGTCGCGGTGCCGTCGCCGGGCGGGATCGGGTCGTACCACTACATCACGATCCGCACGCTCGAGGGCCTCTTCGCCGTGGCCTCGGCCCCGGCGACGGCCTACGCCGTGCTCTCGCACGCGGCGCAGCTCGTGCTCTACGTGACGGTCGGGTTCGCGTGCCTCGTGCTGCAAGGCTCCGGCCTGAGCAGCCTCCGCGCCGAGATGGACTCAGGGCACTAGACTCAGGGAACTAGACTTAGGGCACTGGAGGGCGGAGCGGCCAGCGCCTACCGGCGCACCGGCCGCAGCATCTGGAACGCGGCCGGCACGACCTCCACCGCGACCGTCACTGCCGCGCGCGTCAGCACCTCCCCGTCGGCGTGGACGGGGAGGCCCGAGGCGGACCGGAGCGAGACCTGGCGCACGCGCCCCGAGCGGACCTCCGGCTCCGAGAGGTGGCGGCCCCGGATGGCGCAGGGCAGGACGCGGACGATGCGCCCTAGCGAGAGCGGCCCGGCGACGAAGCACAGGTCGAGCAGCCCGTCGTCGATCCGGGCGTCCGGCGTCAGGCGGAAGCCGCCGCCGACGGAGGTGCCGTTGCCGACCGCAGCGAGGAAGAAGTGGCCGGTGTAGACGTCCCACTCCTCGCCGTCCGCGCCGACGCCCCGCGCCTCGACCTCCGGCTGCGGCCAGGCCCGCAGCGTCCGAGCGACCGCCGCGATGTAGCCCGAGAGGCCGCGCGTCCATTTCGAGCGCGCGGCCTCGGCCGCCACGAGCGCGTCGAACCCGACCCCCACGGCGTTGACGAAGACCGCCTCGTGCCGGTGCACCGAGTCGCGCTCGCGCCAGCGCACCAAACCGCCATCGACGGGTACGGCCGGGGCGTCGAGCAGCGCGCCCACGGCCGCACCGGGGCCGGTCGGCATCCCGAGCAGCCGGGCGAAGTCGTTGCCCGTGCCGAGCGGGACCACGCCGAGCGCTGCGCCCGTGCCAAGCACGCCGGCGGCGACCTCCCGCACCGTGCCGTCGCCCCCGGCCGCGACGACGGCATCGAAGCGCGCCGCTACGCGTCGGGCGAGTTGGGAGGCCTGGTTCGGCCGCTCGGTGGTGAGCAGCTCGAACCGGGCCCCCGAGGCGTCGAGGGCCTTCTGGAGCGGGGCGCGCGCCCGGCCGGCACGCCCGTTTCCAGCGGCAGGATTCAGGATGACGGCGAGCGAGCGGACGGGCATCGGGCGGCGGGCGGGTCGGTGCCAAGCTACGGAGCGAGACCAGAAGGCCGCCGGGGCCTTCGGCGTCGCGCGGACTCGTGGGGTACCTTCCCCGGCCCCGCCTGTCTCTTCCCCGATGCGCTTCCTCTTTTGCTTGCTGCTGCTGCTCGCCGGGTGCACCGAGCGCGAGGCTCCGCCGGCGGCTCTCACGGACGACCTCGGCCGAGGCGTGGACCTGAGCCCCCCGGCTGAGCGCGTCCTGACGCTGGCCCCGAACCTGACCGAACTCCTCTTCGCGGCCGGGGGTGAATCCGTGCTCGTCGGGGCGAGTCAGGCCGACGACTACCCGCCGGCCGTCGAGGCGCTGCCGCGCTTCGGGACGTACCCGCTCGACGTGGAGGCCGTCGTCGCGCTCCGGCCCGACCTCGTGCTCGCCACGGCCGAGGTCAACAACCCCGACGACGCCCGCGCCCTCGCCGAGGCCGGCATCCCGACTTATTTCCTCTCGTTCGACGCGCTCGACGATGTGCCCCGTGCGCTCCGCACCGTCGGCACGCTGGTCGGCTCCGAGAGGCAGGCGGACGAGGCGGCGGCGGCGTTCGAGGCGGCGATGCAGGCCCTGGAGGAACGGGCCGACGGCGGGCCCCGGCCCCGGACGCTTTTGCTGATCGGCGACGAGACGCTGTTCGCGTTCGGCGGGGCGTCCTACACGCAGGAGCTGGTCCGCGCTGCCGGCGGGGAGAGCGTGACCGCCCGCTTCGACGGCGAGGCGGTGACGCTGTCGGAGGAGTTCGTCCTGGAGGCCGCCCCGGAGGTGATCGTCGGGGGCTGGGGCGAGGCGTACGACGTGCGCCGGTTTCTCGAGCTCCACCCGGCGTTCGAGGCCGTGCCGGCCGTCGCCGCCGGGCGGGTTTACAGCCTCGACCCGGACCTGCTGCTGCGCCCCGGCCCGCGCTTGGTCGACGGGGTCGCCGAGCTAGCGCGCGTGCTCCGGCCCGAGGGGGAGGCCCTCTCCCGATCTCCTGACCGGCCGCGATGAGCCGAAGCGTCCTCCTCGGGCTTGGCCTCGCCGCAGCGATCGCCCTCTCGGCGGCGGTCGCCATCGCCCTGGGCAGCGCCGACGTGGCCCTGGCCGACGTGGCGCGGGCCGTGGGACACCGCCTGACGGCCGGAGCGGTGCGCGCACCGGACGCGGTGGCCGACGTGATCGTGTGGCGGCTGCGGCTGCCGCGCGTGCTCCTGGCGGCGCTCGTCGGCGGCGGCCTGGCGGTGATCGGCGTAGCGATGCAGGCGCTCGTGCGGAACCCGCTCGCCGAGCCGTACATCCTCGGCGTGTCGAGCGGGGCGAGCGCGGGCGTGGCGCTGTTCTACCTCGGCTTCCTACCGCCGGCCGTGGCAGGCGTGCTCTCCCTCAACCTCGCGGCGTTCCTCGGCGCGCTCGGGGCGATGCTCGTGGTCTACCTCGTGGCCCGGCAGGGAACCCGAGTCTCGACGGCGCGGCTGCTCCTGGCGGGCGTCGCGGTGTCGGCGTTTCTGGCGGCGGTGACGGCCTTCGTGACCTTCGCCTCGCCCGACCCGAACCGCATCCGCACCGTCCTCTTCCTGCTGCTGGGCTCCTTCGCCGGGACGACCTGGAGCGAGGTCGCGCTCCCCGCCGCGGCGTCCGCCCTGGGGGGGGCCGCGCTGTGGGCGCTGGCCCGGCCGCTCGACGCGCTGCTCACCGGCGAGGAGCCGGCGCAAAGCCTCGGCGTTCCGGTCGAGGCCTTGAAGCGCGCGCTCATCGGGCTGGCGGCCCTCGTGACCGGCGTGCTGGTGGCGGCGAGCGGGATCATCGGGTTCGTCGGGCTGATCGTGCCGCACGCGGTGCGCTTCGTGGTGGGCGTCGGGCACCGGCGCGTGGTGCCGCTCTCGTTCGCGGCGGGCGCGCTCTTCCTCATCTGGGCCGATCTCGCCGCGCGGACGCTGCTGGCGGATCAGGAGCTGCCGGTCGGCGTGCTAACGGCGCTGTGCGGGGTGCCCTTCTTCCTCGTCCTGCTCCGGCGCAGCAGCGTGTGACCGAGGCCCGAGCGCCGGGCGTGAAGCGCCACGGCTCAGGATGCCCTCCCGTTTTCCTTCCTCCTCTTCCCCTCCGCCCGTGGCCCGGATTCTCTACGCGCTCAACGGACAGGGGCGCGGCCACACGTCGCGCTCGCTCGCCGTGGCCGACGACCTGCGACAGCGGGGGCACGAGGTCGTGTTCTGCTGCGGGGGCGAGGCGGCGGCGCGGCTGCGCGAGGCGGAGCCGGTCGTCGAGGTCCCGGCCCCGCGCGAGATCGTCCGGGGCAACCGCGTCCGGCTCTGGGCCTCGGCGTGGCACAACGCGCCGCTCGCCCTGCGCCTACCCGCCCTCGTCGAGGACCTCGCGGAGCGCGTGCGCGAGCTCGCCCCGGACGTCGTAGTGTCCGACTTCGAGCCGTTCGCGCCCCGCGCGGCCCGGCGGCTCGGGATCCCGGCCGTCGCGCTCGCCCGGCAGCACGTCCTGACCGAGACCGTCGTCCCCGTTCCGCCCCGGCACTGCGCCTCGGCCGCGCTGACCCGGCTCGGCGTCCACGCGATCGCGCCGCGCGCGCTCTTCGACCGGATGCTCGTTCCGACCTTCTCCGACTTCCGGCATCGGGCAGGCAGGCAAGCCGAGGTGTTGCCGCCCATCCTCCGAGCCGACGTGCGCGCCGCCGAGCCGTCGAGCACCGGACCCGTCCTCGTCTACGTCAACCATCCCGCCGGGAACGCGCGGCTGCTCCGGGCACTCGGGGCGGCGGACGCCGAGTTCGTGGTCTACAACCTCCCGCAGCCGGCGGCGGCGTTCGCCAACCTGACGTTCCGGCCGGCGTCGCGGGCCGGGTTCGTGCGCGACCTCACGGCGTGCCGCGCCCTGGTCTGCACGGCCGGGTTCACGCTCGTCTCCGAGGCGCTGCACCTCGGCAAGCCGGTCCTGGCGCTGCCGAACCGAGGCTTCTTCGAGCAGACCCTCAACGCCCTCGCCCTCGAGCAGACCGGCCGGGGCGAGGCCGTCTTCGGCCGGCTCTCGGCGCGGCGGGTCGAGCGGTTTCTGCGCGCGGCGCGGTGCCGGCCGCCCGGCGGGGCCGTTGGGAACGCGCGCGCCGCCGATGCCATCGAAGTGGTGCTGCGGCGGCGAAACCAGGGCCGCGAGGCGCGCCGCGTGCCGGCCGGCGCGGCGGCGTGATCCCGTTTCATGGTATCTTGCCCGGCCCCCTGACGGCCGCGCCGTAGCTTGGGCAGATTATGCGGCCGAACGACACGCGAGAGCGCCTATGACGTTGCCCGACCTCACCAAGCGGCCCCGCCAAACCCCCACGGCCGAGGCGTCCGCGCCGTCCACCGGGCGGCCCATCTTCGCCAAGACGCGCCGGTTCTTCGAGCCCCAGGGCGACTACGCCCTCGTCAAGGAGGCGTCGCTCTACCCGTACTTTAGGCCCATCGAGGTCGCCGAGGGGACGCGGGCCGTGGTCCGTGGGCGCAAGGTCATCATGGCCGGGTCGAACAACTACCTCGGCCTGACCAACCACCCGCGCGTGGTCGCGGCCGCGCAGGACGCCATCGCCAAGTACGGCACGGGCTGCACCGGGAGCCGCTTCCTCAACGGCACGCTCGACCTCCACCTGGAGCTCGAGGCCCGCCTCGCGGCGTTCATGGGCAAGGAGAACTGCGTCCTGTTCTCGACGGGCTACATGACGAACCAGGGCGTCATCCAGGCCCTGGCCGGCAAGGGCGACCTGATCTTCAGCGACAAGGACAACCACGCCTGCATCGTCGCCGGCACCCAGACCAGCCTCGCCGAGACGATCCGCTACCGGCACGACAACACGGCCCACCTCCGCAAGCTCCTGGAGAAGGCCCACGCCGAGCGCCCGGAGGCCGGCAAGCTGATCGTCTCCGACGGCGTCTTCTCGATGAACGGCAAGCTCGCCAAGATCCCCGAGCTGGTCGCGCTGGCGCAGGAGTTCGACGCCGCGCTGATGCTCGACGACGCCCACGCCATCGGGGTCGTCGGCGACGGGGGCCGCGGCTCGGCCGACGTGTTCGGGCTGCGCGCCGACGTGGACCTGGTCACGGGCACGTTCTCGAAGAGCTTCGCCTCGCTCGGCGGCTTCGTCGTCGGCAGCCACCGCGTCACCGAGTTCATCCGCCACGCCGCGAGCACCCACATCTTCAGCGCCTCCATGCCGGCGGCGAACGTGGCGACCGTCCTCGCCTGCCTCGACATTCTGGAGGAGGAACCGGAGCGGCTCGCCCGGCTCGAGGAGATCTCGACCTACATGCGCGACGGCTTCCGCAGCCTCGGCTTCAACGTGTGGACGAGCCAGACGCCGATCATCCCCGTCGTCGTCGGCGACATGATGACGTGCTTCCAGTTCTGGAAGGACCTGCTGGACGAGGGCGTCTTCGTCAACGCGGTCATCCCGCCGGCCGTCCCGAAGGGGCAGTCGCTGATGCGGACGAGCTACATGGCGACCCACACCACCGAGGACCTCGACTTCATCCTCGGCGCTTTCGAGCGCGTCGGGCTCCGCCACGGCGTCATCGGCGCGAACGGGGCGGGCGGCCCGAACGGACAGCTCGCCGTCAACGGGCAGCACGACTGAGTAGGACCCTCCGTCACCGCCATCCCGTAGGGGCGACCGGCCGGTCGCCCCTACGTCGTTCACCCTGCCCTCCGCGTTGCCATGAGCGAGACCGTCCTGCTGTCCCGGCCCGTCACCATCCGTCCGGTCACCTCGGGCAAGGACAAGGGCCGGTTCATCGACTTTCCGTACCGGCACTACGCCGGGCACCCGTTCTGGGTCGCGCCGCTGCGAGGCGACCAGAAGAAGGTCCTGAGCGAGGACAAGAACCCGTTCTTTGAGCACGGCGAGGTCGCCCTCTTCCTGGCCGAAGACGCGCGCGGCGAGGTCGTCGGGCGCGTCGCGGCGATCGTCAACGGGATGCACCTGAAGAAGTACGACGACGGGGTCGGCTTCTTCGGCTTCTTCGAGTGCGTCGAGGACTACGCCGTGGCCGAGGCGCTCCTGGACACGGCGGCCGCCTGGCTGAAAGAGCGCGGCCTGACCGGCGTGCGCGGCCCGACGAACCCCTCGATGAACGACACCGCCGGGCTGCTCGTCGACGGGTTCGACCGCGAGCCGGTGATCCTGATGCCCTACAACCCGCCGTACTACGTCGACTTCCTGGCGCGCTACGGCTTCGAGCGGGCGATGACGATGTGGGCGTACTACGTCCACGAGGCCTACGTCAACAAGGACAAGCTCCGGCGCGGGGCCGAGATCGTGATGCGCCGCAACCCTGGCCTGCGGCTCCGCACCATCGACATGAGCCGCTACCTCGAGGACGCCCGCCTGGCGATGCAGCTCTACAACCTGGCGTGGTCCGAGAACTGGGGCCACGTCCCGATGACCGAGCCCGAGTTCGACCACCTCGCCAAGGACCTCAAGCAGATCGTCGAGCCCGAGCTGATCTACTTCCTCGAGATGGCCCACCCGGACGGGCGCGTCGAGCCGGTGGCCTTTTCGGCCTCGATCCCGAACCTGAACCAGGCGCTGAAGCACGTCCCGAGCGGGCGGCTCTTCCCGCTCGGCCTGCCGAAGCTGCTGGCCTACGCCAAGCTCGGCGCGGTCTACGAGCTGCGGATGCCGTTTATGGGCGTCCACCCGAGCTACCGCGGGCGCGGCTTCGACGCCGTCGTGATCGACGCCACGATCCGCCACGGCCTGGCCGCCGGCTACGACGCCTGCGAGCTGAGCTGGGTGCTCGACGTCAACACCCCGCTCGTCAACTCGCTCGAGAAGCTCGGGGCGGTGCGCGACAAGGAGTACGCGATGCTGGAGATGGGGCTTGGTTCGTAGATAGTGGATAGCTGCTCTCGAGCCGAAACGTAGGAGTTAGTGCTCACCACTATCTACTCACAACGAACCACCCTCATGTCCCCCCGCTTCGTCTACTTCGACCTCGACGACACGCTCCTGGACCACCGCGCGGCCGAGCGCGCCGCGCTCGCCGACTGCTGCGCGGCGTTCGCAGGCTTCGAGCGTCACGCGGCCGACGTCGTGCAGGCGACCTACCACGCGCACAACGCGCCGCTCTGGCGGCAGTACGCGGCGGGCGAGATCGGGCGGGAGGACGTGCAGCGGCTCCGCTTCGAGCGGCTCTGCCAAGCGCTCGCGCTCGACCTCGACCCGGCGGCTCTGGGCGCGGCCTACCTCGACCGCTATGCCGAGCGCTGGACGTGGATGCCCGGAGCCGAGGCCGCCTTCCTCGCCATCGCCGAGCGCCTGCCCGTCGGCCTCCTGACGAACGGCTTCGCCGAGGTGCAGCACGCCAAACTCGACCGGTTCCCCGCGCTCCGCGAGCGGGCGGCGGCGGTCGTCGTCAGCGAGGAGGTCGGCGTGATGAAGCCGCACCCGGCAATCTTCGCGCACGCGACCGAGGCGGCGGGCGTCGCGGCGGGCGAGATTCTCTACGTCGGCGACTCGCTGCACTCGGACGTCGAGGGCGGACTCGCAGCCGGCTGGCAGGTCGCGTGGTTTCGCGGGGACGCGCACCCGGAGGTCTTCGTGTTCGACGACTGGTCGGCGCTGACCGAGGCGCTTGGGGCAAGTGGTTAGTGGTCGGTTGTGAGTGGCTAGGGGTGGGTGTTGACTCCCACGGTTCTGCCCAAGAGCCACGAACAACTATCCACTCAATCATCCAATCCTACAGCCCGAGCTGCCGGAGGAAGATCGAGAGCGCGGCGGGGTAGACCAGCACCGTCAGCACCAGGCCGCCGAGCGCGCCGCCGAGGTGCGCCTCGTGCGCGATCCGGCCGCCGCCCTGCTGCGAGGCGTAGACCGACGCGGCGACGTAGAGCACCGCGAACAGGATCGCCGGCATCGGGATGGCGAAGAACAGGTAGATCAGCTCCAGGGGCGCGAAGAGGCAGAAGGAGAACAGCACGCCGGAGATCGCGCCGCTCGCCCCGGCCGCCGAGTAGCCCGGGTCGTCCTTGTGCTTGGCGAGCGTCATCAGGTTGGCCGCGATCTCGGAGCCGAAGTACACCGTCAGGAACCGCACCGGCCCGAGCAGCCCCTCGATCAGCGGCCCGAAGAAGTAGAGCGTGATCATGTTGAACGCCAGGTGGGCCAGGCCGACGTGCACGAACCCCGCCGTGAGGAGGCGGCCGTACTCCCCTTGCAGGAAGCGCACCGGGCGGAACGCCCAGCGGTCCAGCAGCGACGGGTCCGAGAAAAAGGTGTAGGCCGCCACCAGGACGTTGACCGCGAGCAGGACGAGGGTGACGGGCGTATCGACAGGCATAGAGAACCAGGTGGGGGGCGGGAGCCGACGGGGGAGGCGGCGTAACTTACCACCTCGCCGCGTTCGTTTCTCTTCTGCCCGCCATGCACCGCCTGCCCCTCGCTGCTGCGTCCGTCCTCCTCCTGCTCGCCGCCTGCGCGGCCGAGGACCCGCCCGCCCCAGACGACGCCCCGCTCGTCGGCACGTGGGAGGTCACGGGCGACGCCGGCTCGTTCAACCGCAACGGCCAGCGCTACATCTTCGGCGGCGACGGCACCCTCCAGATCAGCCGCCCCCGCTCCCTCGGCCCGGCCTCGACGATCAACGCGGCCTACGACTTCGTCGACGACTCGACCCTCCAGATCCGCACCGAGTTCGACGCCGAGACGCTGCGGCCGACCCTGCGCGGCGACTCGCTCCTGCTCCGCCCGCTCGGCACCGGCGACCCGCTCCTGCTCGTCCGCATCTCGGACGCGACCCCCGCCCCGACGCCCGCCCCGGTGGCACGCCCGGTCGACTCGGTCTACTCGCCGCCGATGGACGCCCCGCTCGACGAGCTGCCGCCGGCCCAAGAGCCTTGACTCCGTCCCCCCACGGGGTGAGGTCTGGGACTATGGTGCGACTGCCGAGGGCCGGTCCGCCTCTGCGCGCTCTGCGAGGTAGAAGTCGTGACCGCGCACGCGCCGCCCTCCCCTCTCGTCTGGACCCTCAGGCGGAGGAGGAGCCGTCGCTTTCTGGTCAGCGCGGACCGCGTACCACTGGGTCGCCACGTAGAGAAGCCCCGCCAGCCCAATGAGCATCTCGATCACCTCCGAGGTTTCCCGGAACCAATGCCGGTACGTCAGGGGCGCACTTGGCCCTTGGATGTAGAGCTTGGCGAGCCCGGAGAGCGCGATCGTCACGAAGTAGGGCGCGACGAGCCGAGAGGGGGTGAGCGCTCTGAGCGAAGGCAGGTCAAGGTCGAGCGCACGGGGGAGGTACGCGGCTAGGCCCCCGAGACCGAAGACGATGTACAGGAGCCTCGCGTGCCCGTGAAAACCCTTGATGTTGTGCAGCGTGGTCTGCCCCTGGAGGTTGATGTCGCGGAGTCCCTCCGGGGTCGCAAAGTGGAAGAACTCCTGTCCCCACGCGATCTCTTCCATCGCCACGACGCCCAGCCCGATCCCAAAGAGCGCCATCAGGACGACCTGTAGACGAGGAGCCGCCTCTTTGTACCACGCCCAAGCGAGCACCATCGCCCAGACACTCCCGACGAGAAGCGCGGCAAAGGTCACCAACTCTACCGGGTGGTTCTCTCGTCCGAGCCAGAGCGCGTGCTCCCTGGTCTGCGGGGCGACCAGCAGCAGGGTGTACGCAGCCAGCACTACAACGGGCAGCGCTCCGATGCAGAAGGCGGCGGCAGGGGGGACAGCGGCGAACTGATGGCGGGAGCGGTCGGATTGACGCCTCGCGGACCTCTAGACGCTAGATAGGGAAGTGACCCACCGTGGTCGCCCTCTCGTACGCTACCTCAGCCTGGAGCGTGTTGTATTCTATAATGTTAACAGAGTTGAGCGTCTAACTCCGGCGGGGATGCTAACGACAAGATAAAACAATGGATGTGCCAGTGCCAAATACATATCAAGTTTTTTGTAAGCAGAAATGTGACCAGGCGAAGTCGGTTCCGGTCGGTCTAGTTGGCAGCGCCGACCCGAGTGAATCCTACCCCTCAGCCTGCTCGCCAAGCACACGCCGCAGCCACCGCTCCAGCCAGCCCGTCGCCCCCGGCACCAGGGGCACGGCTCCGACGCCGATCCGCTCGGTGGAGGTCCACAGCCGACTCTCGGCGAAGCCCTCGTCGGCACCAAACGGGTAGAGGGCCACGGCCTCGGCGATGGTCCGCTCGCCGCTGCTCCCGACGATGGCGTCGCGGTAGCGGTGCAGCGCGCCCAGGGCCTCCTCTGGTGGGCCGGGTGCCCCGAAGCGCCGGGCGTAGCCGGGCCGGTCATCGCGGCGGTACTTGGCGTCGAGCACGTAGCGCTGCCTCTGCCTCGCCGCCTCGACCGTCAGCAGAATGTCCGGGCGTTGCGCCAGCAGGCCGGCGCGGGCGGAGAAGCGCGGGTTGTAAGCCAGCCGGACCGTTCGCCCCTCGCTCTCGAACGCGACCCCGTGCCGCCGCCCGCGCCGCAGCAGCAGCCGGACGCCCCGGTGCTCGGCCCGGAAAAACGCGGCGGCCGGCACGGGCTGTCCGACGAGGTCGGCGACGGTGCGGACGACCGTGAGGTAGCTCCACAGCTCGTAGAGCAGACCGAGGTCTTTTGTCGCGTGCGGGACCGGCCCGTCGGCGAGGACGAGGCTGAGCTCGAGCACCCGGCACGCCGTGTACGCCTCCGCATAGCCCGGTGCCGTGACGAGCCGAGGCGTCGGCAGAGGAGGCGCGCCGAGCCGGGCAGCCGCGAGCGGACCGAGGCGAAGCAACTGGCCGAGGCGGTCCTCCGCGTTGGTCAGATCCGCCAAGAGGCGGAGGCGGCGGGACGAGGGAGATCGCCCCGACTCGTCGGCGTGGAGCCTGGCGAGAGCGCGCTGCGCGGCGGCGAGGCGGGCGCGGAGCCAGCGGTGCTCCGGCGTGTCTAGCGTAAGGTCGGCGCGGCGGGTCGGGAGCACAGAGCGAACCGGGTAGCCGTCGTGCAACCGCTGCCCGCTCCCGCTCCCGCGCCCGAGCCGGACGGCCCGCAGCACCGAGGCATCGGGGCGCTGCACGCGCTCGGCGCGAACCGGCGACGCCTCGCGCCTCAGGTCCCGGTGCGGGCGAGCGGCGACGTGCCGAAGGGCGGCCTCGAGGTTGGGGAGAGCGCGCCGCAGGAGCGTCAGCCACGTCGCCCGGCCCGGCACCGACGTGCCCTCGGCCGCCGCCGTCTGCGTCGCGCGGAGGTACTCGAAGCCCAGCCCGGCGAGTGCCTCGTCGATCTCCGCTCGCATCCGCTCCACCTCGCCGTGCGACAGCTTCGTCGGACCCACCTCCACCTCGAAGGCGAGCTCTTCCACGCCTCCGACGGCGACCGCGAACCGGCTCTGCCCCACCTGCCCGCCGAAGTCTACCGGTCCAGCCGCGATGCGCCCCTCGTCCTCGTACCGCAGTCCGCCCAGCACCACCGGATCGCGGTGGCGGAGCTCGACCGGCTCTCCCGTTCCGCTCGTCACAAAGACGTGGTAGCGCGTCTGCTCGGCCAGCCGCAGCGAGAGACCACCCTCGACCTGGGCTGCGGCCCCCGCGCGCAGCGTCTCCACCGTGAGGCGACCGGGCGGAGCCGTCGCGTCCGGCAGCGCGGGCGGCCCGCTCCACACGAGCCGCACCCGGTCCGTGGCGATGGAGAAGAGCATGACGACGGGGGCGCGGTGAGCAGGAAGCAGATGCGGTCCGAATCGCGACAGCGGGGCTACCTTTCTGGGTTTTCTTTGATTCCCTCCATTCCCTCCATTCCCTCCATTCCCTCCATTCCCTCCATTCCCTCCATTCCTTCCGCGTCACTCCCAGAACGAGGCAAAGCCATCCGCGAGCAGGCGGTCGGTCATCAGGGCGAGGCGGCCGGCGGTGCGCGGGAAGCGGGCCTCGGCGAGCGCAGATGGGCGTCCGCGCTGCTCCCACGTCGCCACGGCGTCGCGGGCGTCGTCCTCTGAGCGGTAAGCCGTGCCCTCCGCAGCCCAGCCGAGGAGGGCGAGGAGGGCGCGGCGGACGCTCCGGTTTCCGCCTGCGATGCGCGGCAGCAGCTTCATGAACAGGGCGAGGTCCAGCGGGTCCAGCGGCACCCCGTCGCGCGTGCGGAACGCGGCCGGCGTCTCGGCGGCGTGGAGGACGAAGAGCGCGGCTTCGTCGCGCAGCCGGTAGCCGATCCCCAGACCGGCCGGGGCGAGGAGCGCATCGGCCTCGGTCAGAAGCCGGACGACACGGTTGACCGCTGCCGCCTCGGCCTCGCCTAGCTCGCTCAGTCCGCCCAGCGTCGCGGCGCGCGGCCACCACGCCGCCACGGGCCACGGCCCCGACTCGCCCCCATCGGCCGACGCGGCGTGCCAGGTCCCGAGGTCTACGTCCGACAGCTCCAGCGTGAACGCCCGGTCGAGCACCTTGCGGCTGAACCCGAAGGCGCTCTCGTCCATGTTCACCGTCCCGACGAGGCCGAGGTTCGGCGGCAGGCGCTCCGGCCGCGCCGGGACGAGCGGCGCGCTCTCGAACCCACCGCCGTCCGCCGGGCGGCGGCCCTCGATCCGGCTCAGCACCTCGGCGAGGTAGTGCTCCGGCCGCGCCAGGTTCATCTCGTCGAGCACCGCGACGGCGTAGCGCTCCGGCGCATCGGCGGCGCGCCGCGCGGCGGTCAAGAGCGCCCCCGGCCGAAAGGTGCCTTGCAGATCGGTGTAGCCGAGCACCTCGGCGCTGTCGGTCCAGTCGGGGCGGACCGGGAGGAGGTGGGCCGCCCCGCCGGTCGCCTCGGCGACGAGCACGGGCAGGCGCGACTTGCCGACGCCGGTGACGCCGGCCAGCAGCACGAACGGCTTGGTCCGAAGCGCCGTCACGTAGGCCGCGACCTGCCACGGCTGGTAGACGAACCCGCGCGCCTCGACCGTCTCGGTCAGGCGCTCGAGCGCGGCGGCGCGGTCCCAGCCGTCCAGGCTCGGAGCCCGGTAAGCGGCTTGCGGCTCGCGGAGGACCGGCGGCCGGTCTTCGTCGCCGTGCTGACGCAGCCGCTCGTAGGCCGCCATTACCGCCTCGGCATCGGTCCCCTCCCGGGCACGGATGAGGAACTCCAGCACCTTCCCATCGACCGGCGGCAGCGGATGGACGACGCGCTGCACGACGGCCCGGAACTGCTTGTCGGGCTCGCCGAAACCGGCGTACTCGTCCAGCACGGCGAGCTTGCCGGCGAAGGCGTCGTACCCGACCCACACCTCCTCGTTGAGAGTGGCGAGCGGCCGAACGCGGACGCGGTGCCGGTAAGCCCCGCCGGGGACGATCGCCGTCGCGTCCTCGAACGCCGCCCCCGTCGCCTCGAACAACCCGGCCACGACGCGCCGGCCCGAGAGGTACGCCACGATCCGGTCCCCAGGACGGACTGCTTGCACGGCCTTTCGCCCCACGCGCCGCACGGCAAACGTGCCCGTGCGAACGAACGCCGGGTAGTGCTCGGGGCGGATGGACCAGATCCAGTACTGCATGAGAGTAAGGTACCCCGCTACAGCGCGACGGTGCCGCGATGAGGCGCAATCGGGGGCGGCCTGTTCGAGCCGCAGCCCGTGCCGAAAACGGCTATAGCTGGCCCTCGGGGGGATGCCTCTGAGACGGTTTTGAAATGTGAAGAACTGCCGGGGCCGGAGGCGGAATATTTGAAAAGGCTGAGGTTGGATTTATGTTAGGCCCCCTTTCCTCCACGCCTCCGTCCTAATGATCCCCCGTATGGTCCCCAATCCCACGCGCCACCTCTTTCTTTACCTCGTCCTCAGTCTCATCTTCGTCCTCGCCGCCTGCGATTCATCTACCGTCACCGGAGAGCTAGAGGAGCCTAGCATAGAGTTCAGCGACTCCGACCTGTTTGCCGGCGTCCGGGCCGGGCGATGGCGGTGGGCCGGCCCCCGGGGATCAAGCCCCGTGCCGGGCGCACCCCGCGACATCGGGATGCGGTGCCGCAACGGCTCCGCCACCGGCTTCGGGTTCCGGCCCGGTGCCAAGAACAACCTGCTGATCTACCTCCAGGGCGGCGGCGGCTGCTTCGGTCCGAACTGCGCCTTCACCCCTTCCAGTGCTTCTGAGACCGCCTTCTACAACGATTTCGTCAACGCGACCACCAGCCGCAACGGCACCTCGGGCATCTTCTCGCCGGACAACCCGGAGAACCCGTTTCTGGATTGGACGGTCGTCTTCGTCCCCTACTGCACTGGCGATTACCACGGCGGCGACACGACGGGCGTGAGCGTCCCCAACATAGAAGGCGAGCAGGACTTCGTCGGCTACCGCAACATGGACATCCTCCTCGACTTCATCGCCGCGCGCGGGGCGACGGCGGTCGACAGCGTCGTGCTCACCGGGACGAGCGCGGGGGCATTCGGAACCGTCTTCACCTACGGCTTGGTCGCCGACCGCCTCGCGCCGGCCCCGGTGCACTACCTCGGGGACTCCGGGCCGTTCCTCGAGCCCGACAGCGTCCTGGCCCCCGAGCTTCAGCAGTTCTGGCGCGACCTCTGGAACCTCGACAGCCGCGCCATCTTCCCGAGCGTCATCCCAGACGGGTGCCTCGACTGCGCCCAGCCGAACGGGGACGGGCTGGAGAACATCCTCCCGCACTACGCGGAGACCAACCCGGACCGCTTCTTCGGCCTCTTCTCGTTCACGGCGGACTGCGGGATCCGAGGCATCTTCTGCAACGACAACGCCTCCTGCACCACGCCCGACCCGGTCTGCACGGACATCCCGATCCGCAACCGGGTCGACGCCCAGGCCTACGAAGATGCGCTCTTCAGCCTCCGCGACGTCTTTCCCCCGAACGTGGGCACCTTCTACGCCGGGGGCAGCGATCATACCGCTGTGCAAACCAACAACCTCTACGGCGTGAGCGTCGACACCACGTCGCTGACCGATTGGATACGGACGGGCCTCGACAGCATGGCGACGAATGTGCCCGTGGTGCAGTAGTCTGGTGCAGTAGTCATTCTCTAGCGCTAGACACCAGAGAGCCAGACCTATGCCCGGTCGGAGGCCGGGCGTACCTTGCGCGCGAATCGAATCCTCTCCTCGGTCTCATGCGCTTTCTCCCACTCGCTGGCTTCGCCTTTACGCTCGCGGCGTGCACCAGCCCGGTCCCACCCGACGACCCCGTCTCCGAGGGGCTCTTCGATGACAGCCCCCTGCTGCCGGCCCTCTCGTCGGCCGAGGCCGAGAGCTGGCGGTGGATCGACACGCTGGGGATGCAGTGCCGCGACGGCTCGGACACCGGCTTCGGCCTCCGCCGCGCCGCCGGCTCGCGCGACCTCCTGATCCTGCTCCAGGGCGGCGGCGCGTGCTTCGACTTCCTGTCGTGCCTCCTCAACCCGAGGCGCTACAGCGAGGCGAGCTTCGACGCGGAGATCGCCACCATCGGTGAGCTCGGTGCGTTCTCAACGACGGAGCCGGCCAACCCATTCCTGACCTGGAATGTCGTCTACGTCCCCTACTGCACTGGCGATGTCCACAGCGGGAGTGCGCCGAACCAACGTGTGCCGGGCGTCTTTGGGCGGCAGGACTTCGTCGGCTACCGCAACGTGGAGGCGCTCCTCGGCGTGATCGGCCGACCGGCGCAGCGGGCGCGGCAGGTCGTGCTCTCGGGCGTGAGCGCCGGCGGCTTCGGCACGGTCGGCACCTACGGCTTGGTCGCTGACCACCTCGCCCCGGCCCCGGTCGACTTCCTCGACGACTCCGGTCCGCTGCCGCGCGCCGACAACGTCCTCACGCCGGGCCTCCAGCAGACGTAGCGGGACCTCTGGAACCTCACCGACGCGCTCCCCGCCGGCTGCCCCGCCGCCCTCTGCAACAAGCCCAACGGCGACGGGCTCGAAGCCGTCGTTCCGTACTACGCCCAGACCAACCCCGGCCGGAGCTTCGGCGTGCTCTCGTACGAGCGCGACGCCGTGATCCGCGCCTTCCTCGGCAACGTCGGCGGGCAGAGGTACGAGGACGCCCTCTACGACCTCCGGGCCTTCTACCCGAGCAATACGGGCACGTACTTCGTCCCCGGCTCCGACCACACGTTCCTGCTGAGCGACGTCTTCTACAACACCTCGGTCGAGGGCGTCCCGCTCACGAGTTGGGTCGGGGGCGTCGTCAACGGGGCAGCGACCGATCTGCCCGTGACCCCGTCGCTCGTGCTCGCGCAGGGCGAGTAGCGAAAGGAGAGTCTATCTAGGAGAGTCTATCTACCGGAGGCCGGGCGCGAGTGGAACGCGTCCGGCCTCTTTCTGTGTATAGCTGCCACACCGTTGGCACCCCGGCGCGCTACGTTGCAGGGTTGCCACTCTCCCATCGCCCGCGCTCATGTCCATCACCAAGATTGACACGCCGTACCGCCTCGACGCCCCGTTCCGACCGACCGGCGACCAGCCCGGAGCCATCGCCGAGCTGACTCAGGGTCTCTTCCGCGGCGACCCCTACCAAACACTCCTCGGGGCGACGGGCACGGGCAAGACGTTCTCGCTCTCGAACGTCATCCAGAACACGGGCAAGCCGACGCTCGTCTTCTCGCACAACAAGACCCTCGCGGCCCAGCTCTACGCCGAGTTCCGGCAGTTCTTCCCGCACAACGCGGTCGAGTTCTTCATCTCGTACTACGACTACTACCAGCCCGAGGCCTACATCGTCTCGTCGGACACGTACATCGAGAAGGACATGGCGATCAACGAGGAGATCGACCGCCTCCGCCTGCGCGCCACCTCCGCGCTCGTCTCCGGCCGCCGGGACGTGGTCATCGTCGCCTCCGTCTCGTGCATCTACGGGCTCGGCGACCCGAAGGAGTACAAGAAGCAGGTCGTCCAGGTCCAGCCCGGCACCACGGTCCCGCGCGACGAGCTGCTGCATCGCCTGGTCAACATTTTCTATACGCGCAACGACATCGAGTTCGAGCCGGGCGCGTTCCGGGTGCGCGGCGACGTAGTCGAGGTCTTCCCGGCGTACCTCGAGGACGTGGCCTACCGGATCGCGTTCTGGGGCGACGAGGTCGAGGCCGTCAGTTCGTTCGACCCGCTGACCGGGCAGGAGACGGCGAAGGAGACCCTGCTGACCATCTACCCGGCCAAGCACTTCGTCACCCCGAAGGACCAGCTCGACCGCGCCATCGGCAGCATCGAGGAGGAGCTGCGCTGGCGGCTCGCGGTGCTCCGCAACGAGGGCAACATGGTAGCCGCGCAGCGCCTCGAGCAGCGGACCCTCTTCGACATCGAGATGATTAGGGAGGTCGGCTACTGCTCGGGCATCGAGAACTACAGCCGCCACATGGACGGCCGCGACCCCGGCACCCGGCCACACTGCCTGCTCGACTACTTCCAGCAGTCCTACGGCAACGACTGGCTCCTCGCCATCGACGAGAGCCACGCCACGGTCCCCCAGGTGCGCGGGATGTACAACGGCGACCGCGCCCGCAAGCTCTCGCTCGTCGAGCACGGCTTCCGCCTACCGAGCGCGCTCGACAACCGGCCCCTCACGTTCGAGGAGTTCGAGGATTTCCACCGCCAGGTGCTCTTCGTCAGCGCGACCCCGGCCGACTACGAGCTCGAGAAGTCCGAGGGCGTCGTCGTCGAGCAGATCATCCGCCCGACCGGCATCCTCGACCCGGCCGTCGAGGTCCGCCCCGTGGACGGGCAGATCGACGACCTCCTCGACGAGATCCGCACCCGCGTCGAACGCTCCGAGCGCGTGCTCGTGACCACGCTTACCAAGCGCATGAGCGAGGACCTGACCGACTACCTCGACAGCTTCGGCGTCCGCGTCCGCTATCTCCACAGCGACATCGACGCGCTCGCCCGCGTCGACATCCTGCGCGACCTCCGGCTCGGCGCGTTCGACGTGCTGATCGGGGTCAACCTCTTGCGCGAGGGGTTGGACCTGCCCGAGGTCTCGCTCGTCGCCATCCTCGACGCCGACAAGGAGGGCTTCCTCCGCTCCGAGCGCTCGCTCATCCAGACCGCCGGCCGGGCCGCGCGCAACGCCAACTCGTCGGTGATCATGTACGCCAACCGCGTCACCGACTCGATGCAGCGGATGATGGACGAGACCGACCGGCGGCGCGCGCTCCAGGTCGCCTACAACGAGGAGCACGGCATCACCCCGACGACCGTCACCAAGTCCACCGAGCAGATCCGCCGCGGCACCGCCATCGCCGACCACAAGGCCGCGCACGACGAGAAGCGCGAGGTCTACTACGCCGGCCCCGACCAGCTCCCGCGCGTCGCCGACCCCGTCGTGAAGTACCTCACCGATGACCAGAAGCGCGACCTCGTCGCCCAGCTTTCGCGCGAGATGGAGACGGCCGCCGAGAACCTAGAGTTCGAGAAGGCCGCCGAGCTGCGCGACTCCATCGCCCAGATCGAGGCTGAGCTCGCCGCATGAAGCACTCGATTCTTCTTGCGACGCTCCTCCTCGCCGGTTGTGCGAGCACACCCCCTGCGGAGAAACATACCGCAGAGCCCCCGGTCGCAGAGCAATCTGTCGCGGACCTGCCGCTGGTCGGACCCTTCTGGGTGCTGGAGTTGATCGAGACGCCGGCCTACCGCGTGGACCTCACGGAAGCACTGGAACCGTGGTACGATAGCTTCGGAGACTCGACGTCTCCACAGTACCCACCTCCGGCCTATCTCTATTTCTCCGATACGCCAACCTGGCCGGACATTCTCAACTATGAGCACGCGCCAGAGAACTCATGGCAGTTGCCTATCGGGCTCAGTTGCGGCAGCGGGGCAGGCTGGTATTCGTTTGGCAGCGAGCCGATTATCTATCTCAGTCGCGTGGGGTAGTCTATGGTCCAGGGTGTGGAGACGGATACTGGCAGGCTGTGAGTATTCTACTGCGCGGGATGATCTCTGGACCACTCACCTATCGAATCGAAGGTGACACGCTCAGATTGTACCCTGATGTGCGAGAAAGCGAAGATATTTTTCTGGAGTATCGCGCACGTCCGAAGCCTACACGGTGGTAGTGGGTGACTGAACATGACAGTCACCTGAGACAGCGTCTTCCCGCCGTGCTCGACATCCAAATCGGCCCGCTCGCTATCCGCGCAGTTCGCGCTTGAGCCGGTCGAGTTGGGGGATGGTGATGCCGTGGCGCAGGGCGGCGCGGAGGACGAAGGCGCGGAGCACCTGGTCTGGCACAGGCAGCGTGTAGAGCGGGCGGCGCAGGATCGCCAGCGTAGGCCGCAGCGCCAGTGGCAGCAGCCGCCACCGCACAAGGACGAACCCGGCGATGCCCGCCCCGACGGCGCTGAGCCGACCCTCCGCGCCGAGCCAGCTCAGGACCGCGACGTAGAGCGCCGCTTGCACGAGTGGCCGGTCCAGCACCCGGAACACGGCCACGAGCCGGCGGCCCACGAACGACGGCCCGACGGTCTCCCACCCGAGGTACACCGTCAGCGCGGCCAGGACCGCCGCCACGGGCGGGACCGCGAGCAGCAGCAAAGCCAGCGTCCAGAGCGCGAGCGTCTGCCCGGAACGCAGCCACACTTCGGTGCGCGACACGAGCGTGGCGAGCGGGACGACGGCCAGCACGGGGCCGGCATACTCCTCCAGCAGCGCGCCCGTCGTGTGGAAGCGCACGCCCGAAGCGGTGATAATCCCGCCGGGGGTGTCGAGAAACGGAGGGTGTTCGTCGCCCATGAACATTTGGAGGCTGTTTGGATGTGCAGCGAGAAGGCGAGAGCGAGTGAGAGGCGGCGGGCCGAGCGCGCGGAGCAGGCGAGCCCCTAGGCTCGGCGATGCAGCGCAACGCTGGAGGGCCGCTTCGCAGCCGCTCGCAGCCCACGATTGGGAATCCCAAAGAGTGTCTTACTCCAGCCCAGGTTCGAGCGTCAGGTCCGGGCCGAGGTGGAAGCGAAAGCGCGGGGTCTCCAGCCCGGCAGCCACGAGCGGTGGACGAAGCATCGCCGCGAGCGCTTCGGCGGTGTTGACGGCAGGCTGCACGGAGTCGGTGAGGTGGCGCTCGGCCTGTCGGCGAAGCAGGCGTTGCACGTCGCGCAGCGCCTCGCCCTCGAGCTGCCGGGCCGCCCCACCGCGCAGGACGCCCTCCTGGCTCTGAACTCGGAGTCCGCCCAGGTCCGTATCGACCGCGACCACGCGCAGCGCCGGCAGCGTGACGTCGACCGTGCCGTCGGGGTGGACCTCGATCATGTCCGGCGTGAGCGCGCGCACATCGAACCCGTAGAGGGCCTCCCCCGTCACCTCGACCCGGGCCTCGGCGTCGAGGAAGTTGACACCCGGCAGGTCGAGCCAGGACGGGAGCCAGGAGAACTGCCCGAGGTCGCGGATCTCACGCCGCGCCGAGATCGAGACGCGCCCCGTCACGAGGTCGGAGGCTGGGGCCTCGGATTGAATCGTGGTCACGACGGCGTCGCGGACGCGTTCGACCGACCACCGGGGCCGCGCCAGCCACATCGCTAGCGCGAGGGCAGCGGCGACCAGGAGCACGGCGAGGACAAGCAGCAGGCGGCGGGATCGCATCATGGCGGCCTATACGCCCCGTCCGCCCCCAGGGTTTTTCGCAGCAAGACAGCAAGCCGGGCGCACCGCGCGATGGCCTCGGTAGTTTTTCCGGTTTTTATTCCATCCCCTCCACGCCTCACCACCCCATCAGCACCAGCGCCACCACGGCCAGCGCCAGCCCGAGCCGGTTCACGCGCGAAAGGCGCTCGCCCCAGACGAGGACGCCGAGCAGCGCGGCACCGATCACGATGGCGATGTTGTTGGCTGGGAAGACGAACGGGCCGGAGAGCCGGGCGATGGCCTGGAGAATGAACTCCGCCGAGCCGTAGTTGACGAGGCCCAGCACGGTGCCCCAGCCGAGCGCCGAGCGGCTCGGCCACGCCCCGGTCCGCACGCCCCGCGCCACCACGAGCGCCAAGCCGATCCCGAACGCCACGCCGAAGACCAGCAGCAGGAACAGCGCCCGGCTGTTGGTCGCCGCGAAGACTTCGTCGAAGGCCTTCATCGAGATGTCTACCGTGCCTCCGGCCAGGAACAGCAGGGCCAGGACCCCGGCCACGCGCCAGCTCCCGCCCGCGCCGGACCGCGCCGGACCCACCCCGGCGACGTGGGCCGCCGACGCCGGGGCCTCGCGGCGAGCGATCAGGAAGAAGGCGGCCCCGGCGACGGCCAAGCCTGCGATCTGCGCCGCGCTCGGCACCTCGCCCCACACCCACCACGACGCCAGAAACGGCAGCGCCACGGCCAACCGCATCACCCCCGTCGCCAGCGACATCCCGGCGACCCGGATCGCGTACGAGAACAGGACGAACCCGCCGATGAAGAGCGCCCCCGTCCACACCCCGAGTGCCACCAGTCCCGCCTGCATCCCCGAGCCGCCGTCGACTTCCTCCACCCCCGCGACCAGCAGCCCACCGGCCACGGCGAAGGCGACGGCATAGTTCACCGTCAGCAGCGCCACCCGGTCCAGCTCCCGCCGCTCGCTGTGCTTGAAGATCGTAGCGATCGCGAGGCTACACGCAACGGCGAGGACGAGGAAGATCATGCGGGGCGGCCGGTGAGCAGAGGACAGAAGGCCCTGGCGCGGCGCGCACCGGCAGGGCTACGTTGATCGGTTTTACTCCGCTCTCCCGTCACTCCACGCGGATGCGGTACTGGAGCCGGCGCGGCTCCGGGCGCGGATCGCGGAGGTGCAGCTCGTCGGGGAGGTTGAGCAGGGGCTGCACGGTCCCCGTGGTGTCGTTGATGGCCGAGGCGTAGTTCACGGTCGCGTAAAACTGCTCGCTCGCCTGCGCTCGGTCGAACTCGTCTACGGGGACGCGGTACGTGACCGTGATCGTCGACGGGATCAGGCGCACCGGGTCGGCCCCCGGCGGCGTCCCCTCGGTGCGGACCTCTAGCTCGCGCGTGGCCTCGGTGTAGAGCGCGGCCTCGACCGTCAGCTCGACGTTACCCAGGCTCAGCTCCACGAGACCGGCCAGCGTATCCGAGAGCAGCACGGTCTCGGTGAACGACTCTGTCACCGGCTCGCGCGTCACGGTCTGCGTGGGCCATGCGTCGAGGCTGTTGAGGATCGAGCGCGCGCCGGAGACCACGACGGTGTCCGGCCACACGGTCGGCTCGGCGAGCAACTCGTAGAGGGGAGCCGGTTCGAACCCGAGGCGCGGGCGGACCGGGAGCACGCGCGTGATGCGCGGCTCCAGCTCCAGCTCGACGACCGCCGGCACGACGCTCTGCACCGAGACGCCCGGCGGCAGCCGCGTCCCGTCGGAGGCCGCCGAGAGCACGTCCAGCCGGGCCTCCTGCGCGTCCACGGCGAGGGCCGGCGGACGGCGGCTCAGCGCGAGCAGGTCCCAGCCCTCACCCTGCACCGTCACGCGCGCCAGCGGCTGCGGCAGCCGGCTCAGCGCCCGCCCCTCCGGCAGGTCGGTCACCACGAGCGGCATCTCGACCACGACCGAGTACGACTCCCGCATGCTGAAGGTGAGCCACAGCCCGAACGCGACCACGACCGACATGAAGATCGCCGTCCAACGCCGTCGCGCCTCGTTCTCCGGCCGGTCGCGCCGGAGCGCTCGCTCGGCGAGGAACAGGCGGACCCGCTCGGAGACGGAGGCCGATAGATCGGAGAGAGCCATGGCAGTAGGGCAGACAGGAGCTGGAAAGATAAGCCGGCCTGCACCATCGCTGGCTCGCGCGCTCGCGGCGCAGGAGCGGTTCGGCGCATCCTCCCATCAGATTTTGCGATTCCGCATCGCTTTCCCTATACTTTGAAAACCTGATCTCCTAACCCCTCCTCTCGACTCATGACCCGCTTCGCGCTCCTCTTCATTCTGGCGATGCCCGGCCTTGCTCTAGCCCAGCCCGGCCCCTTCGTCCAAGACACCACGAGCCCGCTCACAGCCGACGCAAAGCCGTCGCTCTCCGCCCTCTGGAGCGACTACGACGGCGACGGCGACCTCGACCTGCTGGTCACCCACAACGCCGCCGGGCCGGACGACCTGTTCAGAAACAACGGCACCGGCGGGTTCACGCGGCTCAACTTCGCGTCCAACGAGGACCCCGGTGCCACAACGACCTCGGGGACGTGGGCGGACTTCGACAACGACGGCCGGCTCGACCTCGTCACGGCGAGCCTGATGGACGGCGCGCTGTTCCTCAACCGAGGCCCGACCAACTTCCGCTACAAGCGCCTGCCGCTCGACCGCTTCGAGAGCACGCGCGACGTGCTGATCGCCGATTACGACGCCGACGGCCTGCTCGACGGTGCACTCATCCGCGGGCGGTCACCGGGCCTCGGCTTCCCCAACGTCCTCATCCGAAACATCGGCAACACAGGAATCGTCGTCGAGAGCGCGCTGGAAGACAACCAGTTCGAGTCCAACTCCGGCTGCTGGGGCGATATCGACAAGGACGGATTCCTAGACCTGTACCTCACCAGCAGTCTCAACTTCCCGAACGAGCTCTTCCTCAATGATGGAGGTACCCTCGTCGCCACGACCGACCTCGCCATCACCGTCGACTTTGGGCGAGGCCAGGGCTGCTCGTGGGGCGACTTCGACAACGACGGCGACCTCGACCTCGTCGTGACGAACACCGATGTCAATGCCAAAGTTTTCCGCAACGACGGCACCTTCACTGAGGTTACCGGCGCGCTGGGCGAAGCCCCCGCCGGGTCCATCGGGAGTGCGTGGGGCGACGTGGACAATGACGGCGACCTCGACCTCGTCATCTCTCGGGACGATGAGGTGGCCACCCTCTACCTCGGCGACGGCACCGGCCAGTTCACCGGCACGAACTTCGGCGGAACCGACGGCGAGCGCCCCAAGCTCACGCTCGTCGACGACGACCTGGACGGCGACCTCGACCTCTTCCTTTCCCGAGGTGCCTTCTTTCGGGCCCAGCGCAACCTCCTCTACCGCAACACGACCACCAGCGCTACGAGCAGGCGCGGTGCCGAGGAGGGGAGCGGAAGCAACTGGCTCGAAGTAGACGTCAAGCGCACCAGTGGCCGCAACCGTTTCGGCGTCGGTGCCCTCGTCACCGCCTATGCTACGATCGGCGGTCAGACCCGCACCTTGCTTCGTCCCGTTCAGGACCGCTCCGGGACGGGCGCGCAGAGCGGCTACCGGCTCCACTTCGGCCTCGGCGACGCCACGACCGTCGACTCGCTCGTTGTCGCCTGGCCGGCCGGCGTCGACGACGAGCCGACCGTGCTGCGCGATATCGCTGCCAACCAGCGCCTCACGGTGACCGGCCTGGAGGACGAAGCGGCCCGCCTGCCCATCGCTGCGAGCACGGCGCAGGCTGAGGGTCTCGCCATCGAGAGCCTCTACCCGAACCCGTCGGCCGGAGCGGTGACCGTGGCCGTGCGCTCCGGCTCGGACGAGTCGGTACAGGTTGAGGTCTTCGACGTGATGGGACGCCGCGTGCGAGCGCTCGACGCTGCCGCCTCGGCCGGCTCGACGGTCGAGCTCGGGTGGGACGGCGCGGACGAGGCCGGCCGCTCGCTCTCGGGCGGGGTCTACGTGGTGCGCGTCCGCCAGGGCAGCGCGCAGCAGGTGGCGAAGATCACGCTGCTCCGCTGAAGCACGCCGCTCTGCATCGCCGCCGCCGGCCGCGCGCTGAATCCAGCGCTTCGGTCGGCGGCTGTCGTTTGGTCAGGGCGCACGCAGCGCGGCGACCAGTTCGTCCTTCGTCGCACGCGAAATCTCCCGGCCGCTGAGCGGCAGGTCCGCGTGCTCGCGGGCGAGGCCGCGCAGCTCCTTGACGGTGCGCGCCTCTAGCTCGTCTCGCAGCCCAGACGTTTCGGCGACGGGTGGCGCGGGCGGGCGCTTCGCGTTTCCGACGAACGCGGCGACCACCTCGGCCGACGGGCGCGGGATGACGTGCGCCGCGACGACCCGGCCGACCCGCTCGGCCGCCGCGACGCCGGCATCGACGGACGCCTGCACCGCCGCCGTCTCGCCGACGACCTTGACCGTGATGAGCGCCGCGACGGTCTGCTCCAGTCCGACGAGCCGCACGGCCGCAGCCTTGAGCATCGCGTCGCACGCTTCGACGCCGGCCACGAGTCCGTGCGTCTCGACCAGGCCGAGGGCAGCACCGAAATCGTCAGCCGCCATTCCCGTCCGGCAGAATCACCTCGACGTCCGCGTGCGGGCGCGGGATGACGTGGACGCTCACCAGCTCGCCGACGCGCTCGGCGGCGGCGGCCCCGGCGTCGGTGGCGGCTTTGACGGCCCCCACGTCGCCGCGGACCATGACGGTGACGTAGCCGCCGCCGATCTTCTCCTTGCCGACGAGGCTGACGCGCGCGGCCTTGACCATCGCGTCGGCGGCCTCGATGGCCCCGACCAGCCCGCGCGTTTCGACCATGCCGAGGGCGGCTCCCAGTTCGTCTGCCATAGTGATTCGTGTGCTACGTGAGAAAAGAGGGAAGACAGCCCGGACCCCGGCCACCCATCACGCCGAATATAGACGCCGCGCGTCCATGCTGTCAACGGAACGCGAGGCTCCCGGTCCGCTCCTGCTCTGTCAGCTTCGCGCTCCAGTCCGCGCCAGCCAAGTCCGGGCCGAGGCGGCCAGGCTGCCCAACTCCGCGCGGGTGTAGACGCCGGCCACGAGCACGAGCGCCGGGTAGAGGGCCAGCAGCCCGAGCCGCCAGCCCAGCCGCACCGGCGTCGCCCACGCCGCCGCCGGTTGCCCGAGCCCCCACAGCCCGGCTACGAGCAGCACGGCCGTCGCCAGCACGCGCCACGGAAAGGCGATCCGGGCGATCCCACGCGCCTGCCGTGCCGTGACGGCCGCCAGCCCGGCATAGGCGAGCAGGGTCGCCGCCGCCGCCCCCATTGCGCCGAGGGGCGGGATGAGAGCGGCGTTTAGGACGAGGTTCGCCAGCGCCGCGCCGAGCACGTTTCCCGCGATCCGGCCCGTCTGCCCGGCGGCATAGAGCACGTTCATCATGATGTAATAGACGCCGTACGCCAGAAAGCCCAGACCGATGGGGAGCACGAGCGGGGCTGCCTCGAGGTAGGCCCGGTTCGGGGAAATGGCCGCCGTCACGTCGAAGGCGAGCAGCGACACGCCGAGCACGCCCCACCCGGCCAGCACGGCGTAGTGGCGGAACGTCTTGCGGTGCAGCTCGCCGACTTCGCCCTCGGCCTCGGCGAGGCTGCCAAGCGCTTTCAGCCCGAGCACGGCGAAGGCCAGGCTGAAGCTCTGCACGAAGAGCATATTGACCAGACCGCCGAACTTCTGCGCGAGCGCGTAGACCGCGACCGCGTCCGCGCCCCGCAGCGCCTCGAGCACGAACCGGTCCCCCGTGTTGAGCAGGATGTTGGCGAAGTTGGCGAAGACGAGTGGCGCGCCGAAGGCGACGAGCCGCCGGGCGAGGGCCGGGCGGAAGCGCCACGGCACGCGCGCCAGCAGCACCAGGCTCGGTGGTACCGCCGCCACCGCCGCCGAGAGCGCCAGCCCGAGGACGGCTCCCTCCAGTCCCCAACCCCGCACCGCGACGAAGTAGTAGACTCCGCCGACGAGCGCGGCCAGCTCGGCTACGAGCAGGGCGACGAAGCTCACGACTCGCTCGTCCATCCGCAGCACCATGTAGGGCACCGCGCCCACCACCTTGAGCGCCGCATACCCCCCAACCAGACGAACGAGCGGAGCCCGAGCCGCATCGTCGAGCAGCCACGCCGCCAGCGGCCGGGCCGCGACCGCGAACCCTCCCCACAGCGCGAAGGCCAGCGCCACCACGCCCAGCCACGCCGTGAACGTGAGCGCGTCCCGCTCGTCGTGGTGGGCCGGGTCGGTGGCGAACTTCAGCAGCCCCTGCGCCAGCCCCAGCCCGGCGACGGCCAGCGCGAGTCCGGCCGCCGTCTCGAGAAGGGCGAGGCGGCCGTACTCGGCCTGCGCCAGCAGGGCCGGGTCGAGGTAGAGCAGCAGCAGCAACAGCCCGCCCGCCTTGACGATGGCATTCCCGAGCGCGTACACCCCGCTCTGCTTCGCCAGCCGCGCAACGCCGCTCATCGGCCTATCCCGACGAGCGGCTCGGCCACCGACACGATGGCCTCGCGCAGGCGCTCACCCGACTGCATGGCCCGGTCGCGCTCGGCCTCGACGCGCTCGAACAGCGTCGCCCGGAGCGAGGGAAGGTGCTCCACCAGTCCGCCCACCGCCGCGACCAGCGCTTCGGGACGGATGGCCTCGATGTCCTGCACCCACGCGCCCAGGCCCAGCCGCTCGGACAGCACACGGGTCTTGAACTCGTAGGCAATCGGCAGCACCGGCGTCCCGGCACTCAGCGCCAGGATGGCGACGTGCATCCGCGTGGCGATCACCAGGTCGAACGCGGCCAACAGTTCCAACAGCGCCTCAGGTCGGTGGTAATCCCGGGCGACCGTCACGTTCGCGCGCACCGCCTCGGTCAGGGTCCCGGCGATGCGCGAGGCGACCGCCGAGTCGTCATACCGGTACCCGTCGATGCCCTGACAGGTCGAGAGGAAGGTGACCTCGGCGTTGTGCTCGCGGACGAGGTGCGTCACCGCCGCCGCGATGCTCGCCTCGTAGTGTGCCATGCCGCGCTCTGCTGACGTCGTCTCGAAGTAGGGCCATTCCCGCACCGAAACGGCGACGCGCGGCGGCCGGTCGGCCGGCCACGCGGCGGCCTGCGCCTGCCGGAGCAGCGCCCCATCGGCGAGGGCAAAGGCGGCGTCCGCGCTGACCTCGGCGCGGACGTCCACGTCCAGGTTCTCGACGTGCCGGCGCGAGGCCTCGTCTCGTAGCAGCACCAGCCGCGCCCCACTGAGCAGACGCCGCAGCGCGGCCCGCACCCTTGGCTTTCGGAACGGCCCCATCGACTGCGTCATCAGCGCGTAGGGTAGCCCCAGCCGGCGCACCATCCCGAACTCGAAGAGCGTCGGTCCGAGCCAGTAGTTCTCGACGAGGTACGTCCCCCCGACGCCCAACACCAAGTCCGCTTCGGCGAGAGCCGCGATGCGCTCCCGCTCGGCCCGGCTCAGCAGCCGCTCGGCGAGGGCCGGTCGTGACCACAACCGCGCCGCGGCGTAGAGCCGAGGCCGCGTGACGAGCCACCGCACGAACCGCGTTTTACGCTCGACCCGGTTGCGCGGCTGCGTCTCGAAGGCGAGCGTGTAGAGCGGCGGATGCACCGTCACCTCGGGGTAGTGCGCGCGCGCCACCTCGGGCATCGCGTCGAAGACCGTGAACGTCGTCTCCGGCCCGAACGCCGTTCGCAGAATCCCGAGCGTGCCGAGTAGGATCGCAGCGTCGCCCCCGTTGGCCACGACCGAGTTGATGAGGGCGATACGCATGGACTCAGCGAGCGGGGGACGAGGTCAGGCCGTCGAGAAGCTGGAAGAGGCGCTGCCGGCGGTGTTCGCGCGTAAAGTGCGCCCGGATGTGATCGCGCGCGGCCTGCCGGCCGTCGGGCGCGCGGCCAAAGGCTGCCCAGATGGCCTCGGCGATGCGCGCCGGCTCGGGCGCGTCGACGATCTCCCCGGCCGCGCCGACGGCATCGGGAATGCCGAAGACCCGGCTGCCGACCGGAATGCAGCCGCACAGCATCGCCTCGCAGACCACGTTCGGCATCCCCTCGGCGCGCGAGAGCTGAAGGTACACCGACGCCGCTCCGTAGACCCCCGGCAGCCGCTCGCGCGGTTGCGGCGGCACGAGCGCCACGTTCGGCGGCGGCGCGTAGCGGGCGCGCACCGCCGCCTGCCGCTCGGCCGACACCCCGACGACCGTGAACGCCACGTCCGGCATCAGCCGAGCCGTCTCGAAGAGCAGGTCGACGCCCTTGCGCCGCAGCGTCCGGTCCGAGCCGAGCAGGCCGACCGTGCAGACGGTGCGCCCCCGTTCTGCCGGGCCGAGGGGCCAATCCTCCGGGACGTAGCCGGTCGGGACGACGACGAACGGCGTGGCGAGTCCCTCGACGTGCGCGCGCACGCCCTGCCGCCGCGCCTCGGGCCACGTCACGAACCGGCTCTCCGATTCGATGAGCGCGCCCGAGACCGGCATTAGCAGATCGGCCCCGCGCAGCACGCGGCGCGCCAGCGGAGCCCGCCACCGGCTCCCGAAGACGCCGTAGTCCAGCTCGGGAATCCAGATGCCGTCGAACCCGCCGAGGATCACGGCGACGGGCACGCCGAGGCGGCGACCGGCCCAGGTCGGGAGCACGGCGTGGTAGTCGGCGAACCACGAGAGGATGACGGCGGCACCGGGCGCTTCGGCGCGGAGCCACCGGCGCTGCTCGGCGAAGCGGGTCAGGAGCGCCCGTGCTCGGCCCACCGTGCCGCCCGCTTCCGCCACATCGAAGGCGAAGGTCCGCACGTCGTAGCGCTCGCCGAGGAGCGCGATGTCGTCGCGGACGAACGACGCCATCCGGGGATAGGTCAGGAGCAGACGCGGCCGGCTCATGCGGCGGGGACGGCTGCGTCCCGGCCCAGCATCTCGGCCAGGAGCGCGGCCACCTCGGCCGCCTGCGTGCGGCGCGAGTACGGCGCGGCGGCGTCCGGCGCGGCTCCGCCCGGCATCACCCCGCGCGCCCAGGCATCGTAGAGCGCGCCGAGGTGCGCGGCGAACCCGTCGGCATCGGCGCGGTCGGTCATCCGGCCCGCTCCGGTGTGTCGCAAAAGATCGGCCGCCTCGCCCCCTGTCGGCCCGGCCCCGACGACCGGCCGGCCGGCGGCGAGGTACTCGTAGAGTTTCCCCGTTGTGGTGCCGTGCTCATGGCCGTAGGGTTCGATGGTGAGTAGGAGCGCCGTCGCGCGCTGCATCTCGCGCACCGCTTGGTCGTGCGGGAGGTACCCCACGGTCTCGGTGACAGCGTCGAGGCCATGCGACCGGAGCGCCGCCTGCACCTCGTCCCCGATGCGCCCGACGAGCCGCAGCCGCAGCTTCGGAATCCGCCCCTCCGCCCGCAGCCGGGCCAGCGCCTGCCACAGCGCCTCGGGGCTGCGCGAGCCGTAGAGGCTCCCGACGTAGGCCAGCACGAAGCGGTCGTCCGGCACCGCCGGGTCACCGCCGAAGTCGGCCGGGTCGAAGCCGTTCTCGACGACCGCGAAGTCGTGTGCCGGCCGCGTCGTCTTGCCGTGCAGAAGCGCCCGCCCGGCCTCGCTGATGGTCACGACGCGGGTCGCGGTCTCCAGCACGGTCCGCTCCAGCCAGCCGTCGAGCGCGCGCGCCCAGGCCGTGCGCGGCAGCTCATCGTAGTAGCTGATGTCGGTCCACGGGTCGCGGAAGTCGGCGAGCCACGGGGTACCGGTCAGGCGGTGCAGCGCGAGGCCGGTGAGGTGGACCGAGTGCGGCGGGCCGGAGGTGAGGACGGCGTCGAACGGCTCGTCGCGCAGCAGCCGCAGTCCGCGCCCGACGGCGAACGGCACCCAGCCGAGGCGGGCATCGGGGACGAAGAGGTTCGCCCGCACGGCCTGCGCCAGACGCTCCGTCCACTCCCCGCTCGCGGCGACGTGCCCGGTGGTTTCGGCGACGGCCTGCTGCCGGGAGCGCCCCGTCAGCCGGGCGTACGCGCCGTAGGGGTCGAGCGCGCGCGTCCGGTGGACCGGCACGTCCGGCGGCACCTCGCGCCCGAGCGTCGCGTCGTGCTTCGGGTAGGCCCCGGCCTCGACCGTCAGCACCGTCGCCTCGACGCCGACCTCGCGGAAGTACTTGACCCACTTCAGCACGCGCTGCACGCCCGCCCCACCCGACGGCGGAAAATAGTAGGCGACCACCAGAAGACGGATCATGGGCAGAAGGCAGAAGGCGCTCAGTCCAGCGCGACGGTGGGGTTAATTTCCCCGGTTTTATTTCAATCCTCCAATCCCTCATCACTCCTTCTCCCCCCGCCGGTACCACAGCAGCCCGAGCGCGAGCAGCGCGCCGAGGTAGACGACGAGGGTAGCCAAGCGGGAGATCAGGATGCCGAGCGCGTGGCGCGGGGGGTCGAACGCCATCGTCAGGATGTGGCGGCCGGCCGGGACCGGGACGGCGCGCAGCAGGTGATCGGCGCGCAGGATCGGGGCCGGCTCGTCGTTGAGCATCGCCGTCCACCCGGCCGGGTAGTAGACCTCGTTGGCGACAAAGAGCCGGGGCTGGTCGGTCTCGACCTCCCAGACGATCTCGCGTGGGCCGAAGCGGTTCAGCTCTACGCGCGCCGTGCTCGCCGAGTCGATGGGGGCCGGAGCGAGCGGCTCGGCGAGCGGCTCGGGCAGGAGCGCCGTGCGGCGGAGGTCGAAGCCTGGATCGCGCAGCCGCTCGAACGTCGCCTCTCGGTCCTCGACCACCTCGGTGTCCTCGACGAAGAAGGCGCGCGGCAGGGCATCCGGATTTTCGAGCACGACCAAGCCGGTCTGCTCGTCCTGGAACACCGGGTTCAGACCGGGGATCGGGCCTCGGGCGACGACGTAGCGCGTGCTCAGCAAGTCCAGCCCGTTCGCGTTGAGCGAGCCGTCGGGGTCCGTGAGGAGGTGGTCGGCGTAGTCCTGGAAGAGCGCAAGCTTGGCCCCGTGGTATCCGCCGACGGACTCGTAGTGGTACGGCGTCCGCCCGTCGTTGAAGGCGTTGAGCGCGAGCGGGAGAGTGCGGAAGTGTCCCGGCCCGCCGGCCACATCGACCCGCGCCTTGATGAAACGGTCGAAGTCGTACTCCGGGATCTGCGCCTCGGCCTCGCTGCGCGCCCGCAGCGACGGCGACTCGGCGTTGTAGTAGCGCTGCGCCACGCCCCACAGGTCGGCGGTGACGAGCAGCAGCAGCCCGGCTTGCAGTGCCCACGGCGGAAGGGTCTGCCGCCGCGCCAGCAGGATCAGCGCCCCGGCGGCGAGCAGGAAGAGGAACGCCCGGAGCGCGTCGCCGGAGAAGCCCGCCCGCCGCTCCTCTTTCAGCTCGGCTAGGATGCCGCCCACGGCCTGCTGCACGCGCGGATCGCTCGGCGAGACGTTATTCTGCTGCGCGACGGCCTGCTCGAGCTGCGCCTGTTCCCCTGGCTTCTCGAACGCGAACAGCGCCCCGCCGCCGAGCCACAAGACGGCCACGAGCGCCGTCGCCGACCCGAGCGCGATGTACGCTGCTTTCGTCTTGCGCGCCGCCCCCTCCGGCGTCGGCTCGCGTCGGCCGAGGTAGTAGGCCCCGGCCCCGGCCAGCGCAGCCAGCGTCAGCGCGACGACCGCCAGCCAGGTCTCGGGCACGCGGAAGGCGTTGAAGAGCGGGAAGACGGCGAACATCGGCCCGTTGACGAGCGGGAGGTACTCGCCGAGCGAGAAGAGCGTCATCACGAGCGCCGCCGCGCCGAGGCCCCACACGAAGCGCCGCCGCACGCCCCACAGCCCGAGCCCGGCCAGCACGAGGACGATCGCCCCGACGTAGTGCGGCCCGGCCGTGAACGGCTTCGCGCCCCAGTAGGTCTGCCCGCCGCCGCCGTAGGCGTCCGGGATGAGCAGCGTCACCAGCTCGCCCCAGCCCTGGCTCCAGCGCATCGCGTAGTCGAACGCCAGGCCGCCGCTCTCGCCTGCGGCGCGGATCGTGAAGGCTTTGTACTCGGCCTGGATGAGGTACGGGTGGGCCACGAGCGCGAGGGCCAGCACGCCGCCGAGCGCGAGGGCCGCCGTGGCGGCGGCGAAGTCGCGCAGGGCTTCCTCGCGCAGGGCCTCCTCGCGCAGGGCCGTCATGCCCTCGACGATCCACGCGATGCCGATGGCGAAGACGACGTAGTAGGTGATCTGGACGTGCCCGGCCCGGAGGTTCGCCGCCAGGGCGACGGCGAAGAGCAGACCGCCTAAGACCGTCCGCACCGCGTTGGCTTCGGGCGGGCGGCGCACGGTGAAGACGTAGGCCAGCACCAGCCACGGCGCGAAGGCGAGCGCGATGAACTTCGACGTGTGCCCGGCCACCAGGATGATCGGGAGGTAGGTCGTCAGCCCGAACGCCGCGGCCCCGAGCGCGGCGGCGAGCGTGTCCCGGAAGAGGTAGAACAGCAGCAGATAGGTCCCGACAAGCAGCACGAAGAAGTGCCCCCCCGGCCACCACCCCAGCTTGCGCAGCCCGTTGACCACCGTGTCGATCTGCATGACCTGGAGCGGGTACGAGACCATGAAGCTCGGCATCCCGCCGAAGGCGTTCGTCACCCAGAGCGCGTCCTGGCCCGTCGCCTCCTGGTACTCGATCACCGACTCGGCCATCCCGCGCCACTGCACGATGTCGCCGCCGACCAACGTCTTGCCGCCGAAGGTGGTCGAGGCGAAGAAGCCGAGCGTGACCGCGAGCAGGAACCCGAGGCAGACTGCGTGCTGCACCCGAGGCGAGAGCCGCTCCCAGGCGGTAGGCTGGAACGCGGACCCGGCGGGACGCACCTTCGCCGGGCGCGCCTTGCTGTCGCCCTCACCGGGGCCGCCGGCAGCGCTGCCGGGCGCGTCCCTTTTTCTGACCTTGCTCTTCTGCTTTGCCATAGACGAAAGCTACGGGACGGAGCGCCGCGCGCGCCACGACGGCGCTCGCGCTTCGAGCGAAACGCGCCGTCGGAGGTTAGCCTCAGGACGGGCGGCCGGGCGAGGCCGCGTAGTCCGGCAGCGCAGGCGAAGCCACCCCGTGCGCCCGGTCCAGCTCGGCCTGCATCACGGCGCGGACCTCGCCCATCAGCGCGGGCACATCGGCGCGCGTTCGCCCCTCGGTCGGGACCGGCGCGCCGATGACGAGGCGGGCCGTGCCGGGGCGGGCGGCGAAGCGGCGCTCGTCGACGAGCCGGTAGTTGTCGATCACCGTCACGGGCACGAGCGGGACGCCGGCCTGGACCGCGAGCACGAAGGCCCCCCGCAGAAACGGCAGCAGGGTTCGGGAGAAGGACCGCTCGCCCTCGCAGAAGACCAGCACCGAGGTGCCCTCGCGGATGCGGTCCGCCGCCTCGCGCAGGCTCTCGACGGCGCGGCGCGGGTCGCTCCGGTCCACGAGCAAGCACACCGTCTCCTCGAGCATCGCCCCGAGGACGGGCACGGTCCGCAGCGCCGCCTTCGCCATGAACCCGAACGGCCACGGGACCCCGGCCAGGATGGTGGCGATGTCCAGCTCGTTCTGGTGGTTGGCTACGAAGATCACCGGCTGCGCGGGGTCGATCTCCGCGCGGACCGTGGTCTCGACGCGGATGCCGGCCGCGCCGAGCACGGCGCGCGCCCAGCGCGTGGACCACCGCTTGAACCGCTCGGCCGAGGGCTGCTCGGTGCGGTGCAGCGCGTTCTCGGTCAGATAACCGCCGAAGCAGAGCGCCATCACGCCGCCCACCCACGGCAGCGTCCAGGCGAAGTGCAGCCGCGTCCAGAGCGACGCGCGCGGCAGCCCGTGCCGGGCCGGGTGTCTCAGCGTCTCTTCGGGGATCGGGTGCATCGGCGCGCGCGAGGGTAGACCGCAAAATACGGCGTCGCCGGCGTGCTTGGTCTAGACCGGCGTGCTTGGTCTAGACCCCAGCGCTGCCTGCCTAGAGCAGCGCCATCCGGTCGGCCGGGATGGGCAGGAGGTACTGCGGCTCCATCGCCTCCTCGTGGACCCCGAACAGGCCCGTCCCGCGGAAGTCCACGAGCACGAAGCGCTCCGAGACGTGCATCACCTCGCCGATGCCGTAGTAGGTCGGCATCGGCCCGTAGTAGACGAGGTCGCCCACGGCTAGGGTGCCGGTGCGGGCGCGCCGGAAGTACGGGTACACCGTCGGCAGCAGCTCCAGCCGGTAGACGAGGCGGTCGCGGTGGTAGAAGGCGGCAGGTTCCATCGGGAGTGCATCAGGACGCGGTCGGGGACTGTAAGCTACGGGGCGTTTCTGCGTTCCACCGAACCATTTCTGCCGCCCTTCGGTATAGACGCGGCGACGCAGGGCGTGTCTCATCTCACCTCTTCTCTCTCAACTTCTCTCTCAACCACTGCTCGCGGGGGTGGTATGCCGTACGACGACAAGATTATAGATCGGCAGGTCGGGCGCAACACTCAACTCTTCGCCGTGGCCGTGGCCGAGCTCGACTCGGAGGAGGCGCGCTACCCGTACCTCCGCATCCTAGTCTCGGTCATCGAGCAGGGGCACGGCGAGTGGGGCCAGGCCCCCGGCAAGGACCGCCAGATCGCCGAGCTAGCCCGCGACCTCAGCGGCGGCGCGCTCGACCTCGAGGAGACCGCCCGCGTGGTCCGCGCCCGCGACGAAGAACGCGGCTACCGGTAGCCAGGCTACGAAATCCGATCCGGGTTGGCCGCCACGAAGCTCGCCCAGCTCTTGAACTTGCCCGTCGGCCCGGCGTCGACGCGGCGGGCGTGGCACAGGGCGACGCCGAGCGCGTCGGAGGCGTCGAGGCCCCGGTCCTCGGTCAGGTTCAGTTGGGCGCGGAGCATGAACCAGACCTGCTCCTTGGCCGCGTTGCCGTTGCCGACGACGGCCTTCTTGATCTCGCGCGGGGCGTACTGCGTCACCGGGATCTGGTGGTCGAGCGCGGCCTTCATCACGAAGCCCTGCACCTGCCCGAGCTTGAGCATCGCCTGCGCGTTCTTCCCCATGAACGGCATCTCGATCGCCAGCTCGTCCGGCCGGTGCTCGGCGATGAGCGCCTCCACGGCCTCGCCGATTTTCTGGAGCCGCACCATCAGGCCGAGCGCCTCTCCCGGACTCACCGTTCCGTAGTCGACCACCGTCTCGCGGGAGCCTTCGACCACGAGCACGCCGAAGCCCGTGTGCCGCGTGCCGGGGTCGATGCCGAGGACGATCATCCGATTTTGGAGTTTGGATTGGGGATTCCGGGTTGACGGTTGTGGCCGGGTAGCAATCCAAAATCTAAAATGGTCACTCCGAAATCGAGGCGAGGGTGTCTTCGTCCACGTCGAGCGTGGTGGACACGTCCTGCACGTCTTGCAGGTCTTCGAGCGTGTCGACGAGCCGGAGGACCTTCGCGGCGTCGTCCCCGGCGAGGCGCGTCAGCGTCGTCGGGATGCGGACGAGGGCGGCCTCGGCAGGCTCGATGCCGGCGGCGTCGAGCGAGGCCTGCACGGCGGCGAACGTCTCAACGGGCGTGGTGACGACAAAGCTGCCGTCGGCGCGCTGCAAGTCCTCGGCCCCGGCCTCGGCGACGAGCAGGAACAGGTCGTCCTCGCTCTGCCCGGCGGCGTCGACCTCGATCTGCCCTTTGCGCTCGAACAGGTAGGCCACCGAGCCGCTCGTGCCGAGGTTGCCGCCGTGCTTGCTGAAGGCGTGGCGGACATCCGCGACGGTGCGGTTGGTGTTGTCAGTCAGGCACTCGACGAAGACGGCGACGCCGCCGGGGCCGTAGCCCTCGTAGGTCATCTCCTCGTAGTCCGCGCCCTCGATCTCGCCGGTGCCGCGCTTGATGGCGCGCTCGATGTTGTCCTTGGGCATGTTCTCGGCCTTCGCCTTGTCCACCGAGAGCGCGAGGCGCGGGTTCATGTCGATGCTGCCGCCGCCCTCGCGGGCTGCGATCATGATGTCGCGCGTGATGCGCGCCCAGACCTTCGAGCGGCGCGCATCCGCGACGCCTTTCTTGCGCTTGACCTTCGACCACTTGTTGTGTCCTGCCATCGCGGTGTGCTGTTCGTGAGGAGAGCCAAATATACCGCCGCCCTCGCCGGGACGGTCCGCCCGGCTCTACTGCACCGCGCCGCGCGCGTCGACGGCCCACCGCTCGACGACCTCCTCGCCGTCCACGACGACCAGCTCCGCCTGCGTATCGACCGCGACGCAGGCGTGGTTCGGGACGACGCGGACGCGGTCGCCGACGTCGAGCGTGGCGGCTCCGGGGATGCGGACCCAGGCGTGCTCCTCGGAGAGCGCGAACAGGTCGGCGTGCGGCAACGCGACCATCCGCTCGGGGTTGTAGAGGAGGACACCAAAGCCGACCGTGCCCCAGCCGGTGTCGCTCGTGAAGACCTTCTTGCCGGCGTCGAGGAAGAGGCGCGAGCCGCCGCGCTCGTCGGGCTGCTTCGAGACGACCGTCGCGTACACGGTGAGCGCGCAGTCGGCGAGGGCGGCCGACCCGAGGGCGACCTGCTCGGCGTCGCAGAAGACGTAGTTGCCGGGCCGGACTTCGGTGATGCGGAACGCCACCCCACTGGACGATGCGGCCTCTGCGTTTTCGAAGACGCGCATCGTCGGGGTCGAGCCGACCGACAGCTCGGCGTCGGCGTCGAGCGCACCGGCGGCGTGGAGGCGGGTGGCGAGGGCGAGGAGGCGGTCGCGCTCCTCACGCATCGTGCGGGCGAGCGCCTCGTGCCGGGTCTCGCCCTCGAGCGGACCGAAGTAGGCCTGCCCGCCGTGCGTCAGGAGGCCGGCGAGCCTCAGCCCCGGCAGGCCGCGGACGGCCTCCGCCACAGATAGGGCGTCCGGGTGGTCCCACCCGATGCCGCAGCGTCCGTGCCCGGTATCGACCTCGATCAGCACTTCGGCCTCGGCCTCGCGCTCGGCGAAGAAGGCGGAGGCGAGCCGCGCCCCGGCGAGGGTGTCGACGCAGAACGAGACCCGCGTGCCGCCCCCCATCAGGCGGTGGAGCCGCGCCCACTTGGCCGCGCCGACGACGGTGTAGGCGAGGCGGACGTCGTCGAACCCAGCCTCGGCGAACACTTCCGCTTCCCCCGCCTTGGCGACGGTGACGCTGCGCGCGCCGAGGTCGCGCTGCTGCCGGGCGAGGGCGACGGACTTGTGGGTCTTGAGGTGCGGCCGGAGCGCGACGCCCTGCGCGTCAGCCATCGCCTGCATCCGGCGGAGATTGCGGTCGAGGCAGTGCCGCTCGACGAGCAGGCACGGCGTGTCGAGGTCGGAGAGAATCATGGGCGAGGCAGGGGGCAAGGCGTTCAAGCTACGCCGGACCGGGCAGTCACAGGGCGGGACCATTCTGCACCGATGCTGGAACAAGCGACCTCCTTTCCCTCTTAGCTAACGCCTCTTCTACACTCGCCCATCTCAGCTCACCCCGCCATGTCTACCCCACTCAACGACCGCTCCATCGCTATCCTTGTCGCCCCGCGCGGCACCGAAGAGCCGGAGTTCACCCAGCCGAAGCAGGCCCTCGAGGACGCCGGCGCGACCCTCACCGTCGTCAGCACGAAACCCGGTCAGGCTCAGACCGTCAACGACGACTTGGACGACGGGGGCTCGTACCCCATCGACAAAACCGTCTCCGAGGTGTCGGCTGGGGACTTCGACGGCCTCGTGATCCCCGGCGGCACCGTCGGAGCGGACACGCTCCGCGCGGACGACGACGTGGTCGCCTTCGTCCGGGCCTTCTTCGAGCAGGCGAAGCCCGTCGGCGCAATCTGCCACGGGCCGTGGGTCCTCGTCGAAGCCGACGTGCTCGGTGACCGCACGGTCACCTCGTACCACTCGATCCGAACCGACCTCCGCAATGCCGGTGCGACGTGGGTCGACGAGGAGGTCCACGTCGATCAGGGACTCGTCACGAGCCGCAACCCGGACGACCTGCCGGCCTTCTGCTCGAAGCTCGTCGAGGAGTTCGCCGAGGGCACGCACGCCGAGCAGGCGCGCAGCGTTTAGTGCTGCTTCACGGCGATTCTGACGGGTTCTCGGCGGCCCGTGCGCCGCGCGTCGGCGTTGGCCTCGCCGATCTGCCCGTCCTTCTTCTCGTGTCGCAGCACTAGCGGCGCGAGTCCATCTCAGGCGAGGCGCTCCTCGCCCCTACCCTCTCTCCCCTCTCCCCATGAAAGCCCTCACCTGGCACGGCCAGCACGACGTCCGCGTTGACACCCACCCCGACCCCAAGATCGAGGACCCGCGCGATGTCGTCATCAGCATCACCTCGACCGCGATCTGCGGCTCCGACCTCCACCTCTACGACGGCTTCGTGCCGATGATGAAGCCCGGCGACATCATCGGTCACGAGCCGATGGGCATCGTCGAGGAGGTCGGCGCAGACGTCAAGAATCTCAAGAAGGGCGACCGCGTGGTGGTCCCGTTCACGATCTCGTGCGGGCACTGCTGGTTCTGCGAGCAGACGATGTTCTCGCTCTGCGACAACTCGAACCCCAAGCCCGAGAACGCTGAGAAGGCGATGGGCCACAGCCCGGCCGGGGTCTACGGCTACTCGCACCTCCTGGGCGGCATCCCCGGCGGGCAGGCCGAGTACCTCCGCGTCCCCTACGCCGACGTCGGCCCGATCAAGATCCCCGATGGGATGACCGACGAGCAGGTGCTCTTCTTGTCAGACATCTTCCCGACGGGCTACATGGCCGCCGAGAACGCCGAGATCGAGGACGGCGACACGGTCGCGGTCTGGGGCTGCGGGCCGGTCGGGCAGTTTGCGATCCAGAGCGCGTGGATGCTCGGCGCGGGCCGCGTGATCGCCATCGACCGGGTGCCGGAGCGGCTGCGCATGGCCGAGGCGCACAGCAAGGCCGAGACGATCAACTTCGAGGAGGTCGACAACGTGCCGGACGTGCTCAACGAGATGACCGGCGGGCGCGGGCCGGACCGGTGCATCGACGCCGTCGGGGCTGAGGCTCATGCGGCCAACAGCGCCGTCGAGCTGCTGAACCGGGCCAAGGAGGCGGTCCACATCACCACCGACCGCGGCTACGTGCTCCAGCAGGCGATCATGGCGTGCCGCAAGGGCGGGACGATCTCGGTGCCGGGCGTCTACGGGCAGACGGTGACGCTCCCCTTCGGCGCGGCGATGAACAAGGGCTTGACGTTCAAGATGGGCCAGACCCACGTCCAGCGCTACCTCGACCCGCTGCTGAAGAAGATCCAGGACGGCGAGATCGACCCGTCGTTCATCATCACCCACACCGTCCCGCTCGACCGCGCGCCGGAGATGTACGAGACCTTCCGCGACAAGGAGGACGACTGCATCAAGGTGGTCCTGAAACCCTGACGGCAGACGACGGACCGCAGGCGACGGACCGCAGACGGCGGACTAGCTCTCGATGCCGTCTGCGGTCTGTCGTCCGTCGTCTTTTCGCGCCAGCCGTAGTGCTTAGCCCTCTTCACGTCCTCGAACCCTCCGACTCCATGACCGACCTCACCGCCGCCCAAGCCCGCGCCATCGTCGACGCCGCCCGCGAGAAGGCCGACGACCTCGGCATCAAGCAGAACATCGCCGTCGTCGACGCCGGGGCGAACCTCAAGGCGTTTCTCCGCATGGATGGCGCGTGGCTCGGCTCCATCGACATCGCCATCACGAAGGCCAGGACGGCGCGCTACTTCGACATGCCCACCGGCGAGATCGGCGAGCTCTCGCAGCCCGGCGGGAGCCTCTACGGCATCGAGCACTCGAACGGCGGGCTGATCTCGTTCCCCGGCGGCCTCCCCCTCAAGAACGGCGACGGCGACATCGTCGGGGCGATTGGGGTCTCGGGCAGCACGGTCGAGGACGACCACGCCTGCGCCGAGGCAGGGGCCGCGCTCGCGTAGCGGTCCCTCCGGGTCGGCTGCTTCGCTCTCCCGGTCCACCGGGCGCTAGGCGGAGCGGGCAGCGTGGGCACGTCGGAAGCGGCCCGGCGTCTGCGCCGCATAGCGTTTGAAGGCCCGGCTGAAGGCGGCCCCAGAGTCGTAGCCGACGCGCGCGGCCACCTCCGCGAGCGGGAGCCGCTCGGACCGGAGGAGCTGCGCGGCCCGCGCCATCCGCCACCGCGTCGCGTGCTGCATCGGCGGCTCGCCGACGACCGACCGGAAGCGCGCCGAGAACGCCGACCGGCTCAGCCCAGCCTCGGCCGCAAGCCCGGCGACGGTCCACGGCGCGGCGGGGTCGGCCTGCAGCGCCGTGAGCGCGGGGCCGAGGTGGGGATCGCGGAGCGCGCGCAGCCAGCCTCCGTCGCCGCGCGCGGTGTCGGCGAGGTGGGCGCGGACGGCATGGATGAAGAGCACGCTCGCGAGGTGGCCCATCACCGTCTCGGCCCCCGGCCGGCCCGACTGCGCTTCGCACGCGAGGAACCCGAGGGTGTGGGGTAGCCACGGCACCGCGTCCTGCCCCGCTCCGCGCACGAGCAGGACCGCCGGCAGCGCCTCGATGAGCGGATGCACGAACGCATCGGCGAAGTCGATCCCGCCGCAGACGAGGCTCGTCGCCGGGCCCTCACCCTCTTTCCTCAGGCGAACGCCGTCGGCGAGACCGTAGCGTGCCACCATCGCCTCCAGCGAGAGGGCCGGGCGGCCCGTCTGATCGCTGAGGGTGTAGGCCTCGCCACGCGGGAGGACGGCTACGTCGCCCGTGCCGAGTTCGTAGCGGCGTCCACCGGTTTCGAGGACACACGCGCCGCCGAGCACGATGTGAAACGACGCCGGGCCGGGCGGGGTCGCGAAGCTCCACGCGCCGCGCAGCTCGCTGTGGTGGTAGAACGCCCCGCGCGGGTGGAGCGTCTGCAAGAGACCATCGAGGGGGTCGGGCGAGAACGGGGGCTCCATGCGGGACGAGGAAACGTGCGCGGTGGACGATGAAGCAAAAGATACAGCGGATCGGCTACCCGTCGTCCACGGTGCCTAGGCGAAGTTGAGACCGCCCCTCCGTCCCATCCTCTTCACCTACGCCTTCGACCATGTCTATCGCCATCGCCACACCCTACGGCACCATCGGCTCCGCCCTCACCCGCTCGCTCCTCGACGCGGGCGAGGACCTGATCCTCCTCCCCCACGACCCCGACAAGCTCGACGCCGACGTGCGGGACCGCGCCACCGTTCGCCCGGTCGACCTCGCCGACGCCGACGCCACGGCGGAGGCCACGCGAGGAGCCGACGCGCTCTTCTGGCTCTCGCCGCCCGGACTGCACACCCCGACGTGGCGTGCGTGGTACGAAACGCTCGGCCGTTCCGCCGCCCACGCCGTCGAGGCCAACGGGATCGGGCACGTCGTGAACCTGTCGAGCCAGGGCGCGCACAACGCCGAGGGGTTGGGGCCGGTCTCCGGCCTCCACCGCGTCGAGGCAGCGCTCGACGCGACCGCCGCCGCCGTGGTTCACCTCCGCCCCGGCTTCTTCATGGAGAACTTCCTCGCGCAGGCTGACGCGATCCGAAACGCCGGAGCCGTCTTCTTCCCCGCCCCGCCGACGACCACGACCGCCATGATCGCCACGGCCGACATCGCGGACGCTGCCGCCGGCCTCCTCCGCGACCGGAGCTGGAGCGGACGCCGCGTCCTGGGTCTCCACGGGCCGCGCGACTACACCTACGACGAAGCCGCCGCCGTGCTCTCCGGCGCGCTCGGCCGCGAGATCCGCGTGCAGCAGGTCCCCGCCGAGGGCGTCGTCGAGCAGTTCGAGGGCTACGGCGCGAGCCGCGACTGGGCGCGCGGCATGGCCGAGCTGTACGCCCGCATCGGCGACCCCGCCTACTACGGCGACGCCGAACCGCGCACCGACGAGACCACGACACCGACGACCCTCCGAGACTGGACCGAGGCGGTGCTCCGTCCGGCGCTCGCGGCGTAACGTTGTGGCTTCTTCGCGGCGAGGACGGCGAGCGAGGTGCTCCGTACGTCCGGGTGGGAAGCCCTGGCCTCGGTGGGGCCAAGATGGTCCGCCACCTCAACGCGCTCCCGTCATCCGGATCACCCACGCGGCGCGGGCGAGATTCCGTGGCCCTGCCTTCAGGCTGCCAGGGCAGGCTCAACCTCGCGCTTGAAAGAACGACGGCGGTGTGGTACTATAGCAGACCTCCTGCTGCGCTGGCCCCCGGCGCTCTCCTGTCGCAGCCCACCCCATCGCAGGTTCACTAGAGACACGCCATGGAAGGCATCGGTGCCCTAGCCGCGAATCTGCTCTCGCCGATCATCCTCGCTTTCGTGCTAGGGGCCTTCGCCTCCCTCGTACGCAGCGACCTCAGGCTGCCCGACGGGCTGTACAGCGCCCTCTCGATCTACCTGCTTCTCGCAATCGGGCTCAAAGGCGGCGTCGAGCTGAGCAGGACGCCGCTTGGGGAGTTCGTCGGTCCGGCGCTGCTCACCTTGTTCCTAGGGCTGCTCACCCCCATCACAGCCTACAACGTCCTACGCAGGCTGGGCCGCTTCGACCGCGTCAATGCTGCTGCGATTGCGGCCCACTACGGGTCCGTGTCGGCGGTGACGTTCATCGTAGCGATCACGTTCGGCACGGCGACGGGGCGCGTGCCCGAGGGGTTCATGCCGACCCTCGTCGCGATCCTAGAAGTCCCCGCGATCGTCGTGGCCCTCATGATCGCCTTCACGCGCGACAAGCGGGCGGGGTCGTGGAAGGAGGCGCTGCACGAGGTGCTGGCCGGACGCAGCGTGATCCTCCTCGTAGGCGGCGTCCTCATCGGGTGGGCCGTCGGGCCGGCCGGGTTCGAGCCGGTCGCGCCCTTCTTCGCCTCGGGCTTTCAGGGAGCGCTCACGCTTTTCCTTCTGGAGATGGGCATCGTCGCGGCCCGGCGGCTCAAGGACCTCCGCGAGGTGGGGGTCTTCCTGATCGGCTTCGGCATCCTCGTCCCGATCCTGCACGGGCTGTTCGCCGTCTGGCTCGGTGGGCTCGTCGGCCTGTCGGTGGCCGGAAGCGCTGTGCTCGGTGCGATGGTGTCGAGCGCGTCGTACATCGCGGCCCCGGCTGCAGTCCGCATCGCCCTCCCCGAGGCCAACCCGACCTTCTACCTCACCGCGTCGTTAGGCATCACCTTTCCGTTCAACGTAACCTTGGGTATCCCGCTCTACTTCACGTTTGCCGAGTGGCTTTGCTGCTGACCCCTCGCCGGTCCCGATGTCCACCCAGACTGCCCCGTGCGGATCAGATCCTGCCCTGCCGAACGCGTCCTTTGCGCGCCTCGCAAGGTCGAGACCGCGACCTCGCGCGAGCCCAATTTCGTACGTACCAACACGGCCTAGCTGGTGCCTGAGCGATGCATACTGTCACACTGAAACTCGTCACGATCATCACCGAGCGGATTCTGGAGGACCGTCTCCTTCGGGCGCTCGACGACCTCGGTGCTAAAGGCTACACCCTCACCCAGGCGAGCGGGCGCGGGTCGCGCGGGGTGCGGGCGAGCGAGTGGGCAGGCCCCGACACGCGGATCGAAACGCTCGTGAGCGAGGGCGTAGCCGAGGCCCTCGTGGAGCACGTCGCTGAGAAGTATTTCGAGCACTACGCTGTAATTGTCTACGTGCAGGATGCCGAGGTTGTGCGGGGCGACAAGTACAAGTGATCTCTTCCGAAACGCAGGCGGCCCTCAGCCCGACCCAAGCCCTCGAGCGCCGAAGAGACGGCTACGCTCACTTCCACACCGGTGACGGCCGCGACTACGACTACCACGCGCACGTCCGCGCCACGGCTGCCGCGCAGTACCCCTTCGCTGCTGTGCTCGGCTGCATCGACTCCCGCGTGCCCGCCGAGGTGATCTTCGACCAGAGCTTCGGCGATCTGTTTGTGGCACGCGTGGCGGGCAACGTCGTCAACAGCGATATCCTCGGGAGCATGGAGCTGGCGACCCATGTGGCGGGGGCGAAGCTGATCGTGGTGCTCGGCCACAGCCGGTGCGGGGCCGTACGGGGTGCGTGCACAGGGTTCCAGTTGGGCCACCTGACGGGGCTGCTGGACCGCATCGCGCCGGCCGTCGAGGCCGTCGCCGAGGCCAACGTCCGCTTGTCGGTCGGCCAACTCCTCGCCGAGAGCCCCATGCTCCGCGCCCGCACCGAGCGCGGCGACCTCGCCGTCGTCGGCGCGATGTACGACGTGGCGAGCGGCACCGTGACGTTCTTCGACTGAGGCGACGGGCCTAGCTCAGCTTCTCCAGGTCCGCCAGGTCTTGGTACCGCCCACTCGCGCGCTTGTTGGTCTTCAACTCCTCCAAGCCGATAAAGGGCACGGGGGTCCCTTGCACCTGTACCACGTTGCGGTTCGCGTAGCACGCCTCGAACGTCACGCCCGAAACGCTCGTCAGCAGGTCGATCCGCAGCGGTGGCTGGCCGAGTTGGATGACCTGATCCGGCTCGGTGAAGTCTCCTACCCCTAACCCCAGCGAGCCGAATCCGAAGTCGGCAAGGGTTGCTACCAGTCGGCTGGCGTTCTCCGGCGTCGCGTCGATCCACACGTCGAGGTCTTTCGTGTAGCGCGGATGTCCCCAACGGGCTACCGCGTAGCCGCCGACGATCAGGTAGCGGACGTCACGGGCGTTTGCGTACTCGGCAAACTCTCTGAAGTCGGGGGACAGCGTCATCAGACCAGCCGTGATATTCGCGCCGAATGGCTTCCAGCGCTTGGAGCCGCTCGTGGGGAGGCCTTGACCGCCAGAACGCAGCGTCGCTCTGCGCCTCGCCGAGCTTCACTTTTTTGACGACGGTGCGGTCCAGCATCGGTTCGGGGAGCGGCGGCATGGAGGGGATACGCCAGGGAGGGCTGCGGGGTCCTATCCCGGCGAGGTCCCGTCGGCTCCGTGCGGACGGCGGACGCTACGAACTCCGGCCCGGCCGGTGGAGACGGCGGGTGAGGAGCGTGTAGGCCAGCAGGCTCCCGACCGAGAGCGCCACCGACACGCCGACGAGCCGCAGCACGGCCGCCTCGCCGCCGACGCTGTTCAGCCCGGAGAAGATGGCGAGCGGGAGCGTCTGCGTCCGGCCAGGGATGTTGCCCGCCACCACGACCGTCGCGCCGAACTCGCCGAGCGCGCGGGCGAAGGCGAGCGCGGCCCCGGCGGCGATCCCGCGCGCGGCGAGCGGCAGCGTCACCCGGCGGAAGACGCCCCACCGCGTCGCGCCGTCCACCCTCGCGGCGTCCTCCCACGCCGGGTCCACGGCCTCGAAGGCGACGCGGGCCGTCTGCACCAGCAAGGGGAAGCCCATCAGCCCCGCCGCGAACACGGCCGCGACCCACGAGAACGCGACGCTCCCGGAGAACAGCACGAGCAAGCCGTAGCCGGTCACGACGGGCGGCAGCACGAGCGGGAGCTGCACCAGGTTCTCCGCCACGAGCGCCCCGGCCCCGCGCCGCCGCGCCAGCCCGTAGGCGACGGCCACGCCGAGAGGCAGGCTGAGCGCCGTCGCCGCGCACGCGACGCGCAGCGAGAGCGCGACGGCGCTCCACTCGGCCTCGCTCACCGCCCGGCCTCGCCGAGCCGAAGGAAGCCGAAGCGCTCCCACACGGCACTCTGCGCCGAGGCGCGCGCGAAGGCGACGAACGCCTCGGCCTGCCCCCGGTGCGCGCTCGACGCCGGGATGGCGACGGTGTAGCGGATGCGCGGAGCGAACGGCTCGGGCCAGGCGAGGAGGACGCGGACGCTCGACGTCGAGGTCGCGTCGGAGGCGTACACGATCCCGGCCGGCACGGCCCCCGTCTGCACGGCAGCCACCGCCGCCCGCACGTCGAGCGCGGGGACGATGCGGGCTTCGAGGTCATCCCACAGCCCGGCGCGCTCCAGCCCTTCGCGGGCGTACTGCCCCGCCGGGACGCTCTCGTCGGCGAGGGCGATCCGGTCGAAGCGCCGCAGGTCGCCGAGGCCGCCGAGCGGGGCCGCCTCGCCCGGCCCGATCACGACGAGCCGGTTGCCGACGAGCGGCTGCGCCGGAGCCCAAAGCCGTCCGCTGTCCGCGAGCCAATCGGTCCACCGCGTGCTCGCCGAGAGGAACACGTCGGCCGGCGCGCCGCGCCCGATCTGCCGCGCCAGCATCGACGAGGCCCCGAGGCTCACGACGACATCCGTCCCAGGGAAAGCCGCCTCGAACTGCGCCTCCATCTCCGCCATCACATCGGCGAGCGAGGCGGCGGCGAACACGAGCAGCTCCTCCCGTTCAGGGGGCGTCCGACCAGGGGGCGTGCCGCAGCCGGCGAGCGCCACGAGCGCGGCGACGAGAGCCGCCCGCCATCCGCCTAGTACTGCGACACGAGAAGAATGACGGGTACCTTGATGAGCTCGTGTGCTGCGCGGCCAGGCGGACGACGAGGCTGCTGCCCCGCATCGGGTAAGGAGTCCAACGCCGCCGCGCGGCGCACGGGCCGCCGAGAACCCGTCAGATTCGCCGTGAAGCAGCACCAGTCCCCCCGCCTCCCCTGTGCTCATCCGCTCGCGGTGCCGGACTGCTCGGCCTCGATCCGCGCCAGCTCCTGCTCGGCGCGCTGCCGCACCGGGTCCTCCGGCTCGGTCAGGGCGATCACCTTCTCGAACTGCGCCTGCGCCTGCGCCGTCCGGTTGATCCGGGCCAGCATGAGGGCGAAGTTGAAGTTGGCCCGGACGTGGTCGGGGTCGGCCGCGAGGACCTCCTTGACGGTCGCGACGGCCTGCATCGGGTTCTGGGCGTCGTCGAGGTAGGCGGTGGCGAGGTCGGTCTTGACGTCGAGGTCGGTCGAGTCCAGGGCGAGGGAGCGCTCGTAGTTCTCGGCGGCGAGGCGGGCGAAGGCGGCGCGGTCCGGGCCGGCCGAGGTGCGGAGCATCTGGGCGAGGTAGAGCGAGCCGGCGTCGGCCCAGGCGAGCGCCGTCGGCCGCGCCTCGGCGATCTCCTGCTGGACGGGGGCGGCCCGGGCGAAGGCCCCGTTCTGGGCGTAGAGCGCTGCCAAGGCCTCCTGGACCGCCAGCCGCTCGTCGCCCGCTGCCGACGCGATCTCGTCCTCCAGCGCCGCCGCCCGCGCCTCGACCTCCGCCGGCAGCTCCGCCGCCACCGACGGCGTCGGCAGCGTCCCGTCCTCGACGGGGATCGACGGGGCCGGGCCGTCGCTGCTCGCGCGCGTGATGAAGAACAGCACGAGCACGGCCAGCACCCCGGCCCCGACGAGCGCGAGTGCCCGCCGCCCCGCATCCGACGGCGGCCGGGCCGGGGCGACCGTAGCCGGCGGCGGTGCCGGAACCACCGGCGTCGTCTCGACGACCGGTACGCTGCCAGCCGGTGCCGCCCCCGCCGCGACGAGCGCCGTCCCGCACTGATAGCAGAACCGGGCGTGGGCCGGGTTCGGCGTCCCGCAGTTCGTGCAGAACGGGCCGGGCGCGGCATCGGAGGCGGCGGGTGCGGCAGATACCGGCGCGGCAGCGTCCTCTGAGACGGGGGTATCGGAGAGGCGCTCCGGCTTCGCCACCGGCTCCTCGCCGAGCGTGTGGCCGCAGAGGTCGCAGTGCACAGAGCCGGGCGCGAGGCGCGCGCCGCAGGCGGGGCAGACGGGAGGAGTCACGGTGAGCAGGTGGATCGGTGAACGGTAAGGCGACCGGGGGCAGCGCAAAGCGTGCCGGCCGCGCGGCAGAAACGGTCCTGTTGTAGATAACCCAAGTTGTGAGGTACAGGCTTGGGAGGCCAGAGACCGCGGACGACGGACCGCGGACCGCTGTTTTTTTATGCGGCGGTCTGCCGTCCGCGGTCTGCGTTCAGCAAGCGCCTCGGTGCATAGGACACAGCTTAGCTTAGATAGGTTTTATCCCTCGCGCTCCCTCTCCTCTCCCCCTCTCTCTGCCCGCCGCTCGGCCGCCAGCCGCGCCGTGTTGACCACGCGGCGGAACTCCTGCGACGCCTTGAACGCCGGCACGAACCGGCGCGGCACCGCCACCGGCTCGTCGGTCTGCGGGTTGCGCGCCATCCGGGCGGCGCGCTCCTTCGCCCGGAACGAGCCGAACCCGCGCAGCTCCACGGACTCGCCGGCCTCGAGCGCCTCGCGGACGGTGAGGAGGAACCCGTCCACCACGGCCTCGGTCTCGAGCTTGGTCAGCCCGGTCCCCTCGGCGATGCGGTCTACGATGTCGGCTTTCGTCACAGCAGCCTGGTCAGGGGCCGGCCGGATGCGAGACCCGGCGCGGCAGCGTTATGGAGCGAAGAGACGGTCGGGGGTTCCAGCGTGCGGTCACTCGAAGCCCGCGGTGGTGAACCCTCGGGTGAATCCTCGCCGTCTCCAAAGATACCCACGGGGCCTGCGGGGGACAGGGGACACCGCGCCCCGTGGCCTACCTTCCGCCCGACCTCGATCAACCGCCCGCCCATGCGCCTCGCCCTTCTCCTCGCCCTCGCGCTCGTCGCGCCTGCCGCCGCGCAGCAGGCCGCGCCCTGGCAGCAGGCCGTCGCCTACGAGATGGACCTCCACCTCCAGGCCGACCGCCACCGCCTCACCGGCGCGCAGCGCCTAGTCTACCTCAACAACTCGCCCGACACGCTCCGGCGCGTCTACTACCACCTCTACTTCAACGCCTTCCAGCCGACCTCGATGATGGCCGAGCGCAACCGCGCGCTCCCCGACCCCGACCGCCGCGTCGTGCCGCAGCTCTTCGAGCTCGGGCCGGACGAGATCGGATTCCAGCGTGTGCGTTCGCTGAGCCAGGACGGCGTGCCGGTTGCCTTCCGGGTGGAGGACACAGTCCTCGAAGTCGACCTCGCCCAGCCGATCCTGCCCGGCCGGGCGGCGGTGTTCGAGATGGACTTCGAGGCGCAGGTGCCGCTCCAGACGCGGCGCAGCGGGCGCGACAACCGCGAGGGGATCGACTTCTCGATGACCCAGTGGTACCCCAAGATGGCCGCCTACGACGCCGTCGGCTGGCACGCCGACCCGTACCTCGGCCGCGAGTTCTACGCGCCGTTCGGGACCTTCGACGTCCGGATCACCCTGCCGGCAGCCTACGTCGTCGGCGCAACGGGGACGCTCCAGAACCCGGCCGAGGTCGGGCACGGCTACGACCTGCCGCCGGGCTTCGGGCCGGTGGCTCCCGGCCCGGCCACCGACGCGGACTCGCTGACGTGGCACTTCCGCGCCGAGCAGGTCCACGACTTCGCCTGGTCCGCCGACCCGGACTACCTCCACGAGCAGGTCCTCGCGGACGACGGGCCGGGCGGGGAGCCGGCGCTCCTCCACCTCCTCTACCAGCCCGACGTAGCCGGAGCGTGGGCCGGGCTCGGCGGGCGGACGGCCGCGCTGCTGCGCTTCTTCAGCGACCGCTATGGGGCCTATCCCTGGCCGCAGTTCACCGTTGCCCAGGGCGGCGACGGCGGGATGGAGTACCCCATGATCACGCTCGTCACCGGCGAGCGCTCGCCGCTCTCGGCGCTCGGCGTGACGGCGCACGAGCTGGCCCACATGTGGTTCTATGGGATGGTCGCCACCAACGAGACCGACTTCGCATGGCTGGACGAGGGCTTCACGAGCTTCGCCACCGCCGAAGGGGTCCGGCACGTGCTGGCCGCCGAGGGGGTCGTGCCACCCGGCCCAGTGAGCCACGCCAGAGCGCGCCGCCGCATCGCCGACCTCCAGCGGCTCGGGCTCTACGAGCGGCCCAGCACGCCGTCCGATTGGTTCGAGACCAACACGGCCTACGGCGCGGGGTCGTACTCCGCCGGCACGGCCCTCCTCGACCTGCTCGGCTACACGATGGGCGACGCCGTGCGCGACGCCTTTCTGCGCGAGTACGTCGCCCGCTTCCGCTTCCGGCATCCGTACCCGGCGGACGTGCTCGCCGTGGCGCAGGACGTGAGCGGGCTGCAGCTCGACTGGCTCTTCGAGCAGCTCCTCGATGACGCCGCGCGCTACGACTACGCCGTCGCCGGCCTCGACGTGGAGGGCACGCCGAGCGGTCCACGCTCGACCGTCACCGTCGAGCGCCGCGAGCCGGGCGTCCTGCCCGTCGATCTCCGCCTGCGCCTCGCCGACAGCTCCGAGCGAAGGGTGACCATTCCGCCGAGCATCCTACGCGGCCACAAGCCTGTGCCCGACGGCTGGACCGTCGCTGCGCCGTGGCCCTGGACGAGCCCGACCTACACGCTCTCCGTCGAGGGTGCCGTGCGCGAGGTGCTCCTCGACCCCGACGACCGGATGCTCGACCTCGACCGCTCGAACAACCGCGCGCGGCGCGGCGGGCCGGACGTGCCCCTGGCTTTTGCGGGCGTTCTCGCCGCGCCGCGCTCGGACGAGGCGGCCATCACCTACGCGCTCTCGCCCATCGCGGCATACGGACACGACTACGGCGTCGGGGTCGGGGCTCAGCTCCGCGCGGCGTTCCCGAACGACCGGGGGTCGCTCCAGCTCGGCTTCACCCTCTGGCCCCAGGTCCTCGCCGACGACCGGCAGGGCTTCGACGCCGAGCGCCTGCCGCTCGTCCCGCCGACCGACACGCCGCTGCCCCCGCTTGTCCCCGCGCCCGGTGAGGCGTTCGACGCCTCGCCGCTCGACGGGATCGACTACACCGCCGTCTACGTCCGACGGCTTCCGGGTCTCGGGCCGCTCGACGAAGCTCGTCTCGACGCGCAGAAGCACCTCGGCATCACCGAGAACCGGGTGTCGCTCACCAAAGTCCTCGGCCGCTACCCGACGCTGCGCGGCTGGGAGCAGACGCTCGCCTTCACCCTAGGCCACCAGCACCGCGCGACGGACCGCGCCTTCGAGGACCTCGACCCGGCCGTCCCCGGCAGCTTCGGGTTCACCGACGCCTACGGCCTCGACACCGGCTTCGGCGAAGACCACCTCCTCTCGGCGCGGCTCGACTACCGGATCGGCGATGCCCGGAGCGAGATCAGCGTGACCGGCGAGGTCGGCGGCGCGCTCGGCCTCTACGACGAGCGGCTCCGCTTCGCCGAGCGCAACCGGTTCGACGCCAACCGCCTCTTCGTGACGGCGACGAAGGCGGCGGACCTCGGGCCGCTCGTCGGGGTCGCCCGGCTCGCGCTCGGCGTCGGGTCGGACCGGCTGAGTCCGCAGAAGCAGTTCCGTCTCGGGGCATCGTCGGTCGAGACGGCGTGGCGGAGCGACGCCTACCGCGTGCTCGCCGCCGTGCCGGACGACCCGCAGGCCGACGGGCAGTTCTTCGCGCTCTCCGGCGTCGGGCCGGTGGCCTACCTCGCGCGCGAGCCCTTGTCGCGCAGTCCCTTCGACGTTCCGACCGCTGGGCCGGAACAGCGGATCGTGGGAGCTGGCCTGGTGGCCGGCACCGTCGCGCTCGGCCTGCCGGTCCGGTTGCCCGGCGCGGGCCGGACGGCCGAGGCCCTGCTCGCGCCGCTCGCCGTGGAGGTCTTCAGCGGCTTCGGGGCCGTCGTCCCGCCCGGCGGCCGGTTCGACCTGGCCGACTACGTCGCCGACCTCGGGCTGGGCATCGGCTACGACCTCGGCGCGCTGGTGCGCTCCTCGGAGCTGGTGGCGCAGTCAGACGTGCTGAGCGGTTTGCACCTGGTCGCCAAGTTTCCGGTGTGGGCAAGCGACCCGGAGCGGATCGGGCCGGACGAGGACGCGGTCGGCTTCCGGTGGCTCGTCGGGATCGAGGCCGGGCTGTGAACGGAGGCCGGCGACAGGCTATCTTTCGTCATCTTTCGTCTCGTTTCTAAACACCCCGACTATGACCCGCCTCGCGCTTCCCTTCCTCCTGCTGGCCCTGGGTCTCGCCGCCTGCGACTCGGGCGAACCGGACCCGCCCGCGCCGCCCTATCTCGGCGACTTCTCGGCGACGGTCACCTCATCGGCCGGGGACAGCGTGGCGTTCTCCGGCAACGCTCTCACGAGGTTTGCCGGCGACACCTTGCAGACCATCACGCTCGCCGAAGTGGATGAAGGGGATGAAGGGGAGCTGGATCTCCGCCGGTCGGTTATGCTCTCGGCCAGCACGCTCTTCCCGTCGTCACCCGGCGTGTACGACATCGGAGACGCGGTTTCCGGAGACGCGCCGTTCACCGCGCTCTACTCCGACTTCACGCGCCTCGGTGCCCCGTTCTTCTTCGCCGAGTCGGGGACGCTGACGCTGGAGGCCGTCACCGAGACGACCGTAGCCGGGCGCTTTGCGTTCGAAGGCACAGGGCGGTCCTCGAACCCCGATAGCATCTCGGCGCGCTATGCCGCGCGCGGCACGTTCGAGGCCGTCGTCGTCCGCCCACCCGACCAACGGTAGCTCGGCGGCCCGGTTTGCAAGAGGGGGGCGCGGGTTCGTACCTTTTGTGCTGCTTTGATCGCTCCCCTCCGGCCCCGCTGCGCCCGCGCGCTGGGGCCGGCCCGACCTCTCCCGAACCGAGCGCGCGCATGAAAGTCTTGTTCGTAGCAGGCGAAGTGGCCCCCTTTTCCGCCTCCACCGAGGCCGCGCAGCTCGCCCGCGACCTGCCGGAGCAGCTCCAGGAGCTCGGTGACTTCGAGGCCCGGATCATCATGCCGCGCTACGGCACCGTCTCGGAGCGGCGCAACCGGCTCCACGAGGTCATCCGCCTCTCCGGCAGCGAGATCACCGTCGGCGAGAGGACCGAGACGCTCAAGGTCAAGGTGGCCTCGATCCCCGGTATCCGGCTCCAGGTCTACTTCATGGACAACGACTTCTTCTTCAAGCGCAAGGGGCTGTTCCAGGACCGCCGGACCGAGGTCTTGTTCGAGGACAACGCCGAGCGGGCGCTCTACTTCGGCCGCGCCGCGCTCGCCACGGTCGAGAACCTCGGCTGGGCACCGGACGTGGTGCACGCCACCGGCTGGATCACCGGCCTGGTGCCGGCGCTGCTGCGGGGCGAGTTCGCCGAGCACAAGCTGTTCAAGGCCACCAAGACCGTCTACACGCCCGACGCGGCCGACGTGGACGTGCGCCTGACGGCCGAGGCCGCCGAGGCCGCGGGTCTTCCGGCCGACACCGCAGACCGCGACCTGCGCGAGGTCGGAGCCGCCTTCGCCGATGCCGTGGCGTACGGGCCGGGCCGCGCGGGCGACGGCGGGACCGACCTGAGCGGAGAGCCGAAGGAAGCAGCGGAGAAAGCCGCCGCGCTCTACCGCGAGATCGTCGGCGAGGTCGCCGCCTAGCGTAGCGAGGCGCGCGCCGCCCGGCTCTCACAACCACACGGCGTGGATCACCCCGATGGCGAGTACGGCGACGGAGAGGGAGACTGGCAAGCCGGCGCGGACGTAGTCGGTGTAGCGGTAGCCGCCCGGCCCCATCACCATCAGGTTGGTCTGGTAGCCGATGGGCGTCAGAAAGCTCGCCGCCGCCGCAATCGTGATGGCGAGCGCGAACGCCTTCGGCTCGGCCCCGAGCTCGGCCGCCACCGAGAGCGCGACCGGAAACATCAGCACCGCCGACGCCTTGTTCGTGATCAGCTCGGCGAGCACATTCGCCGTGACGTAGACCAGCGCGAGCGCCCCGAGCGTCCCGGCCCCCGCCGCCAGGCCGGTGATGAGCGTCGCCGCCGCCGCAGCCAGGCCCGTCGCCTCGACGGCCTTGCCGACGCCGAGCGCCGCCGCGATCACGAGCAGCACCGACAGGTCGATGGCCTGCCGCGCGCTCGGCCCGCTGACGCAGCCGACGACGACCATGCCGAGCGCCGCGCAGAACGCCGCCACGGTCAGCGGCAGCACCCCGAGCGTCGCCACGACGACCATCCCGACGAGCAGCGCGAGCGCGAGCGGGGCGCGGCGGCTGGCCTTCTCGGCGCGCTGCTCGACCGGCGTGACGTAGTAGAAGTCCTCACGGTCCGCCCCGGCGTACTGGTCGAAGTGCGGCCCGGCCTCGATCAGCAGCAGGTCGCCGGCCAGCAGCGGCGTCTGGCCGAGCGAGCCGGCGATGCGCTCGCCGCGGCGGTGGATGGCGAGGACGACGCCCCGGTAGCGCTCGCGGAAGTCGGCCTCCTTGAGCGTCCGGCCGATCAGCGACGAGCTCGTCGCGACGACGCCCTCGAAGAGGACGAGGTCGCGGGCGGTGCGGAGGCTGTCCTCGGTCTCGACGGCCGACACCTTGCGCTCCAGGCCGGGCCGCTCCAGGAGCGCGTCGAGCACCTTCACGTCCCCGACGAACGTCAGTACGTCGCCCGCCTCGACCCCCTCGTCTGGGCGGGCAACCACGATCCGGTCACCGCGCCGGATGTGGGCGAGGTAGGCGTCGCCGAGCGTCCGCAGCCCGGCCGCCTCGACGGTCTGCCCCAAGAACGGGGCGCGCCCCGACACCCGGACGTCGAAGTGGTAGTCGCGGAGGGCGGCGCGGCGCTCCTCGCTGTCCTCGGCCGCCGGGAGGGTGCGGTGGCCGAGGAGCGCGAAGTAGAGGGCCGCGAGGCCGACGGCCGGGACCCCGATCCAGGCGAAGTCGAACATGTTGAAGCCGGGCAGCCCCTCGGCCAGCAGCAGGCCGTGGACCACGACGTTCGTCGACGCCCCGACGAGGGTCAGCATCCCGCCGAGGATCGCGGCGTAGGATAGCGGGATCAGGAGCTTCGAGGGGGGCACGCCGCGCTGCCGGCCCCACTCCTGCACGCGGGGGATGAGCATCGCCACGACAGGCGTGTTGTTGAGGAACCCCGAGAGCACCGAGGTCATCGGCATCACGCGCGCCAGGATGCCGCCCGCGCCGCCGCTCGCGTCCGGCCTCAGGAGCCGGTCGAGGAAGGCCAGTGCCCGCGTCCGCTCGATGCCGGCGGCGACGACGAAGAGCGCCCCGACGGTGATCACCGCCGGGTTCGCCAGCCCGTAGAACGCGTCGGCCGGCGGGACGACCCCGGCCAGCAGCAGCAGCCCGAGCGTGCCGAGCAGCACCAGGTCCGGCCGGGCGAGGTTCGAGACCAGGCCCACGGTCATCAGCGCGAGCGCGCCGAGCGTGTACCACGCCTCCCAGCCGAGGCTAACAGGGTCGGGAGTCACGGGTTCGGGGCGATGGGTTCGGAATCGACGGGGACGTTCATGACGTTTCGGCTAGCAGCCTCTAGCTCTCAAGCGGCTACGCCGAAGCTACCGACCTCTCTACCGCCTCCTCACCCCCTCCCCCTTCCTACCCCAAAAACCGCTGCCAGTCGAGCGACGGGTCGCCGGCAGTCATGATCGACGGGTTGCGGAGGCTCTGCTTGTTGTAGCTCAGCCGCGCGCCGCCGAGCGTGGTGACCTGCCCGCCGGCGGTCTCGACGATGCACTGCGCCGCGGCGGTGTCCCACTCCATCGTCGGGACTGTCCGCGGGTAGAGGTCCGCCGCGCCCTCGGCGACGAGGCAGAACTTGAGCGAGCTGCCCATCGACGCCGACTCGACCTCGACGCCGGCCTCGGCCATGTTCTCCAGAATGGCGGCGACCTCCGGCCCGGCATGGTCCCGGCTCGCCACGACCGTCAGCCGCTCCGGTGCCGCGCTGCGGACGGCGATCGCCTCGGCCTCGGCCTCGCCGTCCTGGCGGAAGGCTCCGTCGCCGCGCCGGGCGAAGTAGGTCACGCGCTGCGCCGGGACGTAGACTACGCCCTCGACCGCCTCGCCGTCCTCGATGAGCGCGATGTTGACCGTGAACTGGCCGGTCTTCTTGATGAACTCCTTGGTCCCGTCGAGCGGGTCGACGAGCCAGAAGCGGCTCCAGCTCCGGCGCTCGGCGATGTCCGCCGGGTCGGACTCTTCGGAGAGCACGGGCACGTCCGGGAACGCGGCTCTCAGTCGGTCCACAATCAGGTGGTGCGCGGCGCGGTCGGCCTGGGTCAGCGGCGAGTCGTCGGCCTTGTAGTCGACGGGGATTTCGTCGTCGTAGTGGCTGAGGATCTCGCGGCCCGCGTCGGCCGCGATCTGGCGAATAGTGTCGAGCATGGGAAAGCGCGCGGGTGGAGAGGGCTAATAGAATAGCCCCAGCCGCCGATAGACGAGGGGTAAGTTCGTGCGAAAGCCCTCCGGTCCGCAGCCCTTTGTTCCGCCCCGCCGATGCCCCGCTCCGCCCCCCTGCTGCTCGCCCTCGCCGCGCTGCTCCTCGTTGCCTCCCCCTGCGCCCGCGCTCAGGGCGACGGGCTGCGCCAGATCGGCGACCAGGTCTCCGAGTTTCTGCTGCGTCAGCAGACGCTCAGCCGGCTCCCCGGCGCGCACCTGCTCAGCCAGCCGCTCTCGGCCTACGAGGCGCAGCGCGCGCTCGACTCGCTCGCCCTCCGCGCTGCCGACCTGAGCGCCGTCGACCGCGCCCTGCTCCAGCGCTACCGGGGCGAGCGGCCCGGCCCCGGCACCGAGACCGTCCGCCGCTGGACATCCGCGCTCTACCAGAACGGCGAGGACGTCCTCTCGGTCTCGGGAGACGACTTCGCGGTGCAGCTCAACCCCGCCGCCTACCTCACCTACGGCCGGGCCGAGCGCCGAGGCGGGCCACTCGACGGCGCGACCCCGATCTGGCAGAACACGCGCGCCGTGCGCCTGAGCGGGCACGTCGGTCCGGTCTTCTTCGAGAGCCGCCTGGAGGAGACGCAGCAGCGCCCCGTCGCGCCGGAGCTCGAGGGCGCGACGATCCCGCGCGAGCGGATCGTCCGCTTCCTCCCGCTCGAGGCCGGCAACCGCGACCGGGGGACCTACGACTTCCGCCGGGCGATGGGCATGGCCGGCTTCCGCAGCGAGCACTTCGAGGTCCGCTTCGGGCGCGACCGCAACCGCTGGGGCGCGGGCACCAGCAGCCTCTGGCTCTCAGACTTCGCCCCGGTCTACGACCAGCTCCAGATCCGCACCTCGTTCTGGCGGGTCGAGTACGTCAACCTCTACACCGCGATGGAGGCGCAGTCGGCCTTCCCGGCGCGCGAGCGGGCGCTGCCGCGCAAGTACGGGGCCTTCCACAAGCTCGCGCTCAACGTCACCGACCGGCTCCAGGTCGAGCTGTTCGAGAGCGCCATCTTCCTGCCGGACACCGTCAGCGGGCGCGGGGCCTACGACGTGTCGTTCCTCAACCCGATCATCTTCTACCGGCAGGTCGAGAAGGACTACAACTACCGCGGCAACGTCGGGCTGGGGGCGGGCGTGGCGTGGACGGTCGCGCCCGGCGTCCGGCCGTACGGGCAGCTCCTGCTGACCGAGTTCCAGGCGAAGGAGTTCTTCTCGAGCCGCCGCGCGTGGAGCAACAAGTGGGGGTTCCTCGTCGGCCTCCACCTCGCCGATCCGGGGGTCGAGAACCTCGACGTGCGCGCCGAGGTCGCCCGCATCCGGCCCTACACCTACAGCCACCACCAAGACGGCAACTACACCCACTACAACGACCCGCTCGGGCACGCCGCCGGGCAGAACCTGTGGGACGCGTCGCTCTTCGTCCGCTACCGCCCGCACCCCCGCGTGCGGCTCGCGCTCAACGGTGCCTTCACCCAGCGCGGGCGCGACACCGAGACCCAGAACTTCGGCGGCGACCCCCGCCGGAGCTACGACGACCGCGTGCGCGACACGAATGTGCGCCTCCTCCAGGGCGTCCGGCGCGACGAGCTGCTCGTGGAGCTAGAGGCCGGCTACGAGCTGCTCCCCGGCCTCTTCCTCGAAGCCGGCCTCCGCCTCGAAGCCAGCGACGACGCCGAAACCGGGCGCGAGGGCTACGCCGCCCCGTTCGGCCTCGTCCGGTGGGGCCTCCCCTTCCGCAGCGCGCGCTACTGAGCGAGAGCCCGGAGGGATATCTACCCTTCTCCACCGGAGAACATCTCGGGATCGATCTCCCGCTCTTGCCGCAAGACGCGAGCGATAAGCATCCGATCCTGACCTCGTGGCATCGGGAAATAGAAGACCGTCACCTTCAGCCTGTTGAGGGGAAAGCTCCGCAATCCTTCTGCGAGTTCGCCCCGATCTCGGCCCATTTCCGGGAAATCCACGATCTGGTCGAAGGCGTCGAACAAGGTGTCGGTCAGCGTGTCTCGCGCACGGTTGCTGTACTCGCCCGCGTATTCAGCAAGGTCGAGGATATCGAGTTGAGCCGGACGCAGCAGGTCATAGCCTCTCATGCTAGACTGTGTCTCATGCTAGACCGTGATAGCGTCCGGTCCATCAGGGGCACGACGTTCGCCGCGCTCGACCTCGGCACGCAATTCGGCCATGCGCTTGCCGACCATCTCCCGTATCTCCTCCCGCGTCACGCTGATCGGTGGGCCGCTGTCGAGCGCTTCCTGGATGAGACTGCGTAGCTGCTCCGTCTTGGCTTCGCGCTCTTCCAGAAGCCGCAGGCTGGTACGGACGACTTCGGAGGCGGAGTTGTAGCGGCCTGACTTGACGAGCGAGCGCGCAAAGTGCTCGAGCTCGGGCGTAAGGGAAACGTTCATGGCATCGGTAGTTGTGTTTCTCACCTCGAAGGATACTCGACAACCGTCCCGATGTCAATGATTAGCACCGAGGCAAGCAGGGTGGCCTTCGGCCGTTGCAAGCACATCGCGGCCTGCTGCCCGACCTCTTCCCCGAAGGCGACCTCCGCCTCGAAGCCAGCGACGACGAGGAGCTGGGACGCGAGGGCTACCTCGCCCCGTTCGCGCTCGTCCGCTGGGGCTTCCCCTTCCGCAGCGTCCGCTACTGATTCCAGCAAGTGAACGGCGGATCGGCGGAGTGGAGAACAACTGCTACTCGTCGCGCAGGCAGCGTTGCATAACGTCCTTTATGTTACATCAACCCGAGCGCAAAAAGAAACCCCTCCGAGGAGCCTTCCTCGGAGGGGTTTTGCGTTCACGCCGAGCGTTTGCTACCGAACGAGCGTGAGCTTCTGTGTGAACGCTCGCATTGCACCAGCCGTCGGCGCGATCTCCGCTCGGATTACGTAAACACCCGAGCTGAGACGCGACGCCTCAAACTCCGCTTTGTGACGACCTGCCTCATGCAGACCTTCGGCTAGCACCGCGACTTCTCGACCTAGAAGGTCATAGACCACGACGCGGACTTCCGCCGGTTCAGGCAGATCAAACGGTACTGTTGCTCCGCGACTGGTCGGGTTCGGATAAGCTGCTTGCAGCGCGTACTCGGCAGGGACAGACGCACTGCCGGTTCGGCTTGCTACCGAAGAGGTTGTCTCGCCCTGCTTACTCGCAGCTTGCCCTCCCTCGCCGCGACCATTTGTGCTGTCAACCGCACGAGCGGCGATGATCTCGGCGATCCAGTCGAGCTCTTCGCGCAGCTCCTCGTCTTCGGGGCCGAGCAGCGCTTGGGCATCAGCGATCCGTGCGAGAGCGGATCCGTACTGACCGGCTTGCTCCAGCACCGACACTGCGCTCAGAATCAGTGTTAGCCGCTCCTCCTCGCTGTGAACCTCTGGGTTGTACTCCACCAGCAGACCACTAGCATCGTCGTAGACTTCCTGCAAGAGTGCTTCCGAGACTTCGGCACCGAGCGCTGCTTCGCCAGTGGCACGCAGCGCGGCCGAAGCATTCGTGTCATCGAGTGCTGCCCGGCGGTCTGCGATCGCGGCCATCGTCTGGGCGTGCTCGCCTTGCTCGTCTTCGCCATCGAGGCGCTGCAAACCGTAGAGCAGCCGCACGAGGTCGGGAGCTGCCGAGGAGTCCGGGGCGGCGACCAATTCAACTCGCACTGTGCGGATGGACTCGCCGAGCCAGTCGAGATCGCCCCGCACCTGCACTAGCGGCGTCGGGCCACTCTTTTGAACCGATGATCCTGCCGGAATCTGATCGCTCGTATAGAACGGGTGAGCGTCCACGACGCCCTTGAAGTCCGTGGCGACCGGCCCGGTGGTGCTACCCCAATAGTTATTGCGGGCGAAGACCTTCGAGCCGGAGTTGTTCTCGATCAGGTACGGGTAGTTCGGGGCTGAGCGCTGTCCTAGGTCGGCCCCTGCTACGCGTGACGGGCTGGTGTTACCGACCTCGATGGTGTTCTGGCTATAAACGGAGATGCCCGCGAAGAGCTGCCCTCCCTGGACGACGGAGAGCTGGTCGTCGCCGTTACCGGAGATGCGGTTGCGGCCGTAGACAGGAGTGCCTTGTGCGAAGTCCTGACTCGGTTCCGCGAGCACGATGGCACCGTCACTCAGGACGTAGATACCGTCCTTACCGTTGTCTGTGATCGTGTTGCGTTGGAAGTGCGGCACGTCGGCGTTCCAGACGACGACGCCGTGGCCGTCGTTGTCTGATATTTCAGTATCGGTGACTGTCGCGTTCGTGTTCCGCAGCACGAGACCGTGACCGGTGGTCGCGTTGAAGGATGAGTTACTGGTGATGGAAGAGTGGGTGAGAGTGATAGAGCTACGCTCCTGGGCTGCGGTGCAGATTTGTCCGACCGGGCAATCGTCGGGCGTGTAGTCGGTTAGCAGACCGCTCCCATTAAGGGTGAGATAGTCGAGTGTCACGTTCTTGGCGCGGACTTCGAGACCGTAGTCTGCATCGGAGATCTTAACGTGAGAGAGCGAGGAGTTGTCGCCTTCGAGGATGAGACCATCCCAGGTCTCGCCGGGAGAAATGCCACTTCCCTTAAACACAATTGGTTTATCCAAACTTCCTTGGATTCCAATCTCATTAATGAATATGATTTTGGCATTATTACCAAACTTGAATTCAGATCCTGGACTAATCTGCATGTTCCCTGCATCTGCCTCAACAAACACCTGTGTATTATTACCGAAGTTGAATGCATTGTGATTGGCTATAAACCCTCCGTTTCTGAGAGTTAGCATATCTCCATTAAAACTCACCTTTCCTAGACCTTTGGAAATTATACACGCATCGCTCCCTTCTACTGTTACCGACCCATTAAACGTAATAGTAGGAACATTATCACAATCGATTCCAATACACTGTCCACCTGGAAGCGGAATAATTTCGTTACCTGCTCCAACATTGACTTCCCCGTTGACTATCAAGTCTCCCCCGACATAAATATTGCTTGTAAGCTCTCCATCTCGCACCAAGTCCAGATCACCTTCTATGATCAGAGTAGCTCCTGGGAGAATCCACAGATTGGTGCCGTTGACGAATGTGTTGCCCAGTAGTGTTTGTACCTGCGTATACAAGGCTTCCAGAGTCAAAATCCAGCAAGTCGACAATGGACAAATAAGCGTTCAAGCGGCCTTCTCCTACATCAATGGGATCTTCACCAATGTCCTCTGCTCCATTGAGGAGGGTCTCCTTCATTGTTGCGGTCGACGGAAACTCATCTCCATTCACCACGGGGTACATTAGAGCTAGCGTTCCTGCTACTTGCGGAGCCGCAAAGGAAGTACCCTGACTTAGATCAAGTAATGGAAAGTAAGACGGAACAAAGTATTGCGGAGAGGTGGACAGTATACCTTCCACCCTGTTCCCACCTGTCACTCCAGCAGGAGCTGCTATATCAATGCCTGAACCGGAATTTGAAAACTCAATATGGTTATCGAGCTGGTCTGTTCCCGCCACAGCTATAACTGTGCCGCTAAGCTCAGGGTCTCTAGAGTAAGCTGCTGGATATCCTATTTGGAAAGCATTGTCATTTCCCACAGCTGTAACAACTGGTACATTGGCGTTTCTTGCCCCAATCAAAGCATCTCTCAATTCCTGCTCTTCGGGCTCCCCTATACCACCATAGCTAATATTGATTATAAGTTGATTACCTGTATTCTGTGTCTGCCAGAGGATCGCGCGATCTATACCATCCGCCAATACTGCATCTTCGACTTCGAGTTCGTCGATCTCGCTGTCAATACCCGGTTCATCTGCAATTTTTATAGGCAATAATCTTGCATTGTATCCCACTCCAGCGATGTTTCCATCACCATCTAAAGGCATTCCATTTATTGTTCCATTGTTCGTTTCGGCTGCGGCAATACCAGCTACAAAGGTACCGTGTCCGTTTCTATCCTGAAGATTGTCTCCGGCGAGCACTGCGCCGTCAATAATAATAACTTTATTGGGATTATTAAGGTCCGGATGTCGCAATCCTCCATTATCGAATGTGGAAATACCTGAATCCAGAATAGCAATAACTATGTTTGGGTTGCTGCGCGACAGAATCCACGCGTGTTTTGCATCAATATCTGCTCCTTCTAAGTAGTTCGCCTCACCGCCCTGTGGCGCGATCCCTTGATTTTTCAGATACCATTGACTATGTCCTATTCCTTCCGGGTTGAACGGATCATCTACGAAACGGTAGCATGGATCGTCAGGCTCCCCTTCTAGCAAAGGGTCAGGTGAGTTGTCTATCAAGGTTGAACGACACTCTATAGCTCCATTACTGCCATTCTCGTCATCGCCTGCCTCCTCAGGGTCATTGAGTTTTGCTCCTTTACCCTTCGGCATGGTTACTTTTCTCAAAAAAGAAGGGCCTGCTATGGAGATGTGGGGGGAAGCCTCTAGTCTTAATATTATCTCCCGGAAATCTCTGGTGCTATCTGCTGTAAAGCTACCTCTACGTACCTGGTGAACACCAGTATAGTCAGGATTCCGTACAGGAAAATAAAAATCACTTCGAACAACAAGACTGCTTCCCAACTCATTAACTAAGTGTGTTATGTCTTCAAACGTCGATCCCTCACTCAACGTAAAAATTACCTTGCCTTTTAGCCATTTACTATCTTTCCCTTCCCACTTACCCTCCACCACTCTAAATTCACCTCTCAACTCGTTTGTTTCTAAGGATATATAGGTTTCCTCCTGTTGTGCTTGAGCTTTGGATGATATCACAATAGGCATGTAAAACATTATAATACCTAGCAATGTGTGACGAAGACAGTTCTTGATCGTTTGCATAATTGACAGGAGTGTGTTGATTGCGAAGAGCGAGTTGCTGGACTAAGTAAATTTAAGGACACTGGGTATAGAATGCAAATTTCATCACCCATCGGGTGTTTCGGTAAAGAGAATGACCGTAGAGAGAGTATCTCTGCGGTCATGTGGGTCGCCAAACGCGGCCTTATCTCATAAGATCGCGCTCACGGAGACTCGTATAGCCCTCTTCGGTGACGATGAGATGATCGCGAAGCGGGATGTCTAGCATCTCGGCCGCCTTTGTAAGCTTCTTCGTGACCTGGACGTCCTCCCGGCTCGGCTCTCTGTTGCCCGACGGGTGGTTGTGAGCAACGATGATGGAAGCAGCATTGGCGAGGATGGCCGGTTTGAACACCTGAGCCGGATCAACAAGGCTCGCGCTCAGAGAGCCGATACTCACCGTCGTCAGGCCGATCACGGTGTTCGCCGTGTCGAGCAGGACGGCGACCAGCTCCTCGCGGTCTTTGTCCTCGAAGTAGTGGCCGAGGATTTCGGCGACCTCTTCGGGATTGCGAACTTGCGCTCGCTTCGAGAACGTGAAAAAGGGTAGTGGGCAGATCGATGTAAATGGATCCAGCAATCAACCGGACGCCGTTCCAGACGCTAGCTCAGATGGGAGTCGGCGAACTGCGCGGCCGTCACGATTTCGATCCCTCGAAACGTGGCAGGGAAGTCTTTGGTGTTACCGGTGACGAGGTAGTCCGCCTCGCCGTCGACAGCGAGCGCGAGAAACGGGTCGTCGTCCGGGTCTTTCGCAACACCTGAGAGCGGCGTCGTTACCTGTACCAAGTGCGCTCTGGCTGCTACCTCGAGAACGACTCGCGCTCGTACCGACGGGTCGAGGTAGCGGTCGAACTTCTTTCTGCCGACGAAGCGGTCGGCAAACTCGAAGAGCGTCTCCTCGGACGCCAGGAAGACGCCCTCTCTGGCTATCCAGTCGAATACCCGTCGAGGCGTGCCCTGCGGGGACAGATAGGCACTGATCAGGATGTTCGTATCGACGACACAGCGCGGGCGCTCAGTCATCGTCGAAGTCGCCGCGCAGGAGCTTCGCGTCTAGCTCGTCATTCCACCCGCTCGCCTGGGCCTGTCGTCCCGTCTCGTCCATGAGCACGCGCAGCTCATCGAGCGAACCCTCCGACGTATCCGGCTCTTGCTTCGCCCTGAGCATCACCGCTTCCATGAAAGCGTCGAGCTGTGCCTCGGTCGTCTGCCCGCTGGAGATCGTAGTCTGTACCTCCAGGCCTCGAAGAAGCTGGCGGGCGTAGAAATCTTGGTCCTCCTGGGGCAGATTCTGAATCCGCTCGATTGCGGTTTTGAGTAGAGCAGTCATGAGCGCAGTATACCCTGAGCTTCGATGGGCAGGCAAGGTGAGCGGCTCGCTCACAATGCGGTCAACTCTTCAGATCGGTCTTCTGTTCGAGCTCGTCGGTGGCAGCTCGTAGGTACTCGATTCGTTTTTTCCTCAGGGGCTTTGCTCGTTCTCGCGCTTCGACTTTGAACGCTTCCGCGTCCCACAACTCAACGGGGCCGCTGTCTTGGCCTTCCTCGATAAGACGACGCAGCTCGCCGAGCTTCCACTCTCGCACGGCTTCGTGCTCTCTCAGAAGCTGGAGGGCGTGCATGATGACTTCGTCGGAAGAGGTACCTCGCCCGCTCTCGGTAAGAACGCCGATGAAGTCCTTGTCTTCGTCGGAAAGGAGAATCTCGAGGGGTTGCATCACTGCTTAACCGATAGTCTGCCAAAGCGGATGTGCCGCAACGCTCGTCATCAAAGCGGCGAGCATTGCGGCACAGAACACGGCAACCTGTAGAGAGCGAACGGTCATCGAAGCAGAGTAACAGGCATATCAGGCAGCGTCTGCAATGTCGAGATAGGCTGAGCGGGTGGAAGGCGGCGGCACCAGGTAGCCCTCCAATCTGAGGCCCTCGACGTGGAGCGCCATCGCCTCGTGCATCTCTCGCTCCACCTCTTCCTCGGTCGCACCCGTAGCGACGCAGCCCGGGAGGTCCGGGGAATAGGCCGAGAACCCCGTCTCGGTCGGTTCGATGACGACGAGATACTTCATCACTTGAGACCGGCTTGTTTGAGGACGCTGTTGTACGTGCCGGGGGCAAGGTCATCGCCGGGCTTGCCCGGCACGGTCACGAGACCCGGCTTGAGGAACAGGCCGTAGCCTCTTCCCCTCTCGTCCTGCCGGTTCACTCGTCCGCTACGCGCTGCGGGCGCGCTTGACGAAGATGTTGTAGAACGCCTTGCAGAAGTAGCGCACATTCGTCCGCAGCGGGGCGCGCTCGTAGGCGTCGAGGTAGGCCGCCTCGGAGTCCAGGACCTCCTCGAAGCCGTGCGGGAGGTCGGCGTAGAACGGTGGGACGAGGCCGGGCTTGTGGCGCACGCGCTGCGCGGCGAGCTCCTCCGGGTAGAGGCTCAGGTAGTGCTCGCTGAGTGGGCGGACGCCGACGAGCTGGAGGTCGCCGCGGAGCCAGTTGAGGAGCATCGGCAGCTCGTCGATCCAGAGGCGGCGGAAGACGCGGCCCCAGCTCGTGATGCGGAAGTCGTCGCGGAACTTGCCGCTCGCGTCGAGGCTGTTGGTGGCGTAGAGGTAGGCCTGGAGGTACTCCGCGTAGGGGTGCATCGTGCGGAGCTTGTAGACGTGCACCGGCCGGCCGCCGCGCCCGACGCGCTTCATCTTGAAGACCGGCCCGTAGGACGGGCTCGGGTCGAAGGCCGGGTCGCGGTCCTTGCGGACGGTGAAGTGGAACAGGCCGTCGTCGCCCTCGTGGTGCTCGACGATCTCGAAGCCGCAGCAGACGAGCCGGCCGAGCACCTCGGCCTTGGAGAGCGCGCGGTTGCGGCCGCCGGTGAGGCGGAAGTAGGCCCGCTGCGTGAGCCGCAGCTTGGGCGCGGCGCGGCGGAAGAGGAACTCGGCCGCGTAGCTCGGCCACGCGAGCACGGCCGGCCGCGTGGCGAAGACGTGCTGCTTGCGCTGCTCCGAGATCTCGGCGCAGCCGACGAACCGGCCGTCCACCGGGAGGGCCGCGTTGACGGCCTCGAAGAACTTGTTGAGGTAGCGGACGTCGTTGACCGGGACGCAGTTGACGACAGTCTCGGTGCCGGCGGGCACGGCCTCGATGTCCGCCCGGTCGGTGGTGGCGAGCACCTGGGTGCGGACCGGCCGGCGGGCCGTGATGGTGGTTCCCATAGTCGGTGCCAGCTTGGCGGGCCGCCGGGTCACGGACGGGACGCCGAGCGTCTGCGTGCTAGGGGAGCCGGTCACGGTCATCGGGGGGTAGGCCATGGTGCGGTGAGCGATCGGTTCTGCATTGTGCGAGGTAGTCTCACCACGTTGTTTCGGCCACTGGCGCGGTATGTTTAGGCGCTTCGTCAAATAAACAGGGCGCTCCGCTCCGCGCCGCTGCATTATACCGACCAGAACGCGGTCGCTCGTGTTTGGAGAACCAGCACGCTGGAGTCGCGACGCGGCCTGGCGCGGCCCCTACTCGGCCCCGACCGCGCTCGTCACCTCGGCGATCTGCTCGATGCAGCGGACCATCTCGTCGGCCACGGCGCGGCCGAACACGTCGGGCCGCGCGGCCGGGGGCTCGAAGCCCGCCACCAGATCCGCGAAGCCGGCGTCCTCGGGGTCGGCCAAGACGTTCCAGCCGGCCTCGACGGTCTCGACCCACTCGGTCTCGGGGCGCAGCGTGAGGCACGGCGTGCCGAGGAGGTAGGCCTCTTTCTGGACGCCCCCGGAGTCGGTCAGGATTTTGGCTGCGCCGTCCTCGAGCCGGACGAAGTCGAGGAAACCTTGGGGTTCGATGAGCCGAATGGCCTCGGGCACCGCGAGGCCGTGGCGCTCGATCACGGCCCGGGTACGCGGGTGCGCCGGGAAGACGACCGGCCGGCCGAGGCGGCCGAGCGCGCCGAGCATCAGGCGCAGCCGCTGCGGGTCGTCGACGTTGTAGGGCCGGTGGAGGGTCAGCAGGTAGTAGCCACCGTCCTCGACGCCGGTCCGGGCGAGAACGTCCGAGTGCTCGCGCGCCACCTCGAGCCGGTCGAGCAGGCTGTCCACCATGATGTCGCCGACGAGGTAGGCGCGGCGGCTCAGCCCCTCGCGCGCGAGGTTCTCCATCGCCGTCTGGGTGGGGGCGAAGAGGTAGTCGGCGCAGTGGTCGGTGAGGACTCGGTTGATCTCCTCGGGCATGGCACGGTTGAAGGAGCGGAGCCCGGCCTCGATGTGGAGCACGCGGCGGTGCAGCTTGGCTGCGGCGAGCGCGGCAGCGATCGTCGTGTTGGTGTCGCCGAAGACGACCACCAGGTCGGGCTCCTCGGCGACGATCACCTCCTCCATCGCGGCCAGCATCCGGCCGGTCTGCGCGCCGTGGGGGCCGGAGCGGACGTCGAGGTTGTAGTCCGGGTCGGGGATGCCGAGGTCGGCGAAGATCTGGTCCGAGAGGGCGGCGTCGTAGTGCTGCCCGGTGTGGACGATCACCTCGCGGTGGGCGCGGCGGAGCGCGCGCGAGAGCGGGGCGAGCTTGACGAACTGGGGCCGCGCCCCGATGACGGAGAGGACGTTCATGGAGAACCTGGCAAGGTGAGGAAGGCAATCGCCCCCGAGTTTCGGACGCCTGGAACGTAAACTTAAGGTCCCATCGGGGGAAGGTCTTTGGCGTGCAAAGCGAACGGCCTAGCGCCTCGCCTCGGAGTCTCGCCGAGGTCCCGCCGCTCCCCCTGAAACCGCCTGGCTACCTCGGGATCAGCCCGAACCACTCGGAGGCTCTCGGGGAAATCGCCCAGCAGCCAGGTCAGAAACGCTGACAGGTCGATGGCGTCGGCGAGGAAGGCCTCGCGGCGGCCGGCCCAGCTAGTCTTCAGGTCGTCTCGGCTGAGGAGGGCCTGGAGGGTCTCGACGAGGCGGTCCGGCTCGGACGCTGGGATGCCGACCGTCAGGCCCCAGCGGTGCTCCAGCGCTTCGAGCACGCGGATGCGGCCGGCGAAGTCGCTGAAGCGCACCGAGGGCGTGCCGAGCACCGCGCTCTCGACGGCCATGCTCTGGCTGTCCCCGACGAACAGGTCCGCGAAGGCGAGCGCGTGGTGGATGTCGGCCGGGGCGAGGCGGAGCCGGTAGGGTTCGAGATCGGCGGCGAGCGGCCCCTCGGCGCTGATCCAGACGGTGCCGTGCGGCTCCAACAGATCGACGACGCGGCGGGCGGTCTCGGGCGTGAAGCCGCCGATGCCTGCGTCGTGGTGCGCGGTTAGGCTGACCAGCCGGAGTACGACGTACCGCTCGCGGCCCGCCCAGAGGTGGGCGACCCGGCTGCGCTCCGGCCGGAAGCGGTTCGGGTGGAGGTAGGCCAGCTTCTGCGTGCCGGGGTAGGCGATCTTCTTCCGGCCCCACCGCCCCACGTCGGTCGCCTCGGGCGCGAGGACGGCGGTGCAGAACGGGTACGCCGCGCGCGCGAAGAGTGGCACCACAGCCGCGTCGTCCTCGGTCATCACGAGCGACGGGATGCCGAGCAGCCGCCCGACGTGGGCGACCTCAGCCGCCGGGCCGACCAGCAGATCGGGTCGCCGACGCACCGCGTGCCGGAGCAGCCGGGCGTCGCGGGTCAGCAAGTCTGCCATCGGAGCGAGGCGACCCGTGCCTTTTCCCCGAGGCAGGAGGTTGACGTAGTCCCACCCCAGCCCGTCCAGCAGATCGACGAGCATGTCCTTCGTCTTGCAGAACAGATCGACCGTGTGCCCCGCCGCCTTGAGCGCGCCGACGGTGGGCGCGAGCAGGTGGACGTGCGCCGGGTGGCCGAGGTAGACGAGGTAGCGCACCGGCTCAGCCCGCACGCGCGATGCGGAGCGCCTGCTGCCGCACCGCGAGGCCGACCGCGCCGAGCCGGTAGAGCCGGGGCCGGAGCACCTTCTCGTAGCGCCCGTGCTCGACGAGCCGGCCGCCGAACTTGAGCTTGTAGTCGCGCACGCCGTAGGGCACGCCGGGCTTGCCCGCCCCGCCCCAGTCGAAGACCGCGTAGCCCTCGGCCATCGCCCACTCCATGATGCGCCACGGCAGGAGGTCGTTCGGGCGCTTGTCGTAGTGCGCCGGCACCGACGCCGCGTAGAGGTCGTAGACCCGGCGGCCGAAGCACGTCACCAAGCGGGTCCCGATCAGCTCGTCTTCCCAGAACGCTCCGAACGTGCGGACGATGCCGGGCGGGACGAGCCGCTCCCACAGCGCCTCGAAAAAGCTCGGCGGCGGCAGCGGCAGCCCGAGGCGCGTGTAGAGCCTGTCGACGAGCGCCACGGCGCGCCGGAACTCGGCCGGCGTCTGCAGCACGCGCACCGTGACGCCCAGCCGCTCGGCGCGGCGGACGGCCTTGCGGCCCGACCGTTTCATCTGCTTCCAAACGGCCTCCGGCCCCGGCTCCAGATCGACGAGGAGGTTGAGGTGCGGCTCGTAGCGATGGCCGCTCGCCTCCAGCCCGGCGCGGAGCGGGTCGGTGTTCCACAGGTTGCGGAGCTGGGAATAGATCGCGCCGAGGCGCGCCAGGCGGGTGTCGTGGGCGCGCACCAGTACGGCCGCGAGGTGGTCGTGGCCGGGGGCCAGGAGCGGCCCGCCCCACGCCACGGCGCGGGCGGTGAGGGTACCGTAGACGCCCTCGGCCTCGCGCTGCACGCACCCGAGCAGCAGCCCCACGACCTCGCCGCGCTCGACGAAGGCGGTCAGCACCGGCTCGTAGACCTCGGTCCGGGCGTGGACCTCGGCGAGGTGCGGCGTCTGGAAGACCGTCCCGTGCGGGTGCGCCTCCACGAACCGCAGCCACGCGGCGCGGTCCAGCCGACCGGGATCGGTGACGAGGCGCATTGCGCTAGGGTGTGTTGACAGTTAGCATGGACCGAGCGATTCGAGGTCGGGCTGAGGCCGATTCCAGGCGTGCGAGGAGTCAGATGCCGTAGCATCGGGCGACGAGCACAACGCCGAAGCGGGCCAGAGCGACCCGAAGCGCCAATGCTCGTTGACTGTCAACACGACCTAAGCCGAGGCGAAGTCGAGCAGCACGTCGGCGAGCTGCTGCGCCAGCGGCGGGCGGGCGGCGAAGTAGGCGTCGCGACGCACCTCCCAGGTCGGTTTCCACTCGCCGACCAGGGCCTCCTCGGCGATCTCGGTGGCCTCGGCGGCGGAGCGGGCGTTGCGCAGCAGGTCGTGCTCCCGCTCCAGCACCACGAAGTTCATCATGTCGTCCGGCCCGACGAACGAGTTGAACCGCACCGACGGTGTGCCGAGCAGCGCCGCCTCGGTCGCCATCGACTGGCTGTCGCCGACGTAGAGGTTGGCGTAGTGGATCAGCGAGTGCAGGTCCGAGGGCGGCAGCGTGAGCCGGTAGCGCTCCAGCTCGGGCGGCAGCGGGGCCTCGCTGGAAATGACGACCTGGCCGTGCGCCGCCAGCCGCTCGACGAGGGTGACCTTGTCGCCCTCGGTGAAGCCGCCCTGGCCCACGTCGTGGTTGGCGGTCCACCCGACGAAGCGGACCACGCTGAACGGCTCGTCCGCCCTCAGCCCGGCCGCCGCCACGCCCGAGGCGTCGGGCCGGAACGTGGCTGGGTGGAGGTAGCACTCCTCGAAGACGCCCTCGACGCGGACGTGGCGCGGGAACGTGCGCGGGAAGTGCGACGGCGTGATCACCAGGTCCGCCAGCGGCCCGACGAAGTGGTTGATCAGCGGCACCACCTCGCTGTCGACCATCACGACCGAGCGGTACGCCCGCAGCTTCGCCATCAGCGTCGCGTACGGCGACGACCGGCTCACGATCAGCTCGGCCCCGACCTGCCGAGCGGCGCGGTCGAGGTCGGCGGTGGTTTTGAAGGCGGCCCCGGCTTTCTGGGCGAGCGTCTTGCCGTGCCGCCCGTAGGGCAGATAGGGCAGCCCGGCGGCGCGCACCAGGTCCACGGTGACGTCTTTCTCCTTGGCGAGGTAGGTCGTCTCGAAGGCGTCGCCGCCGGCGCGGGCCACGCTGTGGAACTGGTGGAAGTGCTTCGGGTGGGCCAGCTCGAAGAGCACCTTGAGCGCCGGGCAAGCGCGCACCGGAGCGAGCACGGGGACGGGGTCGAGAACGGCGGCAGCGTCGAGCACGGGCGAGGGGGTTGGGACGGCGGAGCGGGGTTAGCTAGAGTGGGCATCGGACGGTGACGCCAAAAGATCAAGCCATTGGGCTTCGACGCCGTAGCCGAGCCTCTCCATCAGCGGCCCGGCCCGGCGGTCCAGCACGGCGGCCTGGCGAGGCGTCCAGTCGCGCCACGCCGGGAAGAGGGCGCGGCTTTTGTTGACGCGCGCGCGCGCCTCGGGCTGGGCCAGGGTGTCCTGTTCGAGGCCCAGAGCAGCGAGAAGCCGGCCGGTTTCGGCCGGGCCGCGCTCGGCGTCGGTGAGGTCTTCGAGCCGGAAGCGGTGGTAGCCGGGGCAGTCGCCGAAGCGGTCGATGATCGCCTGGTTCTTGTAAGCCCACACCCAGGCGAAGCGCTCGAACTTGGTCATCCGCACGCTCTCGGCGAAGCCAGCATCGCCGGCCAGAAACGGGTTGGGCTGCCACAGCGGGACGGCGTGGTGGAGCACGGTCCGCTTGAGCGACTGCCGCTTCCAGCTCAGGAACGACCGCACGAAGTCGCGCGGGTCGCGGACGAGGTGGAGGATCGTCGCGCTGGCGTCGGCGGGGAGCGTCTGGAGCAGCGCCATCGTCAGGAGCGGATCGGCCGTCGAGGCGAAGCGGCCGGGACCGCGCACGGCGCGGAGTGCCCGCTCAGCAAACGCCGGCTGCCCGAGCTGGAAGGCTGCGGTGCCGACGACGTTGAGCAGCCGCGCCCCGGCCTGCTGGTGCGGCACGTCGGGTGCCCCGTCGGCGCGGCCGAGCAGACGCTGGAGATAGTTGGTCCCGGCGCGCCCCGTCGAGAGCACGATCAGCCGGTCCGACGCCACACGGGTCGGAGCGGGAACGGGCGGAGGTGAGAGGACAGCACGCATAATCAGGCTCCGACGGCGGGCGCGGCGGTGCGGCCAGAACCTGTGCGGCCGTGGCCGAGGCGGACGAGTCCCCACTTGACGGCGTTCTTGGCCTGCTGCACGCCCAGCTCCCGCGTCCACGCGCCGAGACTGTCGAGCCAGCGCTCAGGATGGGTGTTGACCATGACGTGCGCCGGCAGGTCGCCCGACCGCAGCGCCTCGACGATCTCGAACGTCGTGTGGAACGAGTGCTCGAAGGCGGTCTCGACCTTGTCGCGGACCCCGACCGAGGCCCCGTCCCACCGCCGCCCGGTGTCGGTGAGGTAGAAGATGCGGTCGAAGTCGAGGTCGAAGTACGGCTCGGCCAGGATGCCGTGCTCGCGGTAGTCGACCCGGTCGAAGAGGGCGCGGTTGTCCCAGCGCGAGAGCGGGCTGCCGTGCATGCAGATCGTCTCGACGGGCCAGACGGTGCGGAAGCGCGCCAGGTGCTCGGTGAAGAGGTCGGCGGCGCGGGCGAGGTCCCCTCGGGCGAGGGTCAGGTCTTCGTAGTGGTACCCGATCTCGTGCCCCAGCCCGGCGATGGCGCGCATCGTGTCCTCGTCCCAGCTCTCCGGGACGATGCGGAAGAAGTAGGTCGCCTCGGCCCCGACGGAGGCTTCGAGCCGGGCCTTTGCCAGCGCACGGCCGGGCCGCCGGTCCACGTCGTGCCGGAGCACGACCACGCGGTCGGCGCGGTGGGCGTCGCGGACGTAGTCGGCGAACGAGACCAGGTCGTATCCGGCCTCTTGGGCGGCCCGAAGAAACTGGACGTAGGCGTCGAGGGTGAAGTCCCTAGTCATCGGGTCGGGGTCAGGTTGGCCGGGGCGTGGGGCGCCGGTTCGGCGGCGTCGAGGGCGACCATGAGGTGGCTGAGGGCGAGGGTCATCCACGCCTGGCCCCAGCGCATGTGGCGGACGCGGTTCTCGATGACGCGGCCCACGCGGTGGTAGAAGGCGCCGTCCGGCCCGCGCATGTGGCGCAGCGTCCAGTCGGCGATGCGGGTCGCGGTGTCGAGGTCGCCGAGCTTGGAGAACGTGATGATGCCCTGCGCCTGGTTGTGGATGTCGACGGGCCACGGCTTCGGCCAGCGCCACAGGCTGCGGCCCTCGTCGGTGAACTGCTCGGTCCGGTAGAAGGCCGCGCCCCGGTCGAGGGCGGCGCGGACGGCCGGGTCGTCGTCGCCGGTGGCGGCGAGGTAGTCGACCAGCGAATCGAGGATGAAGCCCTGGTGGAAGTCGATCTGGCGTTTTTCGGTGCCGTCGCTTTTGACGCGGTAGTTCCAGAACCCCTCGGACTGCTGCTTCGCCACGGTGTAGGCCACGCTCTGCCGGGCGAGGTCGCGCAGCGATTCCTCGCCGGTGAGCGCGTAGCTGCGGGCGAGGAGGCGGGCGATGAGGGCGTTCGCGTTGAAGCACTCGTCGCGCTGGATCGGGGTGTAGCTAAAGCACAGCCCGGCCGCCCTCTCAGTCCGGGGCAGCTCGCCGACCACGAAGGCCGTCGCCGCCTCGATCACGGCGCGCGCGCGCTCGTCGCCCGTCGCCTGGAGGTAGTCGCAGACGCCGTCGTGGATGAACGCGGTCACGACGGCCGAGGGCGTGTTGGGCGGCTGGAACTTGGTCAGCGACGAGTAGGCGAACGGCAGGCCCCACGACCAGCCCTGCTCGGTCTCGATGCTGTGCTCGACGATCCAGTCGAACAGTCCTGCCATCTGCTCGCCATAGTCCGGGCCGCCGGGGCGCTGGTGCCGCAGCGCGTAGGCCTTGAGGAAGAGGCCGATCCCCTTCGGCATCACGACTGGCGGAATCCGAAGCACGCGCCGCAGGCTGAGCGGATTGCGCTTGTGGAGCTGGGTGAGCGCGAACGACACGACCGGCGGCAGCGCCCGCAGCGGCAGCGGCGAGGCGAGCACGTCGTAGGGGTCCGGCCCGGCGAAGCCGCGCGCCTCGGCGTAACCAGCGACGGCGTCGAGCGCCGCCTGGACCTCGTGTTGGGAGAGCATCGGCATGGCTAGTCGGTCTCGGCTAGTCGGTCTCGGCGAGCGTGGCGTAGGCCGTCTCGAGCCGGGCCGCGACGGTCGAGGCGAGGTAGCGCTCGCGCGCCACGGTGCGGTTGCGTTCGCCCTGCGCCCGGCGGAGGTCGTCGTCCTCGACGAGCCGGGTGACGAAGCCGGCGAAGGTCCCGGCGTCGGTCTCGGTGGTGAGGAAGCCGTTCTCGCCGTCGCGGAGGTGGTCCGGGATGCCGCCCATCGGCCGGGTGATGACCGGCAGGCCGAAGGCCATCGCCTCCAGGATCGAGGTCGGCAGGCCCTCGCCGTGGAGCGTCGGCAGGAGGTACAGGTCGGAGCCGGCGAAGACGGCGGCCTTGTCGGCGTCGCGGACGTAGCCGGGGAAGCTGACATTCGGCATCCCGCGCTCGGCCACCCACGCCTCGGCGCGCGCTTTCACTGGCCCCTCGCCGGCCACGACGATGCGGAGGTCGGGGTGGCGCTGCTGCACGAGCCGCGTCGCCTCGAGCGCCTCGATCACGCCCTTGTCCTCGGCGAGGCGGGCCAGGAAGAGGACCGTCAGCGGGCGCTCGCTGTCCATCTCGGGCCGCTGCGCGAGCAGGTCGTCGTCTACGACCGTCGTCTCCCGAAACATTTTCCCGGTGTAGCCCCAGGCGCGGATCTTCTGCTCGTACTCGTCGGCGTCGACGGCGATGGCGTCGGCGTGGAAGTACTGCCGCTTGACCCAGGCGAAGCGGCGGCTGTTGAAGGCCGGCTCGAAGGCGTAGTCCCAGCCGTGGAGGCGGACGAGGAGCTTGGCCCCGGAGGCCTTCGCCCGGTTGGCGAGGATCGCGTCACGGGCGATGCCCGGCCCGTAGAACGAGGTGTTCTGGTGGACCACGTCGTACTGCCCGCGCTTCAGGGTGTGGACGAGCCGGGCGGTGTCCTGCGCGAGGCGTTTCAGTTGGGCCGGCACGCCGGTCTCGCCGGGGCGCGAGCCGCGGTGCAGCACCTCCACGTCGGTGCGGAAGTGCGGCAGGATCGCCTTACAGTAGTTGGCGACGCCACCGTGGTTCTCGGGGGCGGGGGCGTTAAGGAGTACGCGCATGGAGGCGGGGGGAGACCGGAGAGGACGGGGGGGCGGGCGCGCGGAGCACGGGGGGTGCAGCACGGGCGGCAGCACTTCGCTTGGTCGGGAGCAGCTCGGCGCTGCGCTGGAGTGTCCCGAGCAAGGCGAAGAACAGCGCGAACGGCACCGTCACCCAGAGCTGGTTGGAGGCCGAGAGGATTAGGCTCGCCACGAAGAGCGCGAAGAAGAGCGCGCGAATGCTTACGCCGTAGCGCGACCGCGCCAGCCGCCGGTAGCGCACTGCGAAGCGGAGGGCGATCAGGAAATAGACCAGGAAGAACCCGCCTAGCCCGATTGCCCCGGCTCCGTTGAGCAAAACGTTGTAGTCGATGTGGATCGGCCGGTCGTCGAAGGCCCACTCGAAGATGTCGGTCGAGTTGAAGAACTCGGTGCCGAAGAGCATGTGGCGCGGCGAGCCGTTGACGAAGTCGCCCCAGACTTTCTGGGTCTCGGCTACGCGGCCGAAGCGCGACGCCATCTCGAACTCAATGCCCTGGGTGACGCGCGCCGTGTAGAGCTGCGTCACGACGTCGCCGAAGAGGAAGAAGGCTACAGCCGTGATGGGAACCAAGAGCCCGGCTAGGCTCAGCACCCGCCTGGCGCTTATCCGCACGCCGCCCAGCAGCGCGACCACGCCGAGGCCGACCAGCAGCCCGGCCATCGCGCTACGCCGGAACGAGATCAGCACGATCACCGTCGCCACGACGTGGAGCGCAAACATCAGCCGCCGTCGCTGCGGACTCCGCACGAGCGGCAGCGCCACCGCCCCGGCAAGCGTGAGGTAGACCAGCGCGTAGGTGGCGTAGGCACCCATCCCGCCGTAGCTGAAGCCGCCGCCGCCGCGGACGTACCCCTCCCATCCCCACGGATAGACCTGCGCAATGCCGAACGTCACCACGACCGTGAGCGACCCTAGTGCCAGGGTCTTGAGGAAGGCCGCCACGTCGCGCTGCGTCCGCAGCACCGACACGGCCACCGGGTACATCGAGAAGGCGAGCCAGAGCCGCATCGCGCCGTTGAGCGAGTTGCCCCAATCCGAGGCGAGCAGCGCCAGCCCCAGGACGTAGATCAGGAACCCGAGCACCGCCGCCACCGGCAGCGTCAGCCGCCAGCGCGGTAGCGTCGCCACGACCGTCGCCAGCAGGATACCGTACTTCAGGTGGCCCGCATGGATCGGCCCAATCGGCACGAGCGGGCCGATGCAGTCGGTCAGGATGACCAGGGGCAGGAGATAGACAAAGACCCTTCTCATGACTCAGGCGCTCGCGCGCCGCGCTCTCCACTCGAACACCTTGCTGCGCAGCAGGCGCACGGCGTCGCCGCGCTGCATGGCCTTGCGGACCGCGACCAGACGGCCTACCTCTCGTTTCAGCCGGAGGCGGTATAGACTTAAGCGATGGAGCATAACATTGCGCGGGGTGCCATCTAAAGCGGTGCGCGCGTAGCCGTAGCGCGCCAGCGCGTCGCCGGCCAGCGCCTCGTAGGCCTCGACCTCCGACGGCGAGAGCTCGCGCTGCCAGCGCGACGCCTTGGCCGCGTCGAGCGCGCCCGAGACGTTCTGGTGGAGGCGGTGGTAGGTCCCGCCGATCTGCGCGTCGACGAACGCGGCGCGCGACCCGCTCCGCACCCGCCCCGCCTCGGCGACGCCGAGCGCGCCCAGGACCCGGCTGAGCTGCGCGTCGGGCTCGGCGAGCAGGTCTTCGTAGCGGACCGTGTGGACCGGCAGCCCGGTGAAGGACTCGGTGAGCGCCAGCTTGCGTTGCCAGTTGTGGGCAGCGCGCAGGATGTCGTCGTCCATCACCTCGGCCTCGCCGGTGCGCAGGGCGTGGCCGGAGGGCGTGGTGCGCTTGGATCGGAAGACCGCGCGCCCGTCGCGAACCAGGTGCAGCACCGTAGCGTCGGGGAACGCCCCGGCGAGCGCGTCGAGGTGGTAGTGCAGGCGCGGGCCTTTGAGCACCCACGCCTCGGCCCCGGCACCGTGCGTCTCGAAGTAGTGGCCGACGAGCGTCCGCAGCGCAGCCTGGCGCGACTGCGCCGCGCCGTTTGCCAGCAGCGCAGCCGTCACCCGGTCCCGGTCCAGGCCCAGCTCGGGGAAGCGCGTGGTGCCGTAGAGATGCGCCACGAGCCCGCGCGTCTCGACGAGCCCGCGCCGCCCCGGCGACTCCAGCACGGCCGCCACCAGGTCGGTCTCGTGCGACACGGCGACGCCCTCGAACTCGCTCAGCAGCGCCGAGAGCAGCGTCGAGCCGGAGCGGTTGTCATAGAGCAAAAAGGCGAGTCCAGTCATGGGGACACCTCGGGGCTAGGGGCGAACACGCTGCGGAGCAGGCCCGGCGTCCAGACGACAGCGATCCGCGCGGTCAGCCAGACGTAGACCACCGCGACGACGTTGAACGTCACGAGCGCCGTGCTCGTCGCCACCGCCGCCCCGTTGATCCCGAAGCGCGGGATGAGCACCCAGCTCAGGCCGGCACTCACCGCCACGACCGCGATGGAAATGTATTGGTACGCCACCTGCCGACCGGTCATCTGGAGGAACACGCCGACGCTGCCGGCGAGCGCGCTCACCAGCATCCCGGCGGCGATGATGCGGAGAGCCGTCGCCGCCGCGAGGTATTCGGGACCGAAGAGGCCCAGCACGAAGTGGGGCGCGGCGAAGAGGACGAGGAAGACCGGCAGCGCCGAGACCGCCGCCGCCGTCGTGGCGTAACCGACGAAGCGTTGCAGCCCGGCCCGGTCCCGCCGCAGCTCAGCGATGCGCGGCGCGGCGATGCTGTTAACCGCCCCGAGCGGGATGATGACCAGCGCGGCCAGCTTGAAGGCGATGTCGTACACCCCGACCGCCGTCTCGTCGAGAAACGCGCCGACCATGATCGTGTCGATCCATCCCTTGAGGAAGACCATCGAGCCGGCGAAGAGCAGCGGGAAGCCGGTCGTCAGAAGCGCCCGCACGGAGTGGTCGGCGTCCGGCGCGCTCGCCGTCGGCCCCTCGTCCAGCGCACCGACCGACCGCACGAGCACCAGCACCGCCACGACCGCCGCAACCGCTGTCCCGGCCAGAAAGGCGTCGAGCACCGGGGCCTCGCTCCACCCCAGCGTCGCCAGCGCCACGAGCGCTGCGGCGGGCAGCGCCGAGCGGAGCACCTGCTGCATCAGCTCGGAGAGCGCCACGCGCTTCAGCCCGCGCAGGGCCTGCGCCGAGAGCAGCAGCACGGCGAACGGTGGGATGACGAGCGCCGCCCGCTGGAGATACTCCGCCAGGTGCGGCTTGCTGAACACGACCTCGGCGACGGCCGGAGCCAGCGCCCACGCCCCGGCTGCCACCACGAGCGACCAGGGCACGACGACGGCGAACGCGCGCCGAAGCACGCGCCGCACCTCGGCCCCGCTCCCGGCCGCCCGCGCCTCCGCCACGAACCGGACCACGACCGTGTCGAGGCCGAGCAGCGCGAGGATCGCGCCGAGGTTGACGACCACGAAGGCCAGCGAGAACCGCCCCCACGCCGCCGCGCCGAACAGATGCGCCACGACGAGCGCGAAGACGTAGGCCAGCCCCTTGCCGCCCATCCGCATCGCGAAGGCAGACCCCGCGCCCGCGCCCAGCTCACGCAGCGAGCCGTCGCCACGCAGCCGAGCCGCGATCCGGTCCAGCCATGTCGGAGTCGGCTCGGCCATGGCCTAGAGGGCCTCGGCGAGCGCGGAGACGACATGCTGGATCGTGGCCTCGTCGAGCTGGGGCCAGATCGGCAGGCTGAGCGCCTCGCCCGCGAGCCGGTCGCTGACCGGGCAGTGCGAATCGAGGTCGGCGTAGACCGGCAGGCGGTTCTGCGGGACCGGGTAGTAGACCATCGTCGTAATCCCTGCGGCCTCGAGCGTGGCCGCGACCGCATCGCGCCGGCCACCCAAAATGCGGACGGTGTACTGGTGCATCACGTGCCCCGGCGTGAGCAGCGGCGTCACGACGCTCTCGACGCCGTCGAGCAGCCGGTTGTAGGTGGCGGCGACGCGGCGGCGGCCAGCGTTCTGCTCCTCGATGTGCGGCAGCTTGACCCGGAGGAACGCCGCCTGCATCGCGTCGAGGCGCGAGTTATAGCCGACCTCCTCGTTGTGGTACTTCTCGAGCGCCCCGTGCGCGCGCAGCTTCCGCATGTGCTCGGCGAGGGCGTCGTCGTCGGTCACCACGAGTCCGGCGTCGCCGAAGGCCCCGAGGTTCTTCGACGGGAAGAACGAGTAGGCCCCGATGGCCCCAACGGTGCCGGTCATCCGGCCGTGCGATGCCCCCGCGCTGTCGCCGCCGTTGCCGCTGGCGAAGCGCGCGCCGAACGACTGCGCGCAGTCCTCGACCACGAGCAGCCCGTGGCGCTCGGCGATCTCCATGATCCGCCCGTCGGCCGGGCAACCGTAGAGGTGAACCGGCATGATCGCCGCCGTCCGCTCGGTAATCAGCGGCTCGATGGTGTCGGGGTCGAGGTTGAAGGTGCGCGCGTCCACGTCGGCGAAGACGGGCGTCGCGCCGACGGCACTGATCGACTCGGCCGTGGCGAAGAACGAGAACGGCGTCGTGACGACCTCGTCGCCCGGCCCGATCCCGAGTGCCCGCAGCCCGATCACGAGCGCGTCGGTGCCGGAGTTGACGCCGACGGCGTGGGCCGTGCCGAGGTAGGCGGCCACCTCGCGCTCGAAGGCGTCGAGCTCGGGGCCTTTGATGAACTGCCCGGAGCGGAGCACGCGCTGGAAGGCGTCGTTGAGCTCGTCCCAGAGCGCGTCGATCTCCGGGTTCAGGTCGAGGATCGGAATGTCGATGGCGGTGGCAGTCATGGCTTCAGGTGGCGTTGGACGGCGGCGTAGACGGCGTGGGCTTTGTCTGCGAGGGCGTCCGCGAGCGGTCTGGTGTAGTCGGTGAGGTCGTCGGGGTAGCGAGGGCTGACGGCGAAGTAGGAAAGCTCGACCCAGTCCCCACGGGGGATGTCGAGGGCAGCGTCATGGGGTACTAGGGAGGCGAGCAGCGCGAGGTCGTGGGTCTTAGGAAAGGGAACGCGGCCGGCGGTAAGGAGCGCCTTCAGAGCCTTTTCTGCCGCCTGCTGGGCATGGAAGCAGGCGATGTCCAACGGAGGCGCGTCGTCTGCCATCAGGATGCGGATCGCCCGGAGGTCGGCGTCCGCTTTGCGGAGCCAGGCCTCCGCGGCGCGGCGCGGTTCATCGTTCATAGAGCGTGACCCCCTCGTGCGCGGCCGGATAGGCAATCGTGCCAGGGACCGTCTTCTTCCGCGCCCACTCCTCCGGCGTCAGCACAACCACGTCTTTGGGCACCGGGAGATCGGCGAGCTCGTGTAGCAGCGGCAGGACGGCGGAATGGCGGGGACCCTCGAAAGGCATCACGACCAGCAGATCAAGGTCGCTGTCCGGGCCGGCCTCGCCCCGCGCCCAGGAGCCAAAGAGCAGGACGCGGTCCGGCTGCGCCACCGACAGAATGCGGGCGACGGCCTCGGCTGCGACCGGGTGAAAGGCGGCGGTTTCCATCATGCTTGCTTGAAGTCGTCGTAGCTACGGTGGCCTTCGGTGAGGTCGGACGGGAGCGGAGCGTCTTCGTCCAGGTCGAGGCAGCGGAGCACGCCGCCCTCTTCCTGATAGCGCAGCCCAGACTCGGGGCACGCGGCGAGGCCGTCGGCGTCGGGCGAGAGGCGGTGCCCGTGGCGGCTCATCCAGCCGCGCTGCCGCGCCGGGTTGCCGACGACGAGCGCGTAGTCCGGCACGTCCTTCGTCACCACGCTGCCGGCCGCGACGAAGCAGTAGCGCCCGAGCGTGACGCCGCACACGATGGTCGCGTTCGCGCCGACGGTCGCGCCCCGGCGGAAGAGGGTCCGCTCGTAGAGGCCGCGCCGGTCGACCTGGGAGCGCGGGTTGGTGACGTTCGTCAGCACGCAGCTCGGGCCGAGGAACACCTCGTCTTCGAGCTCGCAGCCGGTGTAGATCGAGACGTTGTTCTGGACCTTGACCCGGTCGCCCATCACCACGTCGTTCGCCACGTTGACGTTCTGGCCGAGCACGCAGCCGCGCCCAATCCGGGCCCCGGCCTGGACGTGGCAGAAGTGCCAGATGCTCGTCCCCTCGCCGATGGCGCACGGGCCGTCGACGTAGGCGCTCTCGTGGATGCGGACGCCCGGAAGCTCGCGGACGCGGCCGGTGTCGGCAGGAGGCATGTCGAGGGTGGTTTCCATGTCGGTCTCCGGTCAGGCTACTTCGAGGCCCAGGAAGGGGTGGGGCAGCGTCGGGTTGGCCTCCACCTCGGCGGTGCGGATGGCGTGGACGAGCTCGATCGACGGGCGGGCGTCCTCGATCCCGAAGCCGTTGCCGGCGAGCGTCCGCTCGTAGACGACGGTGTGGAGGTCGCGGAAGCCGCCGGAGAACTCGATCTCCTCGCCGTCGACCGTGATCGAGCGGTAAGTCGGCTGCGTGCCCTTGACCGAGGCGGGCAGGTCGTCGCCGTCGATGGAGAGGAACCACTGCACGTCGGCGTTCTCGAGCTCGAGGAAGCCGCCGGCGCGGGCGCGCTCCATCAAGTGGACCTCGCTCTCTTGGACGCCGCCGAAGAGCCAGATCAGCAGGTCGAAGAAGTGGATGCCGATGTTGGTCGCCACGCCGCCGGACTTGTGGTGGTCGCCCTTCCACGAGAAGCGGTACCACTGCCCGCGCGAGGTGACGTAGCTCAGCCGCACGGCGTGGCGCTCGTCGGAGTTCGCCAGCTTGTCGCGGAGCGCGACCAGCGCCGGGTGGACGCGGAGCTGCAGGATGGTGTTGACCGAGCAGCAGTCGTACTCCCGCTCCAGGTCGGCCAGCACGTCGAGGTTCCACGGGTTCATCACGAGCGGCTTCTCGCAGATGGCGTGCGCGCCGACGCGGAGCGCGAGGCGGATGTGGGCGTCGTGGAGGTGGTTCGGCGAGCAGATGGTCACGTAGTCGACCTGCTGGCTCGACGGCCCGCGCCGGAGCTTCTCCAGGTGCCGGTCGAAGCGCTCGAACTCGGTGAAGAAGGCCGTCTGCGGAAAGTGCTGGTCGAGGATGCCGACCGAGTCGTGCGGGTCCACGGCGGCGACGAGCGTGTTGCCGGTCTCGGCGATGGCCTTGAGGTGGCGCGGGGCGATGTAGCCGGCGACCCCGGTGAGGGCGAAGTTTTTCATGGGCTAAAGTGTCATGTCGGTTGGGGTGGTATCGTAGCGTTCGTGCAGTTCCCGACGGGTGAGCTTTACTCTGTCAGACCGTGGACGACGGACGGCGGACCGCCGGGGTTTGCCACAGGCCGCGGTCTGCGGTCTGCGGTCTTGCTGGTGCGAGGTGAAGGTCAGAGTCATGGCAGAAGGGCTGGCGGAAGCCTACCGCGTCAGCACCGGCCCGAGGTCTTCGACCTGCGCCTCGGGCATCTCGCGGCCCGAGAGGCCGACCACGCGGGCGTTGCCCCGGCAGCAGGCGCGCATCGTCCCGCGCGTGTCCACGACGAGGGGCACGCGGTCGATGACGAGCTGGTAGTCCACGCCGTCGTGGTCGGTGATGATGACCGCGACGTCGGCCTCGCGCAGCTCGGCCTCGGTGAGCGGGCGGCTGTGGAGCGGGAGCTCGCGGATGGCCGTGTGGCCGTCGGCGGCGATGGTCGGGCAGAAGGGGTCGTGGAACTGCACGTCCGCGCCCTTCTCCTGGAGCAGGCGGATGATCTCGAGGGCCGGGCTCTCGCGCAGGTCGTCGATGTTCTTCTTGTAGGCGACCCCGAGGATCAGGATGCGGCTGCCGCGCACCGGCTTGGCGTCGTCGTTGAGCGCGTCGGCGATCTTCTGGACGACGTAGACCGGCATCTCGGCGTTGATCTCCGAGGCCAGCTCGATCATCCGCGTCTTGTAGGCGAGGGTCCGCATCTTCCACGAGAGGTAGTGCGGGTCGAGCGGGATGCAGTGGCCGCCGAGGCCGGGGCCGGGGGTGAACTTCATGAAGCCGAACGGCTTGGTCGCCGCCGCCTCGATCACGTCCCACACGCTGACGTCGAGCTTGTCGCACGCCTGCGCCAGCTCGTTGGCGAGCGCGATGTTGATCATGCGGAAGGTGTTCTCGTAGACCTTGACGAGCTCGGCCGCGCGCGCGCTCTCGACCGGCACGAGCGTGTCGAACACCCGGTCGTAGACGGCCTGCCCGACCTCGGAGCACGCGGCGGTCACGCCGCCGATCACCTTCGGGGTGTTCTTGGTGTGCCACGTCGCGTTGCCCGGATCGACGCGCTCGGGCGAGAAGCATAGGAAGAAGTCCTCGCCGACCGTCAGCCCGGTCTCCTCCAGAATGGGCAGCAGCACCTCGTCGGTGGTGCCGGGGTAGGTGGTGCTCTCGAGGATGACGAGCTGGCCCGGCCGGAGGCTCTCCTTGATGACCTCGCCGGCGCTGAGGACGTAGGCGAGGTCGGGGTCCTTGATCTTGTTGAGCGGCGTCGGGACGCAGATCGAGACCGCGTCGCACGCGCCGAGGCGGGCCATGTCGGTCGTGGCCTCGATGCGCCCGGTCTCGGTGTGGGCGGCGAGCGACGCGGACGACACGTCGCCGATGTGGCTCTCGCCCCGGTTGATCTGCTCGACGACGGGCGCGCTCACGTCGAAGCCGACGACGCGGTAGCCGGCCCCGGCCAGCTCGACGGCCAGCGGGAGGCCGACGTAGCCCAGCCCGATGACGCCGACGGTGGCGTCGCCCGAGGCGGCGAGGTCGAGGAGGTAGGCTTGGGGGTCTTGAGGGGTGCTCGTCACGGGTGGCGGGGGAAGCAGGGGAAATAGGGCAGAGCGAAACGCGGGCAGCTAGCGGCCGTCCACCAGGCGCAGGACGACGAGCGCGAGCGTGCCGACGGACGAGGTGAAGACCGCGAGGTCGCGGAGGCTGAAGCCGGTCTCGACCTCGGTGCGGACGGTTAGCAGGTCGCCGGACGCGAGGTCGGGGGTGCCCTCGGCGAGGAGCTCGGCCAGGGGCTTGTCGAGGAGCACCTCCTGGCGGCCGGCGGCGAGGCGCGTGAGCTGGACGTGGAGGACGCGGTCCTCGTCGCCGCGCTGCATCCCGGCCTGGGGGCCGCCGGCATAGGAGAGCAGGTTCAGCAGGTCCGTCCCGGCCTCGACCTGGTACAGGCCCGGCGTGCGGACGTCGCCCCACACCTGGACGTCGATGGTGGCGCGGCCGGGTTCGGTGTAGCGGTAGACCGAGACGCCGGGGGTGGCGGTGACGATCTGCGCCTCCGCCACCGGGGCGAGCGCGAGGAAGAAGGCGAGCGGGACGAGCGGTCTCATGCAGGCGGGGCGAGAGCGTGGAACGGGAGGGAGCGAGAGCTAGGCCTCGACGCGGGTCTCGGGCGCTGGGCGGGCCGGGGCGAGGGCGAGGCTGAAGTCCTCGGAGTTGCCGTAGCCATACCCGTAGGCGTAGCCGTAGCCGCCGGTGCGCTCGTCGAACTTGTTGAGGACCGTGCCGATGAGCGGCGTGCCGGAGACCGAGATGCCCTCCCGCGTCCGCTCCAGCGCGCGCCAGCTCGTCTCGCCGGCGACGCAGAGGAAGACCATCGCGTCGCAGAGCTGGGAGACGAGGACAGCATCCGTCACCGCCAGCACCGGCGGGGTGTCGATGATGACGACGTCGAAGGCCTCGCGCATCTCGCCGACCAGCTCGCGCATCCGCTGGGAGTGGAGCAGCTCGGCCGGGTTGGGGATGTGCTTGCCGGCGGGGATCACGTAGAGGGTCTCGACGGCGTCGTCGAACTCCTTCCAGGTCACGCGCAGCGGCTGGCGGTAGCTCGCCCAGTCGATAGGGCCCCGGCGGAAGAGGAGCTCGGAGAGGCCGTTGTAGCGCGGCAACCCGAGGAGGGTGTGGCCCTTCGGCTTGCGGAGGTCGGCGTCGACGTAGAGCGTCCGGTGGCCGGCCTGCGCCATCGAGACGGCGAGGTTCATGGCGGTCGTGCTCTTGCCCTCCGACGGGCCGGAGGAGGTCACCATCAGCACCTCCACCTTCTGGTCGGGCAGGCTGAACTGGATGTTGGTCCGCACGTGGCGGAACGCCTCGGCGAGCGGCGAGAGCGGGTGGAGCATCGCCGCCACGGTCGTGTTGACCTCGTGCGAGTCGATGCGCACGGTCTCGGCGGTGCCGAAGTTGCGCCTGATGAGGTCGCTCATGTCGGGGACCGCGCCGAGCATCGTGAAGCCGTGGGTGCGGAGGTCCTCGGGCGTCTTGATCCGGTGGTCGAGCGCGTTCCAGGCGACGGCCAGGCCGACGCCGGCGGCGAGGCCGAACAGCAGGCCGAGCACCAGGTTGACGAGCGGGCGCGGCGCGACCGGCTCGAGCGGCACGTCGGCGCGGCGGATGACCTCGACGTAGCCCAGCTCGGACTCCTCGGCGACGCGCGCCTCCTGGAGCTTCTCGACGAGGAAGAGGTAGGTCCGCTCCGTAGCCTGACGCTGGCGCTGGAGTTGGGCGAGCTGGATGGTCTGGCGCGGGATGTCGCGCAGGCGGCCCTCGTACTGGCGGACCTGGGCGGCGAGGGCCTCCGCCTTCGCCTCGAGGCCCTGCACGCGGATGCGCTTCTGGACGGCCTCGCGCTGCAAGCCGGTGATGTAGCCCAGGCCCGAGGCCCCGCCCGTCGCCGCGTCGAAGCCCCCGACGGCGAGGACCTCGGTGACGTAGCGCTCCGAGAGGCCGTCGACCTGCTGGCGGAGGCGCTCGATGCGCGAGGTGATCTGGAGCAGCTCGGGGCTGCGGGCCTCGTCGCCCTGGAGCGTCGGGTCGACCGAGTAGAAGTCGCTGGCCTGGAGCTCGAGCTCGGCGATGCGCTGCTGGAGGACGCGGATCTCGTTCTCCACGCCCGAGGCGACGCGCCGCGTGAGGCCGGGTTCGACGCGCTCGACCTCGGCTTCGAGCGAGCCCAGCGCGGCCTGCTCCATCTCCAGCTCCACGCGCGTCTCCTCGAGCGCGGCGTCGAGCGCGGCGATCTGGGTGACGGCGTTCTGGCCCTCGGCGTCGAGCGCGACGGTGCCCTCGCGCGTCATGAACTGCCCGAGGTCGTCCTCGATCTGCCCGAGGTCGTCGCGGCGCTTCTGCTCCTGCTCCTCGAGGAACGAGCGCGAGGACGAGATGCTGGCGCGGCTGGTCTCCTGGCTCCGCCGGAGGTACTCCTCGGCGTAGAAGTTGGCCACGAGCGCGGCCTCCTCCGGGCTGGTGCTGGAGGCGGTGATGCGGATCAGGTCGGCGCGGTCGTTGACCGGCGCGAAGCCGACGTGCTTCTCGAGCATCGTGCGGGCCACCTGCCCAACCGAGAGGGGATCGCCCTCCTCCCCACGCGTCATCGGCATGGCGTCGGCCTCGCCGAGGCGGGCCGCCACGCGCTCAGCGAGCGGCACGGACTGGCGCAGAATCTCGACCTCGTTGTAGAGCGTCCGGCTGTCGCCGCCGAAGGAGAGGATGCTCTCGATGCCCGCGCTCCAGCTCTGGTTCTTGTTGGTGTCGACCAGGACGACGCTCTCGCTCCGGTAGGTCGGGTCCTGGGTGAAGGTGTAGAGCGCCGTCAGGGCGAGGACGACGAGCGCGACGGCGAGGATGAGCTTCCAGCCCCGCTGGAAGATCTCGACGATGCTGGCGAGCGACAGCTCGTTGAAGGCGTCCGGCTCGTCGCCGGCCGGCGGGAGGCCCGGCGCGGGGGCGGCCGCGCGCGGAGCCGGCCCGCCGGCAGGGCCGAAGGAGGCCGCGCCCTGGACGGCGGCGGGCAGGAGAGGGCGATTCATATAGGTAGGCTCCACGACGGACCGGGCTGGTTCCAACAGGGGGGTCGAAGCGTACACCGCTCGAATCAGGTAATCGTAGGTTCCATCGGGAAACTTAAAAGGCTGGGAGGGGCGGACCGCATTTAATCCTTCGGGCCACCGCGCAGCCTCCTATTATTGCTGCGCTCCTCGCCCCGGAGACCGGCCCCGTTCGCCTCCGGTCTGCGGCTCAGGGCGCGCGAAGGCGTGATAACATACCTTTTCCCTCCGCTCTCGCCAACGTGGCTGAGAGCGTACCACGCGCTGCCGGGCTATCTGTTCTGCCGGAGCAGCGAGGCTGAGCCCCATCTCGTGAGGGATTCGTGACCTCTGACGCATGGTTCCCCCGGAGGGTGCGCGTATGTTGTCCGCTGCCCGGCCCGTTGCCGCCGCACGCGGCACGCCTGCCTCCCTGGCCTTCCTCCCACCCCTCCCCTTCGTTATGCTTCGTTCGTTTCTCCTCCTCGCAGTCTGCGCCGTACTCGGCCTCTGGGCCCCCGACGCTGCCGCGCAGGACGACGCGCCGCGCGTCGTCTCGGCCAGCCGGGTCCACACGTCCGTTCCGCTCCGCGACCTGATGGCCCAGCCCGGCCTCCCGCGGACGACGGTCCCCTACGTGGTCCCGAACAAGCTCCACGACTTCGACAAGGCGCGCCCGGCCGTAGACCAGCCCGGCTTCGCCGACCCCGTGCTCGACCTCGGCCGGGGCGGGGCCGGGCCGGGTACCGTGCTCCGGAGCTTCGAGGGCGTCTCGGACGACGACAACGCCGCCGTCGCCCGCCGCGTCGTGCCGCCGGACACGAACGGCGACGCCGGGCCGAACCACTACGTGCAGTGGGCCAACCTGAGCGCCAAGTTCTTCGACAAGCAGGGCACGCTCCTGCTCGGGCCGGTGGCGGGCAACATCTTCTGGCAGGGCCTCGGCGGGCCGTGCCAGACGCGCAACGACGGCGACCCGGTGATCCTCTACGACGCCCTCGCTGACCGCTGGGTGGCGATGCAGTTCATGCTCCAGGAGGTCGTCACCGGCTCGGGCTCGAACGCGCTCTGCTTCGCCGTCTCGGTCGGCCCGGACCCGACCGGGGCCTACCACCAGTACCAGTTCAACAACCCGTATTTCCCGGACTACCCCAAGTTCGGCATCTGGCCCGACGCCTACTACGCCACCACGCGGGCGTTCGGCGCGCCGGGCGGCTTCCGCATGGAGGCCCTCGCCTTCGAGCGCGCCGCGATGCTCAGTGGGCAGCCGGCCGACATGGTCTCGTTCTTCATCCCGAACAACCCCAGCGGCTCGGGCGTCGACGGCTTCCTGCCGGCCGACCTCGACGGGCCGGCCCCGCCGGCGGGCACCCCCGGCCTCTTCGTCGGCGGCCCGGTGACGAGCCCGAACCGAATCCGCATCTACGGCCTCGCCGTCAACTGGTCCAACCCGGGAGCCGCGACGTTCAGGCTCCTCAACAGCCTCACCCCGGCCTCCTACGACCGCAGCCTGGGCGACATCCGGCAGCCGTCGCCGGGCGAGGGCCTGTCGGCGCTGACGTTCACGCTGATGCACCGCGTGCAGTACCGCAACTTCGGCACCCGCCAGACCCTCGTGCTCAACCACAACGTCGATGCCGGCGGCGACCGCGCGGGCGTCCGGTGGTACGAGCTCCGCAACGCGGCCGGCAACACCGGCGCGGGGTGGAGCCTCTACCAGCAGGGCACTTACGCCCCGAACGACGGCCTGGAGCGCTGGATGGGCTCCGCCGCGCTCAACGGCCGGGGCGACCTCGGGCTGGCCTACGCCGTCTCCGGGACCACCCTCTTCCCCTCGATCCGCTTCACCGGCCAGACCGCCGACGCCAGCGGCTCGGGCCAGATGAACGTCGCCGAGACCACGCTCCTCACCGGCACCGGCGCGCAGGTCAACAGCTCCAACCGCTGGGGCGACTACAGCATGCTCTCGGTCGACCCCTCGGACGACCGGACGTTCTGGTACACCCAGGAATACTACCAGAGCACCGGTAGCTTCGACTTCAAGACGCGCATCGCCGCGTTCACGCTTCCCGGTGCCGCCCCCGTCACCGTGACGATCACGCCGACGAGCCCGCCCCCGCCGGTCGTGCTCCAGCGCGGCGACGTGGTCTCGTTCGACGTGACGTTCGACGTCGCGGCTGGCGGGCCGTCGTCGTTCCAGCTCTGGACCGAGGCCGACCTGCCCGGCGGGGCGACGCGCTCGCCGCTCATCGGGCCGAACACGATCACCGTCAGCCCGCCGGCGACGGTGACGCAGTCGTTCAGCCAGCAGGTGCCGGGCCGCGCGCCGCTCGGGAGCTACACCTACCGCGCCGAGGTGGGCACCTTCCCGAACACGGTGCTCAGCAGCGACGCGTTCTCGGCGCAGATCGTGCCCGGTGCCGCCCGCGACGGAGCGCCCGCCGACTGGCAGGCGTTCGACGCCTCGGGCGCGCTCCTCACCGGGCCGCAGCGCTACGACCTCCGCGCGAGTGCTGGCGAGGCCGAGGCCCTGAGCCGAGGCGACGCACCGACCGAGGCGACTCTGTCGGCGGCCTACCCCAACCCGTTCGTCGCCGCCACGACGCTCGGCTTCGCGCTGCCCGCCGCCTCCGAGGTCACGCTCGAGGTCCTCGACGTGCTCGGCCGCCGCGTGGCGCTGCTCGCCGAGGGCACGCGTGAGGCCGGGCCGCACACCGTCGCCTGGGACGCCTCGGCGCTGCCGAGCGGAGCCTACCTGGTGCGCCTGGTGGCCGGCGGCGCGGTGCAGACGCGGCGCGTGACGCTGCTGCGCTAGCGCGCTTCGCCCCCGCTGGTCCGCGGCGTCCCTTCCACCGGGGGACGCCGCTTTCGCATCGCTGCTGTTCCAGGTGAGTAGGTGGCCTCACGCCGAAGTGGTGTATACTTGAGCACGCGAGGCCACGCGCCATTTTGGCCCCTCTCGCCTCGTTCGCACTCGTTCTCCCTCTGGCCTTTTTCTGTCGCCATGACCTCCTCTGCTACCCTTTCACTGCGGCTCTGCCTCCTGGCGCTGCTCGCCTGCCTCCTGTCGCTGACGGCCTCCACGGCCCTGGCCCAGGACGAAATCGTGCAAGACGGCTCCTTCGAAGCCGGCACCCCGAACCCCGCTTGGGACGAGTCCAGCAACGGCCCCGGGGGGACCCCCATCTGCTCCAGCGCGACCTGCGGCGGCGGCCCCAACGGGGCCTTCGACGGCGACTGGTGGCTGTGGTTCGGCCGCGGCACCGACAACAAGATCGCCTCGGTCACGCAGGAGGTGACGATCCCGAACACCGTCAACTCGCTCTCGTTCTACCTCCAGATTCCCGTCGCCGACAAAGCGGGCACCCTGCGCGTGCAGATCGACGGTTCCATCGTCTTCCAGGCGACCCAGGCCAATGCCGGGGACTACGAGGAGTACGAGCAGGTGGCCGTCGACGTCAGCAACTTCGCCGACGGACAGGCGCACACCCTCACCTTTCTCGGCGTCATCGGAGCCAGCCAAACGGACGAGCTGGTCTCGTTCTTCGTGGACGAGGTCGCGCTCGAGGACCTCGACACCACGGCTCCGGCCTTTAGCGTGGCCCCGGACATGCTGTCGTTCACCGTGGAGGCGGGCCAGGTGTCGGAGGCCCAGACGCTGACGCTGACCAACAGCGGCGACGCCGAGGGGACCTACTCCGTCTCGACCAGCATCACGCCGAAGCAGGGCCTTCGGCTCGTGCCGCGCCGCCCCGCTGGGAGCGCTGCCAAAACCCTCGCCGGCCCGATGCCGCCAACCTCCGGCACGCCGGTGCGTAGCGGGGAGATCGTCGCCGACGGCAGCTTCGAAGCTGGCACCCCGAACCCCGCGTGGGACGAAGCCTCCTCGAACTTCCAAACCCCGCTCTGCACGAGCGCCGTCTGCGCGCCGGACACGCCCGACTTCCAGCCCCGCACGGGAGCCTGGTGGACCTGGTTTGGTGGAGCCAACTCGCTGGAGATCGGCTCGATCGAGCAGGACGTCACCGTGCCCAGCGGGACCGCGACGCTCGTCTTCTGGCTCCGCATCCCCACCGCCAACGCCCCCGGCACGCTCGATGTGCTGATGGACGGCGAGAACGTCTTCGCCGTCACCGAAGCTGACGCCGCCTCCTACCCGGTCTACACCGAGGTCATGGTGGACATCTCGGACTTCGCCGATGGCGACAGTCACACGCTCCGCTTCGAGTCCACGCAGGACGGCACCGCCGGCGTGACGAACTTCTTCCTCGACGACGTCTCGATCACAACCGATGGCGGCGGTGGCGGCGACAGCGTGGTGATCGTCGTGGACCCGGAGGAGGGGACCGTCGAGGCCGGCGACACCGAGGAGATCTCGGTCACGGCCGACGCTACGGACGCCGAGCCGGGAACCTACCTCTTCGACCTCTTCATCGCCACCGATGACCCCGACAACCCGGAGCTGATCGTCGGGGTGACCGTCCTCGTGGAGCCGGACGTGGCGACCGAGGGCGGGGCCGGCGGCGCGGCCTTCGTGTTCGACGCCTACCCGAACCCGTTCGCCGACCGGGCCACGCTGAGCTACACGCTGCCCGAAGCCGCCGCCGTGCGCGTCGAGGTCTACGACGTGACCGGCCGCTTGGTGGCGACGCTCGTGGACGCGCCGCAAGGTAGCGGCCCCCACGAGGTCGAGTGGGACGCCGCCGACCTGCCGAGCGGTGTCTACCTCTACCGGATCGAGGCCGGCCGCTTCAGCGAGACGCACCGGACCGTCCTCGTGCGCTAGCCGTTCCAGCATCTCGAGCGAGGCCCCGCCGGCACCCGTCGGCGGGGCCTCGCTCTGTATACGCCCCGCCTGTTCTCCCGAGCGCACCCATGCCCGCCCTCGTCCTCGACTCTGTCCGCAAGCACTACGGCGTCAAGCCGCTTCTCGACGAGGTCTCGTTCAGCCTCGAGGACGGGGCCAAGATGGGCGTCATCGGCGCGAACGGCTCGGGCAAGACGACGCTGCTCCGCATCATCGCGGGGGTCGAGACGCCGGACGGCGGGACGGTGCAGACCCCGCGCGCGAGCCGCACCGGCTACCTCTCGCAGGACCCGAGCTTCGCCGCCGGGCAGACCGTCCTCGACGCCGTCTTCGCCGGCGAGGGGGTCGCGATGACGCTCTTGCGCGACTACGAGTCCGCCGTCCGTCGACTCGAGCTCTCCGACGGCTCGGACGAGCGCTTGGCCGCGCGCGTCGCCGACCTCGGCCACCGGCTCGACGCGGCCGGCGGGTGGGACCTCGAAGCGAATGCGCGCGCCGTGCTCGACCGCCTCGGCATCACCGATACCGCGGCAGCGGTCGAGACGCTCTCCGGCGGGCAGCGCAAGCGCGTCGCCCTGGCGAGGGCTCTCGTCGAGCAGCCCGACCTCCTGATCCTCGACGAGCCCACCAACCACCTCGACGCCGAGACCGTCGACTGGCTCGAAGCCTACCTCGGCCGCTTCCCCGGTGCCCTTCTGCTCGTCACCCACGACCGCTACTTCCTCGACCGCGTCACCGACCGGATGCTCGAGATCGAGCGCGGCACGGCGCAGCGGTTCGAGGGCAACTACACGACCTACCTCGAGAAGAAGGCCCTCCGGGCCGAGGTCCGCGAGGCCGAGCAGCGGACGCGCGACAACCTCGCCCGGCGCGAGCTGGCCTGGCTCCGGCGCGGGGCCAAGGCCCGGACGACGAAGCAGAAGGCCCGCGTCGGGCGCGCCCACGCCCTGATCGACGCGCCCCGCGACGAAGCCGACCGCTCGGCCGAGATCTCCGCGGCCTCGACCCGGCTCGGCAAGAAAGTCATCGAGTTGAGTGATGTGACCAAGGGCTGGGACGGGCAGACCCTCATCGACGGGTTCACCTACTCGTTCACCCGCGACGACCGCGTCGGCATCATCGGCCCCAACGGCTCGGGCAAGACGACCTTGCTCGAGATGATCGCCGGCCGCCTCGCCCCCGACGCCGGGCAGGTCGAGATCGGCCCGACGGTCTCGGTCGGCTACTACGACCAGGAGAGCCGGGCGCTCAAGGACGACCTCCGGCTGATCGACTACGTCGAGGAGGTCGCCGAGAACGTCGTCACCGCCGACGGCTCGGTCATCACGGCGAGCCAGATGCTGGAGCGCTTCCTGTTTCCGCCGAAGCAGCAGTACACGCCCGTCGGGCTCCTCTCCGGCGGCGAGCGGCGGCGGCTCTACCTGCTGCGCGTGCTGATGGGCGCGCCGAACGTGCTGCTCCTGGACGAGCCCACGAACGACCTCGACATCCCGACGCTCGTCGCGCTCGAGGACTACCTCGACACGTTTCCCGGCTGCCTCGTCACCGTCTCGCACGACCGCCACTTCCTCGACCGCACGGCTGAGCACCTGTTCCGGTTCGAGCCGGGCGGGCACCTCCGCGAGATTCCGGGCAACTACAGCGCGTGGCTGGAGATCAAAGCCGAGGAAGAGGCTGAGGCCGCGCGCCGAGCCGAGGCGGCCGCGCGCCCCACGCCGCCACCGGCCGAGGCACCTGCGCCGAAGCCGTCGCTCGCGCGCGCGGGCAAGCTCTCGTTCAAGGAGAAGCGCGAGCTGGAGGAGACCGAGGCCCGCATCGCCCGAGCGGAGACGCGGCAGGCGGAGATCGAGGCCGAGCTGGCGGCGTCGCCGGGCGACTACGAGCGCGTCGCGGCGCTCTCGGCCGAGATCGAGACGCTCCTGGCCCAGCTCGACCGCGACGTGGACCGCTGGGCCGAGCTGGCCGAGCGGGCATAAAAAAGAGCCGGGCCGCCAGCGTGTGCTGACGGCCCGGCTCGGTAGTAGCGGGGGCAGGATTCGAACCTGCGATCTTCGGGTTATGAGCCCGACGAGATACCACTTCTCCACCCCGCAGTGGAACCTCCATGGTACGCAATTCTCCGGCGCAATGCAACGGCCCTCTGGCGCGGAGGCCTCGAAGCTTCGGTGAACCGAGCTGGCAGCAGTGTCTTAACCTTCTTTTTGTCGCCGGGTGAGGGAACGGAATGGGACGCCAGTTCTACCTTGCCGCTCCTCTCCGCCCTTCCGCTCCGCCCAGCTATGGCTACCGTCCTCCCCTTCCGCGCCCTCCGCCCTGCCCCCGGCCGCGCCGAGGAGGTCGCCTCGGTCCCCTACGACGTGGTCAACACCGACGAGGCTCGCGCGCTCGCCGAGGGGCGCGCGTACTCGTTCCTCCGCGTCATCCGCCCGGAGATCGACCTGCCCGAGGGCACGGACGAACACGCCGACGCCGTCTACGAGCAGGGCGCGACCGCCCTCTGCCGCTTCGCCGAGAGCGATGCGTTCGTCGAGGAGGACTCGCCCGCGTTCTACGTCTACCGGCTGACGATGGACGGCCGGGCGCAGGCCGGGCTGTTCGGCCTCGTAACGGTCGACGAGTACGACGACGACACGATCCTCAAGCACGAGAAGACGCGGCCCGACAAGGAGGACGACCGGACGCGGCACATCGTCACGCAGCGCGCCCACGCCGAGCCGGTGATGCTGACCTACCGGGGCACGCCCACCGTCAACGCGTTGGTCGCCGACGCGATGGCCGGGGAGCCGCTCTACGCCTTCACCGCGAGCGACGGCGTGCACCACCACGTCTGGCGGATGCCCAACCCCGACGCCGTCCGCGAGGCATTCCGGCACGTGCCCACCCTCTACGTCGCCGACGGGCACCACCGCTCGGCCGCCGCGAGCCGGGCCGCGCAGGAGGTCGGCGGCGACGAGGTGCGCGGCTTCATGGCGGTCCTCTTCCCGATGGAGGAGATGATGATCCTGCCCTACAACCGCGTGATCTACCGCTTGCCCGGCGGACCCGACGCCTTCCTCGCTGGGCTCCGTGACCGCTTCGAGCTGACGGACGACGCCTCGCCCGAGCCACCCGGACCGGGCCACGTCTCGCTCTACCTGAACGGGCGGTGGCTCGGCCTCGCGCTGCCCGAAACGGCGCGCGCCACCGTCGCCGACTCGCTCGACGTGGCCCGCCTCGGCGAGCACCTCCTCGAGCCGCTCCTCGGAATCACCGACCCGCGCACGGACCAGAACATCGGCTTCGTCGGCGGCATCCGCGGCACGGACGAGCTCGAGCGGCTGGTCGACAGCGGCACCGCCGCGATGGCGATCTCGATGGCGGCCACGAGCCCAGAGGAGCTGCTCGCCGTCTCCGACGCGGGCCACTTGATGCCGCCCAAGTCGACCTGGTTCGAGCCGAAGCTCCGCAGCGGCCTCCTCGTCCACCGGTTTTAGTTCGTGGATCGTGGTTCGTCGTTGGTGGCTGTCTCGGCCTCCTACGTCGGCGTCACTTCCTACCCACCATCCACTCACTACTAACAGCCAACCACTGCCCATGACCATCCTCATCGCCGACGCCTTCTCCGACGAAGGTATCGCTCAACTCCGCGACGCCGGGCACACCGTCGCCGTCGATGCCGGCCTCAACGGCGACGCGCTCACTGCCGCACTCGCCGAGCACACCCCGGAGGTGCTGATCGTTCGCTCGACGAAGGTCACGGCCGCCGACCTCGACGCCTCGTCGGACCTGGAGGTGATCGTCCGGGCGGGGGCCGGCTACGACAGCATCGACGTGGCCGGAGCCTCGCAGCGCGGCGTCTTCGTCGCCAACTGCCCTGGCAAGAACGCGGCGGCCGTCGCCGAGTTGGCCTTCGGGCTGATCCTCGGTGTGGACCGGCGGATCCCGGAGAACGTGAGCGAGGCGCGGCAGGGGCGGTGGGACAAGAAGGGCTTCTCGAAGGCGTTCGGGGTCAAGGGCTGCACGCTCGGCCTGATCGGGCTGGGCAACATCGGGCAGGAGATGATCCCGCGCGCGAAGGCGTTCGGGATGGAGGTCGTGGCCTGGAGCCGCTCGCTGACCGACGCGGAGGCCGCCGAGCTGGGCGTGGCGCGGATGGCGTCGCCCGAGGCCGTGGCGGCGGCGGCGGACATCGTCTCGGTCCACGTCGCCTCGACGCCCGCCACCGAGGGCCTGATCGGGGCCTCGGTGTTCGAGGCGATGGAGCCGAACGCGTTCCTGATCAACACGTCGCGCGCGGCGGTCGTGGACGAGCAAGCCGCGCGCCGGGCGATGGAGGAGAAGAACATCCGCTACGCGACGGACGTGCCGGCGGGCGAGCCGGCCGACAAGCAGGGGTCCTTCGAGCACGCCTTCGCCGACCACCCCAACTTCTACGTCACCCACCACATCGGGGCCTCGACCGATCAGGCGACCGACGCCATCGGGCAGGAGGCCGTCCGCGTGGTCACGACCTACGCCGAGACCGGGCGCGTCGAGAACTGCGTCAACCTCGCCGAGCAGTCGCCGGCGACGCACCTGCTCACGGTCCGCCACCGCGACCGGGTCGGGGTGCTGGCCGGTATCCTGGACGCGGCGAAGGAGGCGGGCTGGAACGTGCAGGAGATGGAGAACCTGATCTTCGCCGGGGCCGAGGCCGCCTGCGCGCGCATCCGCTTCGCCGGCGACGCCAACGACCAGACGGCCGACGCCATCCGCGCTCAGGAGGACGTCCTCGCCGCCACCGTCATCGCACTGTAGGGTTTGGGATGAGGAGACCGGGGGATTAGCTGTTCATCATCCACGACCTCAAGCCCACCACCCCGAACCGGATGGACGGTGAACCCGACGCGTCGCTCCTGGCCGTGGATCTGGGGCTGCGGACCGGGCTGGCACTCTACGGCGCGGACGGCCGGCTGCGGTGGTACCGCTCGCAGCACTTCGGGTCGTCGGCCCGGCTCAAGCGCGGAGCCTACGGTGTGCTGAACGACCTGCCCGGCCTGGCCTACCTCGTGCTCGAGGGCGGCGGCACCCTCGCCGATCTCTGGGCGAAGGAGGGCGAGCGCCGCGGCTTGGCCGTCCGCCGCGTGGACGCCGGGACCTGGCGGCGCGCGCTCCTCTACCCGCGCGAGCGCCGGAGCGGCACCGAGGCCAAGGCCCACGCCGACCGCCTCGCCCGCCGCGTCATTACATGGTCCGGCGCGGCGCAGCCGACCTCGCTCCGGCACGACGCGGCCGAGGCGATCCTCGTCGGGCTGTGGGGCGTGATGGCGGCGGGCTGGCTGCCGGGCGTCCCGCCTGCGGTGCGGCGCTGAGCTTCCGAGACGAGGCGGCCGGCTCCGTGCCTTGCGCTGAGTACGTGCCTTGCGCTGAGACCAAAACGCTGGTATCCTCTGCCTTCCTCGGTCCAGATCTTCCCTCTCCATGCGCTTTCTCTACGGACTCGTCGGCGTAGCCTTCGCGCTCGCGCTCGTCCTCTACCCCATGCTCGCCGTCACCTTCCCCGAGGGGGCACCGCCCGGGTACAACGGGGCCCCCGGCGCGCCCGGCGGGAACTGCACCTCGTGCCACTTCAGCTTCGAGCTGAACAGCGGCACAGGCTCGGTCAGCATCGACGCGCCGGCGACCTTTGCGCCCGGCGAGACGATCACGTTTACCGTCGCGGTGGACAACACGACGGAGCCGGTGCCCGACGGGCTGGGCCTGCGGCAGGGCTTCGAGGTCTCGGTCCAGGACGGCGAGACGATCGTCGGCACCCTCGGCCTCGCGGACACCGGCAACACGCAGTTTGCCAGCGGGGACGGGAACTACGTCACCCACACCGAGGACGGCAACCAGCTCTCCGAGTGGACCGTGCAGTGGACGGCCCCAGCCGACAGCGTGGCTCCCGAGTCGGTCACGATCTACGCCGCCGGCAACGCCGGCAACGGCGGCGAAGGGTTCTTCGGCGACTACATCTACACCGACTCGACCGTCGTGACCCGACGCACGGTGGCGAACGAGGACGAGGCCGCTCCCCTCGCGGCGCGCCTCGAGGCCGTCTACCCGAACCCGGTCACCGCTGCGGCCACCGTGGCCTTCACGCTCGACCGACCGAGACCGGTAGCCGTCACGCTCTACGACGGGCTCGGACGGACGGTGCGCGTCCTCAGCGAAGGCCCCCGCGCCGCCGGCCCCCACACACTCCGCCTCGCCACCGACGGTCTCCCGGCGGGCGTCTACTTCGTGGAGGTCCGCACGGCGGACGGAGCCGACCTCCGGCCGGTCACCGTCGTTCGGTAGAGACCCGGCCTGGAACGGAAAGCGGCCTCGGCGCGGTGCGCTCCGAGGCCGCTCCTGTGTCTGAGGGCCAGACCTAGCGCAGCAGCACGACGCGCGTGGTGCCGACGAAGCCCGCGCCTTCGAGCCGGACGGTGTAGACCCCGCTCGGGAGGTCCGCGCCCTCCATCACCACGGCCTTCGCCTCGCCCGCCGCCGCAACCCCGTCGTAGAGCGTGCGGACGGTGCGGCCGAGAGCGTCATAGAGAACCAGCGTCACCCGCTCTGCGACCTCGACCGAAAAGCGGATCGTCGTGGTCTGGTCGAACGGGTTTGGGTAGGCCCCGTCGAGCGTGTAGCCCGTCGGCCCGACGCCGGCCTCGTTCGCCACCGGCGGCGCGCTCCAGTCGCCGACCGGGCTCAGGACCGGGCCGACGACGTAGCACGTGCCGGGGTCGATGTTCGGCTTGGTGGAGCCGGAGCGGTACCAGAACACGACGTCGGTGTCGAAGGTGTCGTCGCCGTCGACGATGGCGCGCGTGGCGTTGCCGCCGCCCTCGAACTCGGCGTCGCAGTTCGGGGTGCTGCCCGTGAAATTGATCCCGTCGTCCAGCTCGCCCGGCTCGTAGCGCGCGATCACGGCGTCCTCCCTCGCGAACGTGTCCACGGCTGGCATCCCCGTCATCGGGTTGACCGGCGTGCGGTAGTCCGACTCGCCGGGGGCGACGGTGTAGCCGCGCTCGGTCTCGAGGTCGAGGACGGTCCACCGGACGCCGTCGGCCTGCTCGCCCCAGGTCCGCGTGGCCTCGGTCTCGAAGACGATGTCCTCGGCCACGTCGCTCTGCTCGACGACGTAGTCGGCCTCGGCCCCCTCGACGTCGAAGTCGAAGCGCCAGTAGGCGTGGTGTCGGCGGGGGTTCTGGGTGCAGGCGCTGCCGGTCGAGGTAAAGCCGAAGCGCGGGTGGATCGTGCCGTCGGCGAAGAAGGTCCAGCGCATCGTGTAGCGGTACCAGCCCGCGCTGTACTGGGTCGAGAGGACGAGCCGGTCGGCGAAGCGCTCGACGGCAACGCCCTGAAAATCGCCGATGTCCGAGCACCGGTCCGGCTCGCCGTCGCCGTTCGTGTCGGTGCAGTTGGTCGGGGCCGCGTCGCACATCGTCTGGACGGTGCCGGGCGTGGCCTCGGCGTAGCACGACTGGACCTCGTTGTCGGCCTCGAACTCCTGGTCGGAGTAGCCCCAGTCGCGGTAGCAGTCGCAGCCGGTCTCGTACTTGACGTTGAGGATCGGGACGTGCCCGCGCTTGAGCACCTCGCGGCCGTTGTAGCGCACGTTGCGGATCTCGAGGCCGGAGCCCACGGTGCCGCTGCTGGACGAGGGCGGCAGGAACTCCAGCTCCCAGACCGGGTCGCGGTCCGGCTGGTCGGGCCAGACGAGGGCGATGGGGGTGGCCGGCGCGGTGGAGAGCGAGTCGAGCGGCGCGCAGTACTGCGCCTGCGCGAGCGGGGCGAGGCCGAGGGCCAGCAGGGCGAGGACGAGGAGGTGCTTCATGGCGAGTCGGGGAAGGAGGCGAGGGGCGCGGGCCGGCGGGCGGCCTACAGGTCCGGGAAGAGGTCGCGCTCGACGACCGCGCGCGTGCGGAGGTCGACCACGACGAACTGGAGCGACTCGATCCGGTCCGGGGCCATGATGTCGAACTGGAGGCAGCGCGCCGGCCGGGCGCAGGCCGGATGCTGCGCGCCGAACAGGATGAACCCGCCCTCGACGGTCGCGCCCGAGCGCTCTGTGAGCGCCCCGATCTCCGGGTCGGCCTGGAGGATGGCGCGGGCCTCGTCGAGCTCCGGCGGCAGCGGGGCCGCCGGCGGCGCGGTCTCGAGGGTCTCGACGAGCGTGCCCGCCGGGTCGTAGGCGCGGCGGAGCGCGACGCCGCTCTCGTAGTCGTAGCTCACCTCGTAGCGGTAGACGGTCTCGGTGCCGTCGGCGAGCTTGACCGGGTCCTCCCACGTGCGGAGCACCTGGGCGCGCTGGGCGGACGCGGGGAGCGCGAGCGCGAAGAGCGCAGCGGCCAGAAGGCACGAGGCAAAGCGGAGCGTGAACATGGGAAGCCGGGATGGTGAGTAGAGCTAGCGGGACGGACTGGCAGAAGATAGAGCTATCTCCGAGCGGAGCACAACGGCGAGTGGGAGGGAGGCTCAGCGAACGACGACGAGACGCTGCGCCGCGTGCTGCGTTCCGGCCGTGAGGCGAACGAGGTAGACCCCGCTTGGCAAGCCGTCCACGTCGAGCGACGCCTCGTGCGCCCCGGCCGGCACGGTCCCGTCGGCGAGCACCGCGACGCGGCGGCCGAGCACGTCGAAGACCGCGAGCGTCACGTCGGCAGCTTCCGGCAGCGAGTAGCGGAGGGTGACCGCCCCGCGCGCCGGGTTCGGAAACGGCACCGCGAGCGCGAAAGCGTCGGCTGCGGGGTCCGGCTCATTGGCTACAACGAAGGGAGCCTCGAAGAGATAGATACCAGTCTCGCCTGCCGCGAGCGCCACCGTTGCTGGCCCTTCGAAGTCGAAGCGTTGAGCGGCCACGCCGATCCCACGGTCTGTGCTCTCAAAGCTCCCTGTCTCCTCGGCCCCGTTCGGGAAGATGGCAAATTCCCGAATCCCGAAGAAGTCGTCCGCAACGTAGACGCTAGGGAAGAGGAAGTCTATTTCGAACCCGGTTGCGGCAGCTACGTCACGAGCCTGAGTCTGCACAGGACTCAGATCAAGGGTCGTCACGTCTGAGGGGTCTCCGATATCCACAACGCGCAGCCCCTGCTGCCCGTCCGCGACGTAGGCAAAGAAAGCGGCATTCTCATCGAGGTCGATGGCATTGAGAAAGCCATAGCTCGGCTCGGCGTCGAGCTGCACGGGGGCGGCCGGGTCGGAGACGTCGAAGGTGAGCATCCCGCCGCCGAAGCTGACGAGGTAGGCGACCCCGTCGCGCACGGTCACGTCCACGGCGTTGGAGCCGATGGGGGTCGTGCTGAGCTCGGTCACGGCCGCCGGGTCGCTGGCGTCGAGGACGACGAGGCCGCTGAACCCGTGGGCGAGGTAGACCGTCATCGCGTCGCCGTCCTCCACCACGTCGAGGCCGAAGACCTGGTTCGGGCTGCCGTAGCCGCCGACGATCTCGGGAGCTGCCGGGTCGCTCACGTCGAGGACCGTCAGACCCGTCCCGCCGAAGTCGGCGTCGGTGACGTAGGCGAAGCCGCCCGCCACGGCGACCTCCTGCGCGTTCGGCGGCACGTCGATCCGGCTGATCTCCTCCGCGTCCTCGCCGCTCGTGTCGATGATCCGCAGGCGGCCGGCGAGGTCGGTGACGTAGAGCAGGTCGCCGTCGAAGAAGAGCCGGAAGGAGAAGCCCGCGTTCTCGTAGAGGTTCGTCTGGGCCAAGCCCGGCTCCTGGTCCTCGAGGAAATGTAGCCCCTCGAAGCGCTCGGCGAGAAGCGCCCCGGTGCTCGAGAAGCCGCTGAACGCCGCCACGCTGAGGGCCTGGTTGGCGGGGAAGAACGCCTCCTCGGTGATGTTCGTCGGGTCCGAGACGTCGAGCGCGCGGAGGCCGTCGAGGCCGGGGAGGTAGGCGGTGGTGCCGTCGAAGGCGATCTCGTAGGTCGTCTCGCCGCCGGTGCTGAAGCCGCCGAGCGAATCCGGGCTCGCCGGGTCGCTCACGTCGAGCGCGACCAAGCCGAAGTTGCCGGTCAGGTAGGCCACGTCGCCGCGCACGGCGACGTAGGTGGCGAACGCGCCGCCGGTCGAGAACGACCCGATCTCGGCCGGCGCGGCGGGGTCGGCGAGGCTGTAGACCCGGAGCCCATCCGGCCCAGTGGCGACGTAGAGCGTCTGATCGTCCACCCACGCCCCGTTGGCTGAGCCGGGCGCGCTCTGCACGCTCACCTCGGTCGGGTTCGCCGGGTCAGATATATCGTAGACCACGACCGCGCTCGGCGTCGCCCCCGCGTAGGCGTAGTCGCCCGCCACGGCGATGGCGAGGAGATCGCGCCCGGCTGCGGAGCCGACGCGCCGGAGGTCCTGCACGTCGGAGAGGTCAGCGACGAGGAGGCCCTCGCCTTTGCGGAGGGCGACGTAGCCGACCTCGTCGCGCACCGCCATGTCGGCCGGCTGGGCGGGCAGAAGCAAGGCATCCTGAGGATTCTCGTTTCCGGCCTTGGTAATCAAAGCGCCGGAGAGCAAAGAGGCCCCGTCCTGGTAGAAGAAGCTCCCTCCTACCGAGAAGGGCGTTTGCTCCGTGACGCGGACGAGCTTGGTCGCGCCGGAGGGGAGGTACTGCCGGAGCTCGAGCTCGCCGCCGCCGGGTCGGGCTGCCTCCGCTGCCGGCTCGGCGAGGCCGGAGAGCATGACCGGCTCGCCCGTGGCCGGATCGAAGACCCTGGCGTCGAGTGTGCGGGCGTCGAGGGGCTGAGCGGCCGTCTGTGCCGCGAGGCCGGTGAGCGCCGGCAGCAGCAGCGCGAGGGCGAGGAGGCGGAGCGGAGCACGACGGGTCATGGCGGTCGGGGTCGGGAACGAACGGGTCGGGAGTGGCCCTATAAGAGACTGTTTGGGATTCATAATCGCGGGCTGCGAGCGGCTGCGAATCGGCCCTCCTGCGTGGCGCTGCATCGCCGAGCCTACAGGCTCGTCTGCTTCGCGCGCCTCGGAGGGCGGTTTCTCGCTCGCTCTCGCCTTCGCCCTCTAAATCCAAACAGGCTCTAACGGTACCTCCAGCCGGCCCCAAAGTTAACCCATCTCTCCAGTTCTCGCTGCCATGATCGAGGTCGAGCACTTCTTCCCGTGCCCCTACTGCAACGCGCCCATCTCGATGGTCCTCGACCTCTCGGTCCCGGCGCAGGCCTACGTCGAGGACTGCGAGGTCTGCTGCAACCCGGTCCGCATCGCCTACGCCACCGACGGCGAGACCGTCACCGACTTCGAGGCCACGAGCATCGAGCAGTAGCCCCGGCGAACGGCCCGGTTAGCCGAACCGGGTCCCGTTTGGTCGGTACGCCTCCCCCCTCTCTGCTTCCCCTCTCCGCTCTCCCATGCCCGAAGGTCCCGAGGTCCGCCGCGCGGCGGACCGTCTCCACGACGCGCTCGCCGGCAAGCCTATCGTCGCCACCGGCGCACGCACCAAGGCGGCGAAAGCGTGGCTCGCCGAGCACGAGACCGAGGTGGTCGGCCGCCGCGTCGAGCGCGTGTGGGCGCACGGCAAGCACCTCGTCGGCGACATCGAGGGCGGCCTCTTCTTCCACTCGCACTTCCTGATGTGGGGCCGGTGGCTGGTCGTCGCGCCGGACGACCCCGCCGTCGCCACGCGCGACCGCCGCGAGCGCGCCCGGATCGTCGTCCCCGACGCAGCGGCCCTGCTCTACTCGGCCCCTACCTACGACATCGGGCCGGGCGATCCGTACGACGTGCTGCCGGCCCTCCCTCGGCTCGGCCCCGACGTGCTCGACGAGCCGTTCGATACGGCCTCGTTCTTCCGCCGCCTCGACGCCGAGCCGGAGCGCCCCATCGGCGCGGCGCTGCTCGACCAGAGCGTCGCCGCCGGGATCGGGAACTACCTCCGTGCCGAGATCCTCTTCGAGTGCCGCATCGACCCGTGGCTCCCCGTCGGCGACCTCAGAGACGAGGCGCGCGCCTGCCTCGCCGAGCAGATCCCCTTTCTCTGCCAGCGCGCCTACCGCGCCGGCGGGCGGACAGTGACCGAGTCCGACCAGGCCGCGATGGTCGCCGACCGCGACCTCCGCTACTCGCCCTTCGCGCGCGACCTCAACACCCGGCACTGGGTCTTCCGCCGCACCAACCTGCCGTGCCTCCGCTGCGACGACTACGTCCGCCAGAAGCATCAGCTCTCCCACTCGTGGACCGGCGACGACGGCGAGACCGTCGAGAAAAAGCGGATCGTCTACTTCTGCCCGACCTGCCAGGGCACGACGCTCAAGCTCAGGCCACCGAAGCCGCACAAGGACCGCCGCCCGCCGGACAACGAGTGGGAGCAGGAGCCGGAGGAGGACGCCGATGCCTGACGCCTTCGCCGCCTTCGCCCGGACCGCCGACGCCATCGCCGGCCTCGCCGGGCGCAACGACAAGGCCGACCGGCTCGGGGCCTACCTCGGCACGCTCGGCGACGACGACCTGGCCCGCGCCGCTCGGTGGATCGCCGCGCGGCCGTTTCCGCTGAGCGATCAGCGGACGGTCAACATCGGTCATGCCGCGCTCCTGAGGGCCGTCGCCGCTGTCGCCGGGACGACGCGCGAGGCCCTCCAACCGCGCCTGGTCGCGCTCGGCGATCCGGGCGACGTGGCGGCGGAAACCCTCGCCGAGCACGTCCCGGCCGAGCCTCGGCTGTCGCTCGCCGAGGTCGAGGCGTCGCTGGCGGAGCTGGCCGGGATGCGGGGGACGAAGAAGAAGACGGCGGCCGTCGAAGCCCTCCTTCGCCGCGCCGACGGGCTCGAGGCGAAGTACCTCGTCAAGCTGCTAGCCGGCGAGCTCCGGATCGGGCTTCAGGCCGGCGGCGTGGAGGCGGCGCTCGCCCGGACCTACGCGCACGCCGTCGGCGCGGTGCAGCGCGCGACCATGCTCACCGGCGACCTGGGCGAGACCGCACGCCTGGCCCGGCACGACGGCCTCGACACGGCCGAGATGCGGCTCTTCCACCCGCTCGGCTTCATGCTCGCGACGGCGGCCGAGACCGACGAGGACGTCGCGCGGCAGCTCCCCGGCCGCTTCGCCATCGAGGACAAGTTCGACGGCATCCGCGCCCAAGCGCACGTCGCGCTCGATCCGGGGGACCCGTCGCTCCACGGCGTCACGGCGGGCGAGGCGCGCGTGGCGCTCTTCTCGCGGACGCTCGACGCCATCACTCCGTCCTTCCCCGACCTGGTCGCGCCGCTCAGTGCGCTCGCCGAGGCCGTGCCGGGCGGCGTCATCCTCGACGGCGAAATCATCCCGGTGGCGGGTGCGGCGGTGCGGCCGTTCCAGGCGCTCCAGAAACGCCTCGGCCGCAAGACCGTCAGCCCCGAGATGCAGGCCGAGGTGCCGGTCGCGTTCGTGGTCTACGACGCCCTCTTCTCCGACGGCACCGTCCTCCTGGAGACGCCCTACGAGACGCGGCAGGCCCGCCTCGCGGCGCTCCCGCTCTCCACCGACGGCCCGCTCCGCCGCTCGCAGGTCCAGTACCTCGACGCGGGCGAGCCCGGCTTCAGCGACGCACTCGACGCGGCCTTCGACGCGGCGCGCGACCGGGGCAACGAGGGGCTGATGGCGAAGGCCCCGGCCTCGACCTACAAGCCCGGCCGGCGCGGGCGCGACTGGCTCAAGATCAAGCGCGCCCTCGCCACGCTCGACTGCGTCGTGACCTCCGTCGAGGTCGGCAGCGGCAAGCGGCGGGACCTGCTCTCGGACTTCACCTTTGCCGTGCGTGCCAGCGCCGACGACCCCACCCTGCTCAACGTCGGCAAGGCGTATTCCGGCCTGACCGACGCCGAGCTCGCCGCGCTCACCGGGTGGTTCCGGGCGCACACGCTCCAGACCTTTGCCCACGGCCGCGTCCGGGTCGTCGAGCCGGAGGTCGTGGTCGAGGTCGCCTTCGACCGGGTGCAGGTCTCGAAGCGCCACAAGAGCGGCTACGCGCTGCGCTTCCCGCGCATCGTCCGCTGGCGCGAGGACAAACCCGTCGCCGAGATCGACACGCTCGATGCCGTCCGCGCCCTGGCCGACGCCTGACCGACCTCCACCGACGCCGCCCGCCGATGCCCTTCGCCGACCGCCTCGCCGAGGCGCACCTCGCCGTCCGCGCCTGGCTCGCCGCGCGCGACCGCGCCGAGCGCCTGGTCGTCTTCTGCCACTACGACGCCGACGGGCTGGCCGCCGGGGCGCTCTTCGGCCGAGGGTTGGCGAGGCTCGGGTTCGAGGACGTGCAGGTCGTGCCGTCCGGCCGCGCCGAGAATGCCTTCTTCTCCGAGACGGCCCACGAACGGCTCCGCGCGCTCGACCCGGCCGCGCTCCTCGTCACCGATCTGGGCGTGAACGCGGCCGGCGTCCTCCCCGCCGTGCCGACGCTCTACGTCGACCACCACCGCCCCGAGGGGACGCCGCCCGGCACCGTCGTCTCCGGCTACGGCTGGGAGCCGATCCCGTGCTCGGCGTGGCTCGCCTTCGACCTGCTCCGGGCCGAGACTGACCTCGACGATCTCCTCTGGATCGCCGCCGTCGGCGTGCTCTCGGACCTGGGCGACGCCGCGCCGTGGCCGCGCCTGGCCGAGGCCAAAAAGCGCTACACGGCGAAGTGGCTGCGCGAGGCCGTCGTGCTCACGAACGCCGCCCGCCGCGCCTCACTGTTCGACCCCGCCACCCCGCTCCGCCTCCTGATGACGGGCGACGGGCCGAAGGCGCTCAGCGAGGGCGAGGGCAGCGACCGGCTCGCCGCGTACCGGAAGGAGGTCAACGCCGAGATGACCGAGGCGCGCAAGGCCGCGCCGGTCTTCTCTGACACGGAGCCGTTCGCGCTCGTCCGGCTGCACTCGGCCTGCCAGGTCCACCCGCTCATCGCGCAGCAGTGGCGCGGCCGGCTCCCGAAGTACGCCGTCATCGCCGCCAACACCGGCTACCGCCCCGGCTTGGTCGCCTTCTCGGCGCGGACGGCGCGACCCGACCTCGTCCTGCCCGAGCTTTTCCAGGCCATCGATTTGGGTGACGAGCACGCCGACGACTTCGGGCACGGGCACGACGCGGCCTCGGGCGGCACCCTCCCGCCCGCCGCCTTCAACCGTCTCCTCGGGGCGCTCGGCTTCTCACCCGAGGCGCACCTCTAGATAGCAGCGGGGCCGGCAGATCGCTCCGCCGGCCCCGCTGGCTAAGAGACTACCTCTGGCTACCGGAGCAGCGTGAGGCGCTGCGTCCGCACCGTCTGGCCGGCGGCGACCCGCACGACGTAGGCCCCGCTTGGCATCCCGCGCCCGTCGAAGACGACGGTGTGGGTTCCGGCGTCCACGGCGTCGCTCACGAGCCGGGCGACCTCGCGGCCGAGCACGTCGTAGACCACGAGCTTCACGTTGGACGCCTCGGCCAGGTGGTACCGAATCGTCGTCGAACCGGCGAACGGGTTCGGGTAGGCCTCCAGCGCGAGGACTTCGGGCGCGGCCTCGCTCCGGCGCGCCTCGGTGTCGCTGGCCTCGGTGTTGCTGGCCTCGGTCCACGGCGAAGCGGTGCCCAGCGTCCAGGCGACCTCGCCCTCCGCCGCGCGGTTGGTGCCAACGACCTCGATCGTGAAGGTCTCGGTGTCGACCGGCGGGTTCCAGACGGCGGGGCGCGCGGTCGGCGAGAACTGCCCGACGTTCAGCGTGAACGTGTAGACGCCGGTTGGGGCGCTGACTGGGACCGGCTGCGTGTAGGTCCCCTGGACGGTGCGGCCGGACGGGACCGTCCCGGACCGGATGACGCGGCGGAAGGTGCCCGCCGGGCCGTTCACCGTGTAGTAGAAATCGCCCGTGAACGGGGCGGCGGTCGAGTTCTGCACCGAGAAGGCGAACGAGACCGAGCCGCCGGCCGGGACGGTCGTCGGGCTGGTCGCCGTCGCCACCAGGTCGATGCTGCCGCCGGTGCCGCCCTGGAGGAGGTTCTGGCCGCCAGGGCGGAGCACGATGGCGCTGCCGCCGGTGGCCGACTGCGTGACCTGGCCCTGGACGACGCCGCGCACGATGATGAACGACGGGTTGCCGGCCGCGTCGGGGCGCAGAGTGAGCGAGCCGGTGAGCGAGAGCGTGACGCCGTCGGGCACGTAGAGGTGCTCGCCGGTGAGGGTCAGGTTCGAGAGCGTCGTGGAGGACGCCAGGACCTGGCTGCGGCCGTCGTCCTCGAAGCTCTCCTCGAGGCTGCCGCGCAGGTTGAGGCGGCCGCCGCTGACGGTCTCGAGGCCGATGTCGTCGGTGCCGTCGAGGAGCGCGCGCTTGATGTCGAGCGCGACGGCGGCGGGGTTGTCCTTGTATTCCTGCAGGCGCGCGCCGCTCATGCCCGAGACGAGCAGCGCGGCGGCTCCGGCGACGTGCGGCGTCGCCATCGAGGTGCCGGTGAAGTTGCCGTAGCTGTTGCCCGGCAGCGTCGAGGGGATCGAGGTCCCTGGCGCGCCGAGGTCGATCTGCGTCTCGCCGTAGGCGGCTCCGCTGTTGCGCCGGTCGCGGTCGGTGGTGTTCGTGACGGCGACCATGTAGTCGCTCGGGCACGCTGTCGGCACGTCACCCGTCTGGTCGATGTCGATGTTGCGGTTGGCCGTGGCCCCCATCGAGAGGATGCCCGCCGCGCCGAGGTCGTCGTAGAACCCGCACCAGATCGGGTAGCTGTCCGGGTTGCCGAAGTCGACCCCGAAGGACGAGTTGGTCGAGACGACGAACGCGCCCTCGGCTCCGTTCGTCTGGTCGTACTGGGTGCGGAGCGCGAGCGCGTAGCCGTAGGCCTCGACCACAACCGACTCTTGGCCCGAGGACCCCTGAATGGCGACGGGCTGCGCGTTCCAGTTGACGCCGGTCGTGCCGATGCCGTTGTCGCCTCGCCCGGCAGCGGTTCCGGCAACGTGCGTGCCGTGGCTCGACGAGCTGATGTTGCCATTGCTGTTGTACGCGTTCCAGCCGTTGACGTCGTCCACGTAGCCGTTGCCGTCGTCGTCGATGCCGTTGCCTGGCGTCTCGGCCTGGTTCGTCCAGAAGTCGAGGTCCGGATGGTTGATCTGGAATCCGCTGTCGATGATGGCGACGGCGACGCGGTCGCCGGCTGCGGTCGTGCCGCCGGGGACGAGGTCCCACGCCTCGGGCGCGTCCACGTCCGCGTCGGGCGTGCCGCCGGTCTGGCCGGTGTTGTTGAGGTTCCACATGTCGCCGAAGCGGCTGTCGTCGGGAGTCGTCGAGCGCAGCGTGACGACGTGGTTGAACTGCGCCACAGAGACGCCCGGCGTGCGCCGCACGGCGTCGAGCGTGGCGTCGGCCGCGCGGTTGCCGGCGGCTTCGTCGAAGCGGACGAGCCAGATGCCGAGCGCCGGCACGAGCAGCCTCTCGGCGACGAGGTTGTCGGCGGCGAGCCGAGCGGCGGCCGTGAGGTCGGTGATGTCCGCCCCAGGCGCGAGGCGGACGATCAGCTCGCCGGGGATGCGCGCCTCCGCGCGCTGCGCGTCTGCGGCCGGCGCAGCGGCGAGGAGGGGGAGGCAGAGCAGGGCGGCGCTCAGGCCGCGGCGGAAACGAGAGGCGAAAGGCACAGGGAGGAGGGGGTCAGTGGAGAGGGCAAGACGTCCAAAGCACAGCCTAGATACGAAACCGTTTAGGCGAGCGCAAGCCGCCGGGCCGGATTTGATCTGAACGTGATACCCGCCGCCCCCCCGAAACGCACCGTCCCTGGGGCAGGGGCGTAGGCTGGCAGGGCGAGCCGGAGCATGGGCGTCTCCCCGTCGCGCTCCGGCAGCAGAACACGCGGCCGACTGCAACTATGCTCAGGTGGGTCCCTCGGCGAGCGGGTCCTCGCCGCGCCTCCGAAGCTCGTGCTCTACCCGTTCTGCCAAGAACAGCTTGAGCAGCGACTGGTACGGTACGTCTCGCTGTTAGCGAGCAGCTTCAGGCTGTAGAGCACGTGCTCCGGCAGATGGACTGAGATGGTCTTGGTGGACGGCTTGAGGTTCGGGAAGACGACGCGCTCCGCCTCCGTCCAATCGGTACGCTCGGCCGAATCGCTCTCGGACCAGAACGCCTGCTCCTGCTCCTCAGAGTCGAACCGTGGGATGTGCTCGGGCATGGCTATGGGATGAGTCACGTGGGATCGTAGAGGGCCCGCTCCTTCCGGCTCATACCGCGCGCCGAGATGACACGGACGAGGCCGCGACGGAGGGTGAAGACCACGAACAGGCGGCGGCCAGCGTCGGTTTGTCCGAGAGCGATGCGTGGCCCGAACGGGGGTCAACCTCCAAGGGCGAGGGTGACCGAGGCCACGGCGTGGGCCGGCAGACCGAGGCGGAGCACGAGCGCCTCGCCGTCGCGCTCGGGGCGCAGCGAGGCGCGGCCGACCTCGCTCGCCGCGTGCAGCAGCGCCACCTGCTCGGCCGAGAGATACGCCGGCTCGCCGATCTTCTCCCACACCCGGCGCGGGTTCGCGTGCTCCTCGTCGATCCGCTCCACGACCACCTCGCCGACCTCGGGCGCGTTCACGAGCCGGACCTCGACCTCGGCGTCCTCGACCGCGTGCTCCGGCAAGGCGTGGTTCGTCAGGAAGACGGTGAGCGCGTCCTCGCCCCGGACCACCCAGCAGTCGACCGTCGGGTGGAGACCGTCGACGAGAAACTGCCGGTCGCCGAGGCGGTGCAGGAGCTGGAGCGCGCGGTAGGTCGGCTTGGCGATGCCGTGGATGGTGAGCAGCCCGAAGCCGCCGTGGAAGGGGCGAGAGGAGAAGTAGTTCTCCTCGAAGATGTCCGAGAACACCCAGTAGCTGTAGCCCTCGACGAGGTTCGCCACGTCGAGCCACGTCTTGGCGACGAAGGCGGCGGCGTAGGGCGTGTCGTGCCGCCAGAAGAAGGGGTTGCTCGACGTGTTCCACTCGGTGTAGATCACCGGCCTGCCCTGGGCGCGGCGCACCGAGTCCTGGGTCCGCTCGCGGAGCACGTTGCGATACCCGGCAGCTAACTGCGCCTCGGTGTCGTCGCCCTCCTCGCCGAAGGCGTCGGTCGGGTAGTGATGCGTGGTGACGAAGTCGGCGGGGAGGTCGTGCTTCTCGCAGAAGGCGAGGAAGTCCTCGATCCAGCCGTTGTTGGCCGTTGCCGGGCCGCCGACGCGCAGGCCCGAGTCGACCGCCTTGATGGCCTCGACGGTGGCGCGGTAGAGGTCGAAATAGTCCTGCTGCGTGCCGGCCCAGAAGTGCTTCAGGTTCGGCTCGTTCCAGACCTCGAAGTACCACGTCCGCACCTCCTCGACGCCGTAGCGCGCCACCAGGTGCCGCACGAACCGGCCGATCAGCCCACCCCACTGCCCCAGATCCTTCGGCGGGGTGATGTTGCTGGCGTAGTTGAAGACCGTCTTGCCGCCCGAGGCCAGCGCCTCCGGCATGAACGACAGCTCGACGAACGGCTTCATTCCGACCGAGAGGAGGAAGTCGTAGATCTGGTCGGCGTTGAAGAACGAGTCGACCGGCTCGCCGTCGTGCACCTCGAACATCCCGAGGTTCGAGAGCGTCCCGTGGAAGCGGACGTACTGGACGCCTAGCTCCTGGCGGCACCGCCGGAGCTGGGCCTGCCAGTCGGAGCGGAGGGCGAGGGGCGCGTGCCCACTCCCGACGGTGTGAGACCAACTGTGCCGGAGCGGCGCGCCGGGCTGGTCGAGGTCGCAGCGGAACGTAGGCATCGGGAATGACTGGGTGATGGCGAGATCAATCGGCGGATCAGCCAATCACTCACTCAGCGAATGACTCTCACAGCGAATGACTCTCACAGCGAATGACTCTCACAGGGCGGCGCGGACGGCGCGGCGGACGAGGTCGACCGTCAGGCCGTAGACGAGATGCGAGCCGATCTCCCAGACGTGCGCCGAGGCCGGCAACTCGTCGGGGTCGGCCTGGAGGCCGAGGGCGGGGAGCGTAGTGCCGTGCGTGCCGGCCCAGAGCGCGAGCGAGGCCGGCAAGCCCAGCCCGCTGCCGACCGGCGAGACTTCGGCGAGCATTCCGTAGGCGACGCCCGCGCCGGTGCCGAAGGCGTAGTGGATGCCGGTCTGCGCCGCGAGCTTCTCGTCACGGCTAAGCGTCTCGGCCGTGACCTCTTGGGCGAGCTTGGCCGGCGGCATCCGCTCGGGGTGGCCGTCCGGGTCCGCGCCGGGGCGCTCCTTCTCGGCGTGGGTCGGCGGGAAGAAGTCCTCGGCGATGGTTTGCAGCAGCGGCTCGGCCTTGCTCTTGACCCAGGACCCGACGGCCCCGGCGACGAGACCGGCGACGGCCCCCTTGAACAGGTTGGAAGTGGACACGAGAAGGGTGGCTTGGCGAAAGGAAGAAGGGGAAGAAAGATCAGGGAACGAGGCGCAGTCGCCCTCTCCAGGTCAGCGCGTGAGTTGGCGGTACTTGACGCGCTTCGGGATGTCGGCCGCCGCCCCGAGGCGGGCGCGGCGGTCCTCCTCGTACTCCGAGTAGTTGCCCTCGTGCCAGCGCACCTCGACCTCGCCCTCGGCGTCGGTCTCGAAGGCGAGGATGTGGGTCGCCACGCGGTCGAGGAACCAGCGGTCGTGCGAGATCACGACGGCGCAACCGGCGAAGGCCAGGAGCGCCTCCTCGAGCGCGCGGAGCGTGTTCACGTCCAGGTCGTTGGTCGGCTCGTCCAGGAGCAGGACGTTCGCGCCCTCCTTGAGCGTCTTGGCGAGGTGGACCCGGCCGCGCTCGCCGCCGGACAGCTCGCCGGTCTTCTTCTGCTGGTCCTGCCCGGCGAAGTTGAACCGCCCGACGTAGGCACGGGCGTTGACCTCGCGGGAGCCGAGCTGCACGAACTCGCCGCCGCCGGTGATCTCCTCGAAGACCGTCTTGCCGTCGTCGAGCGGCCGGCTCTGGTCGACGTAGCCCAGCTCGACCGTCTGGCCGACGGTGAACGTCCCGCTGTCCGGCTCCTCCTGCCCGGTGATCATGCGGAAGAGCGTCGTCTTGCCCGCCCCGTTCGGCCCGATGATGCCGACGATGCCGCCGGGCGGGAGGCTGAACGAGAGGTCCTCGTAGAGCAGCCGGTCGCCGTAGCCCTTGGCCACGCCCTCGGCCTGGATCACGACGGTCCCGAGGCGCGGGCCGGGGGCGATGGAGATCTGCCGGTCGTCGTTGCGCGCGGCCTGCCCCTCGGCGAGCATCTGCTCGTAGTTCGCCAGGCGGGCCTTGCTCTTGGCGCGGCGGCCCTTCGGGTTCTGGCGGACCCACTCGAGCTCCTCCTGCAGCGCCTTCTGCCGCTTCGACGCCTGCTTCTCCTCGGTCGCGAGGCGGGCCTGCTTCTGCTCCAGCCACGACGAGTAGTTGCCCTCGAACGGAATCCCCTTGCCCCGGTCCAGCTCCAGAATCCAGCCGGCGACGTTGTCGAGGAAGTAGCGGTCGTGCGTGACGGCGATGACGGTGCCGGGGTAGGCCTCGAGGTGGCCTTCGAGCCACGCGACCGACTCGGCGTCGAGGTGGTTGGTCGGCTCGTCGAGCAGCAGCACGTCGGGCTGCTGGAGGAGGAGGCGGACGAGGGCGACGCGCCGCCGCTCCCCGCCGGAGAGCACCGAGATGGAGGTCTCGCCGGGCGGGCAGCGGAGCGCGCCGGCCGCCATCTCCAGCTTCGAGTCGATGTCCCACGCGTCGAGCTGGTCGATCTTCTCCTGGAGCTTGCCCTGCGTCTCCATGAGCGCGTCGAAGTCGGCGTCGGGCTCGGCAAACCCCGCGCTGACGGCCTCGTACTCCTTCATCAGGCCGACGGCCTCGGCCGCGCCCTCCTCGATGGTTTCGCGGACGGTCTTGGTCTCGTCCAGCTCCGGCTCCTGCGACAGGTAGCCGAACGAGATGCCCTTGTCGGCCTGGATCGTGCCGTCGTACTTCGGGTCGAGGCCCGCGATGATCTTGAGGAGCGTCGACTTGCCGGACCCGTTGAGGCCGAGCACGCCGATCTTCGCGCCGTAGTAGAACGAGAGGTAGATGTCCTTGAGGACGAACTCGCCCGGCCGGTAGCTCTTGCTGATGCCGACGGCGGAGAAGATGATTTTCTGGTCGCTCACAGTAGGCTGATGGGTGTTGGAAATGAGGTAGGGGCGACCGGCCGGTCGCCCCTACGGGAAAACGAACCGGAGGGCCGGCTAGCCGGCGAAGGTGTGCCAGAGCGCGACGAGCCCCGCGATCACGACGATGTTGGCGATCGAGATCGGCAGCATGTACTTCCAGCCGAGCGTCATGAGCTGGTTGTACTTGAAGCGCGGCAGCGTCCACCGCACCCAGATGAACACGAACGCCATGAACGCCGACTTGGCGAGGAACGACCCCACCTGCAGGACCGTCAGCAGCCACCCCATTCCGCTCTCGACGAGCGCTGGGCCGAAGAAGATCTCGCCCGGCACGAGGTAGCCGCCGAGGAAGAGCGTCGCGATGACCATGCTGGCGATAAACATGTTGACGTACTCGGCCAGGAAGAACATCCCGAACTTCATCCCCGAGTACTCGGTGTGGTAGCCGCCGACCAGCTCCTGCTCGGCCTCGGGCAGGTCGAACGGCGCGCGGTTGGTCTCGGCGAAGGCGGCGACGGTGAAGAGGAAGAAGCCGACGGGGTTGCGGAAGAGGTTCCAGCCGAAGACGCTCCCGAGGTGGTTCTGGCTCTCGACGATGTCGGTCAGGTTGAGCGACGCGCTCATCAGCACCACCGAGATCACCGCCGCGCCCATCGCGAGCTCGTACGAGATCATCTGCGCCGAGGAGCGCAGCCCGCCGAGCAGCGAGTACTTCGAGTTCGACGCCCAGCCGGCGAGGGTCACGCCGTAGACCGAGAGCGAGGTCAGCGCCAGGATCACCAGAATCCCCATCCCCACGTCCGCGATCACGAGCCCCTTGGCGAACGGGATCACGCTCGCCGTCGTCATCGCGATCACCACCATCAGCGTCGGCGCGAACGAGTGGAGGAACTTGTTGGCCGCCGTCGGGACGATGTCCTCCTTCAGGATGAGCTTGACCACGTCCGCGAACGGCGTCAGGATGCCCGCCGGGCCGACGCGGTTGGGGCCGCTCCGCTCCTGGATGAAGGCCGCCACCTTGCGCTCGGCGTAGACCAGGACCGACGCCGAGAGCAGCAGGATGTTGAGGAGCAGGAAGATGACGAGCGGCAGGTCGATGACCTCCCAGACGCCGGCGATGGTTGCCATAGTTCGATTCTGGATTGGGGACTGGGGATTTTGGATTTGATCGGGCGCACCCGATCCGCCATCCAAAATCGGAAATCGCTAGACTGCTTCGCCGACGTCTTCGAGCGGGACGCCGGTGAAGCCCATTGCCTTGTGCGTGGCCCCGGCGAAGGCGTCGGACTGGGCGAGGGCGTCCATCACGGCCGCCGGACCGCTCGACTCGATCTCGATGCCGAGCCGCCGAGCAATCTCAGGAAGCGCGGCCCAGCCAGGCTGGCAGTCGACCTTGTGGCTCTCGTCGTGCCAGCGGTCGAACGGCGTGCCCTGGCGGTCGAGGCGGCTGACGCCCATCTCCATCATCAGCGTCCGGTTGACGCCGCGAATGGATTTGGCCGGGCGGAGCCGCTGCGCCCGCCCGTCGGCGTTGACGTAGGTCCCGATGGTCTCGACCGCCATCGCCGCCGGGAGGGCGACGTTCGCAAACGGCAGCGTCTGATTTGTGGTGTGGTAGTGGTGGAGGATGACCTGCACGCCGTCGAGGTCGGCCTCGCTGAGCACGCCTGCCGCGACCGGGTCGTCTTCGAGAATATAGAGCACCTCGATCTCGCCGCTCTGGAGCCGGGAGCGGAGCAGCTCGGCGTCGACCTCCTGCATCCCCAGTCGTTCGCAGCCCTGGGCGTTCGGCGCGCGGTCGTCGCTCACGAGCCAGTCGTCGCCGGAGCCAGGCTCAACGTGCGAGAGGTACTGCGGGGCCGGGGCACCGAGGGCCTCGGCGAGCTGCACCAAGAGGTAGTTGTCCTCGACCGTCGCCCAGGCCGATCCGAGGAAGAACGTGTTCGCCCCCTGCTCTTTGAGCAGGAACGCCGCCGCGTCGTAGGCCTGCTCCCACGTCGCCGCCCCCACGCCACCTTCGCGGAAGAGGAGCTGTGGGCCGAGCGGGCGGTTGTCGTTGAACGACTGATAGACGAGGCGCGCGGCGTCCGGCATCCAGTACTCGTTCACGTCGAGGTTCTGGCGCGGGGTGATGCGGAGGATCTCGTTGTCCTTGACCCAGTAGTCGACGTTGACGCCCTTGCTGCCGAAGGTCGACAAGCTCGGCGTCTTCGACATCTCCCAGACGCGGGCGCGAAAGCGGAAGTAGTCCTCGGTGAGCGCGCCGACTGGGCAGAGGTCGCAGACGTTCATCGAGTAGGGGTCGTCGAAGGTGACGCCCGGCGCGGTCATCGGGTAGTTCTTGTCGCCGCGGTTGTGGATCGAGAGCTGGTGCGTCTCGGTGATCTCACTCGTGAAGCGCGTGCAGCGGGTGCAGTTGATGCAGCGCTCGGCGTCGAGGATGACGTTGGGGCCGAGCTGGACGCGCTTGGGCTTGTGGACTTTTTCGAACTCGAAGCGGCTGCCTTCGGGGCCGAACTTGTAGGCCTGGTTCTGGAGTGGGCACTGGCCGGCCTGGTCGCAGATCGGGCAGTCGAGCGGGTGGTTGATCAGCAGCAGCTCGAGGTTGTCGACCTGGCCCTCCTCGACGGCGGCGTCGGTGCGCTGGGTCTCGACGACCATCCCGTCGGTGATGGCGATGGCGCAGCTCGGCTGGAGCTTGGGCATGAAGCTGATGACCGGGCTGCCGTCCTCGTTGGTCTCGGCCTCGCCGGTCTGCCGGTTCCGCGCCGGGGTGCCGACTTTGACCAAGCACTGGCGGCAGTTGGCCGGGACGCTCATCGCCGGGTGGTAGCAGAAGTGCGGCACCTCGATCCCGATGTCCGAGCAGAACTGGAGCAGCGTCGCGCCGTCCTCGAACTCGTAGGGCCGGTTGTCAATCGTTACTGTTGGCATAGCGGACACGTGACGGTGGTGGCGGTAGGGGCTATCGACCCGTTACGACTGGACGGCGGCGGGGGCTCTGACGAGCGCGCCGCGCGCGATGAGGACGACCTCCGGTTGGGGCGCGACGATGGCGTCGATCTCCTGCTGCGAGCGGCCCTCGTCGCGGGCGAGGTGGCGGAGCGTCTCGGCGCTCGTCGTGTCCACGCTGACGGTGCCCTCGACGATGGCCTCGCTCACGCCGAGGTCGGTCGGGAAGGTAAAGAGGTAGTCGCCATCGTCGCCGCGTGGGACCTGGACGCGGATGGGCGACGCCGTCGGGTTCTGGAGCGTCAGCCAGCACCCCTTCTTCCGGCACACCTTCGCGATCTGGCCTTCGACGCGAACGACGGTGCCGTCGTAGCCCGACGGGTCGGCCGTGAGCATGGCAGGCGTGAGCGCCGTAAGCCCCTCCGCCAGAGCGAGGGGGTCGCCGTAGCTGGCGTACTCGGCGTCCGTCTCGACGGTCTCGCCGTCGGCGTCAGCATCGGTGTCGCGAACCGTGTCGCGGTCGGTGCAGCCGGTGGCGGCGAGCAGGCTGAGGGCGAGGCAGAGCGGGAGGAAGTGTTTCATGGCAGTGCCGGTGTGATGATCGTAGGGGCGACCGGCCGGTCGCCCGTACCTCTCAAGTGGTGGGCGTGCGTCGCCCGTACAGGTTAGGCGACGGGAACAGGCTCAACGACCGCGATGTCGCCGTCGCCGAGGTCGGCCCCGGCGAAGGTGGCGCGTTTGCATTTGGCTTCGAACTCCGATCGGAAGCGGCGGATGGTCCAGCGGACGGGCCAGGCGGCGGCGTCGGCGAGCGCGCAGATGGTGCGGCCCTCGATCTGGTCGCAGAGGTCCAGCAGCAGGTCGAGGTCGCGGAGGTTGCCCTCGCCCGCGTCGATCCGGGTGACGAGCTTCTCGAGCCAGCCCGTGCCCTCGCGGCAGGGCGTGCACTGGCCGCACGACTCGTGGTGGTAGAAGTGGGTGATGCGCCGGAGGAAGGCCACCATGTCGGTGTCCTCGTCCATGACTAGCATCCCGGCGGTGCCCATCATCGAGCCGGCCTCGCGCAAGCTGTCGGCGTCCATCGTCGTGCCGGCGCACATCTCGGCGGTGAGCACCGGCGTCGAGCTTCCGCCGGGCACGAGGGCCTTGAGCTTCTTACCGCCGCGCATCCCGCCGCAGACCTCGTCGATCAGGTCCGAGATCAGCATCCCGGTCGGGAATTCGTAGACGCCGGGCTTGTTGACGTGGCCCGAGATGCCGTAGAGCACCGGGCCGGGGTGCTTCTCCGCGCCGGTGCCCGCGAACCACTCCGCGCCCCGGTTCACGATGATCGGGACAGCCGCGAGCGTCTCGACGTTGTTGATGGTCGTCGGCCGCGCCCAGATGCCCTTCTGCGCGGGGAACGGCGGCTTGACGCGGGGGTAGCCGCGCTTGCCCTCGAGGCTCTCCATGAGCGAGGTCTCCTCGCCGCAGATGTACGCGCCCGCGCCCTTGTGAACGACGATCTCGGTTGAGAAGCCGGAGCCGAGGATGTCTTTGCCGATGTAGCCCTTTTCGTAGGCCTCGTCCACGGCGGCCTGGAAGTGGTCGATCCAGCTCGCGTACTCGCCGCGGATGTAGATGTAGCACGCCGCCGCCGAGATGGCGTAGTTGGCGAGGACCATGCCCTCGATGACGAGGTGCGGGTTGTACTCGAAGAGCTGCCGGTCCTTGAAGGTGCCCGGCTCGGACTCGTCGCCGTTGCAGCAGAGGAAGCGCGGCACCTCGGGGTCGACCGGCGGCATGAAGCTCCACTTCAGCCCGGTGTTGAACGCCGCCCCGCCGCGCCCGCGCAGCCCGCTCTGCTTGACGTGCTCGCCCAGCCCCTTCGGGTCGAACTTGTTTTCTTTGAGCACGGCGCGGAGGGCGGAGTAGCCGCCATTCTGTTCGTATACCTCCAGCTTGTGAAGGTCGCGGACCGGCGGGAGCAGGACGCGCTCGTAGCTGCGCCAGTCGCCGGCTTTGGTGGTTCCGTCGTTGAGCTTGGGGACTTCCATCGGTTTGGCTACAGTAGGTCGTTGAGTTCGTCGACGCTCAGGCGCGATTGCTTCAGGATGTGAGACAGCGTGGAGCGCTTGATTGACTTGTGGGCGGGGACCGTGATCTTCAGAGTCTCGTCGCGCAGACGTTTCTGCATACGGATGTGGCTACCCCGCTGCCGGACCACCACCCAGCCTCCGCGCTGCAATGCGCGAACGACTTTCGTGTAGTGCAGGCTCGGGACATTACTCACAACTCGACATCCTGGATCAGCACATTCTCCTCGTCAATGTAGTCGTCCTCGACCGGCTCGACGTACAGCGCTATGGCTTCGCGGATATTCTGCATCGCCTCGTCTATCGTATCGCCTTCGCTGATGCAGCCGGGCAGGGCCGGGACGTAGGCCGTGTAGCCGCCTTCATCGCTCGGTTCTAAGATCACACGGAAAGTCATAGCGGCTAGAAAAACAGGTCGGCGACGGGGATGGCGGCGTCGGGTGCGGCGAGCGGCGAGAGGGTATCGCCGGGGCGGAGGATTTGCTTGTGAACGTAGGTCGTCTCCAGAGGCTCGCGGTACATCTCCACCCAACCCTTGTCCACGTTCACGACCCAGTACTCCGGAATGCCCACTACGGCATAGAGAGGGAGCTTGAACTCGAGGTCGATCTTGACCGACGTAACCGAGATTTCGACCGCGAGCGCCGCCGTTGCTGGATGTGCCTCGGCGTAATCAGCATGCGTCCCTTCGACGACGGCCAGGTCCGGCTCGGGCTCGCCCCCCCCCTCGAGCGCGAGCGGGCACTGCACGCGGAGGTGGTAGCCTTCCCCGACGACATCGTACAACCGCTCGGTGAGGACGCTGAGGGTCGCGGCGTGCTTGCTACCTTGAGGACTCATCTCGTAGACCGTTCCGTAAAGAAGCTCGGCGTGCGTGTCGGGCGGGAAGATGCCGGCGGCGACGAGGCGCTCGTACTCGGCGACGGTCCAGCGGTACTCCCACACGCCGGCCGTCCGCTCCTCCTCCGGGATCGAGTGCCGCTCGCCGCGCACGTCCTGCTCGAGGATCATCCCGCCAATCAGCTCGACGCGCGTGCCCGGCTCGAAGACGCACGCCTCGCCCATCCGGTGGTACTGCTCGACGGTCCAGCGGTACGGCCGGGCGTCCGACCCCGGCGGCGGGGCCGGGGCGCGCTGGAAAGCAGGTGGGGGCGGGGCGATGAAAGACACGGCTACTCGGTGACGGCTACTTAGTGACAGCTACTCGATTTAGTGACAGCTACTCGATGGTCGCGGAGACGGGCGGGGTCTGGTACGGCTCGATGGCGTCGGCGTCGGTGCGGCGGTTGCCGCCGAGGTCGGTCTCGTCCTGGGGCAGCGTCACCGACTCGAAGCCGGGGAGCGTGCCGGCACGGAGGTCGGCCAGGAGTTGGTCGCACTTGGCGGGCGTCAGGTTGTGGACGTAGGGGCCGTTGGTGACCTGGAGCATCGGGGCCGAGCCGCACGCGCCGAGGCACTCGACCTCCTGGATCGAGAACAGCCCGTCGGGCGTAGTCTGGCCCTTGGCGATGCCGAGCTGTTCCTCGAGGTAGTGCAGGATGTCGTAGCCGCCGCAGAGCTGGCACGAGAAGCACGTGCAGACGTCGAGCACGAAGCGGCCCATCTCGCGCTTGTAGTACTGCGTGTAGAACGTCGCCACGCCGAACACTTTCGCGTAGGGCAGCCCGAGCGTGTCAGCGACGAGCTCGATGACCTCGGCCGGGAGCCAGGCGAACTTCTCCTGCGCCAGCCAGAGCACCTTCATCACCGCCCCGTCGGGCGTCGGGTACTGCGCCACCCACGCGTCGATGGTCGCCTGCTCCTCGGCGGACCAGACCAGTTCCTCGGCGGAGAAGTGGCGCTCCGGCGCTTCGCCGGGGACGTAGAGCGGTTTGGGAGAACTGTCCATTTTGGATTGGGGATTGGCTTCGCCGAGCCTTTGGGTTTTGGATTCGCTGCTGGGAGCAGTCCAAAATCCAAACGCTAGAATCTACTTGTCGGCTTCGCCCATCACGGGGTCGATGGAGCCGATGAGGACGACGGTGTCGGCGATCATCGCGCCCTCGAGGAGGTACTCGAGGCCCTGGAGGTTGCAGAAGCTCGGGGAGTTGATCTTCATGCGCCACGGGCTGCCGGTGCCGTCGGAGACGAGGAAGAAGCCGAGCTCGCCCTTGGGCGCTTCGATGGCGTGGTAGGACTCCGCGCCGTCGGGCGGGGCGATGCCGACGTCGGTGTAGACGAAGTCGTGGATCATGCCCTCCATCGAGTAATAGACCTCGTCCTTCGAGGCGTAGGCGAGCTTGGCGTTGTCGGTGCGGACCGGGCCACCGACGGCCTGCGGTCCAGTGAGGCGGTCGAGGCACTGCCGGATGATGCGGACCGACTGCTCCATCTCCTCGACGCGGACGAAGTAGCGCGCCAGGCTGTCGCCCTCGGAGCGCATCGGGATGTCGAAGTCCACCTCGTCGTACTTGAGGTAGGGCTCGAAGATGCGGATGTCGTAGTCGATCCCGCAGGCGCGGAGGTTGGGGCCCGTGAAGCCGACATCGAGCGCGTCCTCGGCCGAGATCACGCCGATGTCCTTGTTGCGGTCGATCCAGATGCGGTTGCGGTTGAGGAGCTTCTTCCAGTCGGCGACGTCCTTCTCGAAGTTGTCGCAGAAGGCGCGGATCAGGTCGAGCGCCTTCGGGCTGACGTCGGAAGCCACGCCGCCGATGCGGCTGTGGCTGACGGTGAAGCGCGCGCCGGCAACTTCGTCGAAGATGGTATAGATCTCCTCGCGGTACTTGAAGGTCCACAGGAAGACCGACAGCGCGCCGGCGTCCATCACGAGCGTCCCGATCCACAACAGGTGGGCCGAGATGCGGGCAACCTCGCTCATCATCGTCCGGATCCACTGCGCGCGCTGCGGCACCTCGACGCCGGCCAGCTTCTCGACCGCCAGGCACCAGGCGACGTTGTTCGAGTAGGGCGACATGTAGTCCATGCGGTCCGTGTAGGGCATGAACTCCTGGAAGGTCTTGACCTCGGCGAGCTTCTCGATGCCGCGGTGGAGGTAGCCGATGTCGAGGAGCACCGAGCGGATGGTCTCGCCGTCGAGCTTGACCACGACGCGGAGCACGCCGTGCGTCGCCGGGTGCTGCGGCCCGATGTTGAGCGTCATCTCGGCCTCGAGCGGGTCGCCGGCCTCGAGGTGGAGGTGCTTGCTGTCGAGGCGTTTGTAGATGGCCTCGTTGTGGCGGGGCCAGAACGTGAACGTCTCGTCGTCGGGGTCGCGGCGGACGGCGGCGGCGGAGAAGGGGTTGGACTTCAGCTCCATGGCAGTCGGGATCGGTGGGGCGCGGGTGGGGGCACGGCGCGCCGTACAACGGCTGAGGCGTCAGTCCTCGGGGATGTCGCCGTGGGCGCGAGCGAAGGGGTCGTACGAGATCTCGCCGTCGTTCTCGCCGGGCGGGAGCGGCAGGCTGCCGGGGATGCCGAGCGTCGGGAATTCCTTTCGCTGCGGGTGATACTCGAAGTCCTCGGGCATGAACATCCGCCGCAGGTCCGGGTGGCCGTCGAACCGGAGGCCGAGCATGTCCCACGCCTCGCGCTCGTGCCAGAGCGCGGCGCGGTGCAGGCCGGTGATGGTCGGCACCGGCGTGTCCTCGTCGGCGCGGAGCTTGACGCGGATGCGCTTGCGGGCCGTGACGGAGACGAGGTTGTAGAACACCTCGAAGCGGTCGGTCTCGGTGAAGCGGTCGATGCCGCCGAGGTCGGAGAGGTAGCCGAAGCCCTGCTCCTTGAGGAAGCGGACGACCTCGACGATCCGGCCGCGCTCGACGTAGACGGTCTGCTCGCCGGCATACTCGACAATCTCACCGACGGCCCCGCCGAACTCTTGGCGGAGGGCCTCGATGGTCTCGCCGACCTGGGTGCTCGCCTTGGCGTGCGGGTTCGGCGGGACGCCCTCGTCCTTGGGCGGGGCGACGGGCGTGAAGAGGAACTTGAGGGTCTGTTTCTCCTGCGCCGGGTCGATGGTTTCGGTGCCGTCCGAGGCGACGTCGATGGGCTCTTTCTTCATGGCGGGATCGCTCTAGGCGGCGCTGAGGCGGGCGGTCTCCTCGGGCGTCGCCGGGCGGACGCGCTCTACGCGCCCGCCGTCGGCGGTGACCGGCTCGCGCTCGTCCTGCAGGACCGAGTGCTCGTTGCGGATGGTCTCCTGGATGTCCATCAGCGCGTGGATGATGGCCTCGGGGCGCGGCGGGCAGCCGGGGACGTAGACGTCGACCGGGATGAAGTTGTCGACGCCCTGGACGACGCCGTAGCAGCGGTGCATCCCGCCGGTGGAGGCGCACGCGCCCTGGGCGATGCACCACTTCGGGTCGGGCATCTGGTCCCAGATGCGGCGGATGGCGTGGGCCATCTTGAACGACACCCAGCCGGCGACGATCATCAGGTCAGCCTGGCGCGGGCTGAAGCGCATCGCCTCGGAGCCGAAGCGCGAGACGTCGGCCTTGGGCCCGGCGAAGGCCATCATCTCGATGGCGCAGCAGGCGAGCCCCATCGGCATCGGCATGAGCGAGTTGGAGCGCGCCCAGTTGGTGACGGCGTCGACCGTCGTGGTGAGATACCCTTCTTGCATAGCGTGTCTCGGAAGCTAGAGAGTCGGTCGATCTCCAACAGGGCGCAGCCCCGAATGGTTCGGGCCGAGCGGGATTTTCAATGCTGGCTGAAAGGCTGTACGCCGCGCCATTCGGCACTCGTGCCTCGTCGTTCCTCAGTCCCAGTCCAGCCCGCCCTTTTTGACGTCGTAGACCAGCCCGACGAAGAGGATCAGGATGAAGACGAAGATGACCGCGAACGCGCCCAGCCCGGCCCCGGCGGCGAGGAAGCCTTGGAAGCTGACGGCCCACGGGTACATGAACACGACCTCGACGTCGAACACGATGAAGATCATCGCGACGAGGTAGAACTTGACCGAGTAGCGCTCCCGAGCGGTCCCGATGGGGTCCATGCCGCTCTCATACGGGCTGGCCTTGACGTCGCGCGGGCGGCGCGGCCCGAGCCACTCGGCGAGCTTGAGGAGGGTGAGCGCCAGGCCGAGGGCCAGCAGCACCATCAGGAAGATCGGGGCGTAGTCGACGAGCATCGGGGCGAGGGGTTTAGGCAGCCGAAAAGGTACGGCACGGGTAGGGACGCGGCAAAGGGGTCGGGAGGATAGCGAATGGAGAATCGAAGATGGACCGTCTCCCGATGGACCGTCTCCCTCTCTCCTCCTTTCTCCATCTTCTATCCTCCAGAGCCCGCCCCTACCCCAGCCCGACGCGCTCGAAGATCGTATCGACGTGGCGGAGGTGGTAGGCCGGGTCGAAGGCGTCGGCGATGGCCTCGGGCGTGAGGCGTTCGGCGACGGGCGAGGCCTCGACGAGGGCGCGGAAGGGGCGGCGCTCGCGCCACGCCTGCATCGCCAGCGGCTGGACGAGGTCGTAGGCCGCCTCGCGGTTCATCCCCGTGTCGATCAGCTTGAGCAGCAGGCGCTGGCTGAAGACGAGGCCGTGCGTGGCCTCCAGGTTCTCGCGCATCCGCTCGGGGTAGACCTGGAGGTTCTCGATGATGGTCGCCATCCGGTGGAGCGCGTAGTGGAGCACCGTCGTGGCGTCGGGCAGGATCACGCGCTCGACCGACGAGTGGCTGATGTCGCGCTCGTGCCAGAGCGCGACGTTCTCGACGGCGGCGACCAGGTAGCCCCGCAGCAGCCGCGCCATGCCGGTGATGTTCTCGCTGCCGACCGGGTTGCGCTTGTGCGGCATCGCGCTCGACCCCTTCTGCCCCTCGCGGAACGCCTCCTCCGCCTCCAGGACCTCGGAGCGCTGGAGGTGCCGGACCTCGACCGCCAGCCGCTCCAGGCTCGCGCCGACGACGGCGAGTGTCGCGAGGTACATCGCGTGGCGGTCGCGCCCGAGGACCTGGGTCGAGATCGGCGCGGGGCGTAGGCCGAGGCGCTCACACGTCAGCCGCTCCACCTCGGGCGGGATGTTGGCGAAGGTCCCGACCGCGCCCGAGAGCTTGCCGACGCGGACCTCCTCGGCCGCGCGCTCGAACCGCGCTCGCCCCCGCGTCATCTCGTCGTAGGCGAGCGCGAGCTTGAGGCCGAAGCTCGTCGGCTCGGCGTGGACGCCGTGGGTGCGGCCGATAGTCAGCGTGGTGCGGTGCTCGTTCGCCCGCCGGGCCAGCACCTCGATCATCCGGTCGAGCGCGGCCCCGATCAGCTCGTTCGCCCGGAGGAGCCGGAGGCTGAGCGCGGTGTCGACCACGTCGGACGAGGTGAGGCCGTAGTGAACCCACTTCTTCTCCTCCCCGAGCGTCTCGGAGACGGCGCGCGTGAAGGCGACGACATCGTGCCGGGTCTTTGCCTCTATTTCATGGATGCGGGCCACGTCGAAGCTGGCCTCCCGGTAGAGCGTCGCCACGTCCTCCTCGGGGATGACGCCGGTGGCCTCGCTCCAGGCCGCGCAGGCCGCGAGCTCGACGTCGAGCCACGCCTGAAACTGGCCCTCTTCGCTCCAGAGAGCCTGCATGTCGGGGCGGGTGTAGCGTGCGATCATCGGTTCTGCGGCGGACGAAAAGAGACGGGGCGGCAAGGTACCACGCCCCTCAGCCTTCCGCTTTACCTAGCCTCGGTAAACAGCGGACTTGGCTGGCCGCCGTCACCTGGCCCTATACTCGACGCTCTTGCTTCCCTCCCCCACCGGCCGTGCGCGGCCTGATTCCACGAACCCCATGCGAACCGTCCTTCTCCGCACCACCTCGCTCTTCTTCCTGCTCGCGGCCCTCGTCGGCTGCGACGCGGTCAACGGTCCCGAGCCGGCGGCCGACGCGGCACCCACCGCCGAGGCCGGCGATGCGGCGGCCCTCGCGCAGCCGAGCGGCGACCTGACGATTCCGGGTCAGTACATCGTCGTGCTCGCCGAGGCGTCCGTCGCCGAAGCGCGCGGCACGGCGGCGGCCGACTTGGCGGCGCTCACCGCCGAGGTCACCGCCCGCGGCGGCGCGGTGGAGCGCGTGTACGAGAGCGCGCTGACCGGCTTCGCGGCGGCCCTGACGGCGGCCGAGGCCGAGGCGCTCGAAGGCGATCCGCGCGTGCTCTACGTCGAGCCCGACCAGCAGGCGACGCTCTCGGGCACCGGCACGCAGGGCTTCGCGACGTGGGGCCTGGACCGCGTCAACGCGCGCGCGGGCCGCGACGGCCAGTACGGCTGGCGCGCCTCGGGCGAGGGCGTCACGGCCTACGTGATCGACACCGGCATCCGCATCGAGCATTCGCAGTTCGGCGGCCGGGCCTCGTACGGCCGCGACCTCCGGGACAACGACGACGTGGCGAGCGACTGCAACGGGCACGGCACGCACGTCGCCGGCACGGTCGGCAGCTCCGCTTACGGTATGGCGAAGGACGTGGACTTGGTCGCGGTGCGCGTCTTCGGGTGCGGCAACACGACCGCCACGAGCACCATCATCGCCGGCTTCGACTGGGTGGCGGCGAACGCGCAGCTCCCGGCCGTGGCGAACGCGAGCCTGGGCGGTCCCGTCTCGTCGGCGATGGACGCGGCGGCGCGCGGGATCCAGAACGCGGGCGTCGCCTTCGTCGCGTCTGCCGGCAACGGCTACGGGCAGAACGCTTGCAGCCGCTCCCCCGCCCGCGTCGCCGAGCTGATGACCGTCGGCTCGACGGACTCGGCGGACCGGCGCTCGGACTTCTCCAACGTCGGGAGCTGCGTCGACTTCTTCGCGCCGGGCACGGCCATCACCTCGACCTGGTACACGAGCAACTCGGCCGCCGCCCTCCTCAGCGGGACCTCGATGGCCGCGCCGCACGTCGCCGGAGCCGCCGCGATGTACCTCGAGGTCCGCCCGACCGCGACCCCGCAGCAGGTGCGCGACGTGATCTTCAATTTCTCCACCAAGGGCATCGTCACCGACGCGCGCTCGGCTAACAACCACCTGCTCTTCAACGGCGGCAGCCCGAGCCTCCTCAAGGGCGGCGACGCGCTCAACTGGTAGTCTGACCGAGTCCCGGCGACAATATGAGGGGCGTGTCCCGCACAGGGCGCGTCCTCTTCTGGTGGCTCCACCGATCTCTCACTCACCGGCTCGCCTTGTCACTGCGAGCCCAGCCCTCATTCCAATGAATTCCCTGCTCTCCCGTACCGCTGCCGGCACCCTCGCTCTCGCGTTCGTTCTCGCTGGCTGCGATGCCACCACCGAGTCGTCTCCGGCTTCGGCTGGCACCGACGCGTGCATCCCAGCAGGCATCGGTCGCAGTAAACACCATGCCGGAGGGCGATCTCCGCATTTCGGGTCGCTACATCATCGTGCTCGCCGAGGAGCCCGCCGCCCGAGCCCGTGGTGCCGCCGCCGACGACCTGCGCTCGCTGACGGCCGAGCTTGCCGCCCGCGGCACCGCCGTCGGGCACGTCTACGAGCACGCGCTAACGGGCTTCGCCGCGGCGATGAGCGCCGCCGAGGCCGAGGCGCTGCGGGCCGACCCGCGCGTGCTCTACGTCGAGCCTGAGCAGCGGGTGTACCTCACCCGCACCGGCACCCAGAGTGGTGCCACCTGGGGGCTCGACCGCGTCAACGCCCGCAGCGGCCTCGACGGCGGCTACGGCTGGCGCGCTTCGGGCGAGGGCGTCACCGCCTACGTCATCGACACCGGCATCCGGATCTCGCACGACGAGTTCGGCGGGCGGGCCTCCTACGGCTACGACTTCCGCGACAACGACCCCGACGCCGACGACTGCAACGGGCACGGCACCCACGTCGCCGGCACCCTCGGCGGCGCGACCTACGGCGTGGCCAAGGACGTCGAGCTAGTGGCCGTGCGCGTCTTCGGCTGCGGGCAGTTCGGGAACAGCGGCGACATCTTGGCCGGCTTCGACTGGGTGACGGCCAACGCCAAGCTCCCGGCCGTGGCCAACGCGAGCCTGGGCACGACGGACTCGCCCGCGGCGGCGGCAGCCACGCGCAACCTCGTCGCGGCGGGGGTCTCGTTCGCGGTGGCCGCCGGCAACGGCTTCCTCGGCCTCTTCCCGCAGGACGCCTGCACCGTCATGCCCGCCCGCATCCCCGAGGTCATGACCGTCAGCGCCACCGACAGCGACGACCGGCGCGGCTCCTTCGCCAACTTCGGCGACTGCGTGGACTTCTTCGCCCCGGGCGTCGGCATCACCTCGGCGTGGATGACGGACGACTCGGCGACGAACACCATCAGCGGCACCTCGATGGCGGCACCGCACGTCGCCGGCGTCGCGGCTCTGGCCCTCGAAGTTCGACCGGACGCGACGCCGGACCAGGTGAGCCATGCGATCCTGCGTTTCTCGACGAAGGACGTGGTCCAGAACCCGCGCTCGGACAACGCCCACCTGCTCTTCAACGGAGGCAACCCGCGCAGCCTGGCAGGCGACGCGCTCGACTGGTAGCCTACCCGAGCCTCGGTGCCAGCACGAGGGGCGTGTCCTGAATGGGGCACGCCCTTTTTTTGCCCCCGCCTGGCGATTTTTCTCCTAAAGGTCCCACCCGCGCGGCCGATTGATAGGACGGCCCTCGGAAGGTGAAGCGCATTGCCGAGTCACCGCTGCTGGTCCCCCACTCCAGGACGTTACCTGGTGGTGCAAGCGCCCGACTGCGCAGGGCCGGACGACCGGACGACGGACCTGAGCACGCGTGGTGTCGCACGCGTCGACGCGACGTACCGCACCGCCCTAACGGGCTTCGCCGCCGCCACGAGCGCCGCCGAGGCCGAGGCGCTGCGGGCCGACCCGCGCGTGCTCTGTCGCCTCGCGTACCCGGTCTGCCTGCGTACCCGGTCTGCGACGACTCGGCGGTGTGCTCCGCCACCGTATCCCTGCGTCTCTGAGCGAGGCGGGCTCGTCTGTGGGCGCTAGTTCGCGGGGGCCGTCAAGCACGTCACCTTGCCCACGCCCGCGTCGATGCGGACGAAGAAGGCCTCGTCCTCGTCCCGGACCTCGGCGCTGTGCCACCGGCCCTTGCCGCGCTTCACGTAGCCGTCCGGCACCTCGACCTGCGCCAGCCACGAGTCCGACGCCGACAGCACCACGGGGCGGCCCTCGGGCAGCAGCACCCGCAGCGACGCCATCCCGACCTCGATCTCGGCCCGCGCCCCACGTGGGAGCCGCGCCCCAGTGAAGTCCAGCTCGAAGGAGCCCGCCCCGCCGTCGAAGGAGAACCGCTCGAAGCGGGCGTTGCCCAGCCGGCGACCGGTGAAGGTCGCCATGCCGGCCTCGACCGTTAGCTCGTCCATCGCCACCGGGTTCGGCGTGTCGAAGGCGACCGTGGTCTTCGCCATGCCGGCCTCGACGCGGAGGCGCTCGACCCGGAGGCCGCTCAGGTCGAGGTCGGCCTCGGCCATGCCGAGCTCGAAGGCGAGGTCGAGCGGGACGCGGTCGGAGAAGGCGAGGAGCCACTCGTTCTCCTCGGGCGCGCGCAGGCCGCGCACCGTCACCCCGCCCGCGCCCTTGCCGCCGGACGCGAAGCCGAGCTCGAGGTGCACCCGCTCGCCGCGGCGCTCGACGTCCAGCTCGGGCACCGTGTCCTCGTCCTCGAGCGCGACCTCGGCCTGGAACAGGTATCCCGCCTCGGCCCGGCCGACCTCGACCCGGCCGAGCGCCAGCTCCAGCTCCGCCGAGAGCGCGGCCTCCCCCTCGTGAGGGACCTCGAAGTAGTACCGTTCGGTGATGGCTGCGAGAACCGGCAGCGCGAGCAGGAGCGCCGGCAGCACGGCGAAGGAGGCCCGGCGCGGGACGTGTCGGCGGAAGATTCGGAGGCTCATGCGCGGTCCGTACGGGAGGTCACTGCGCGGGTTGCAGCGACGGTACTAGTTGGAGCTAGATCGCGTCGCGCTGGTCGCGGAGCTGCTTGTAGAGCAGGGCGCGGGCACGGAAGATGTGCGCCTTAACGGTGCCGAGCGGGAGGCCGAGGTCGTCGGCGATCTCGTCGTAGCTCATCTCCTGCTGGTGCCGCATCACGATCACGCGGTGGTACTTCTCCGGGAGCGCGTCGATGGCCTCCTGGATCAGCTCGCGCCGCTGGTCGGCCATGACGTGCCGGTCGGGCCGGTAGGTGGTGTCGGGCAGCTCGAAGGTCCGGTCGTCGCCCTCGCGCATCGGCTGATCGATGGAGAAGGTCCGGAGCTTCTTCTTGCGGAGGTAGTCGATGGTGTGGTTCGTGGCGATCTTGTAGAGCCACGTCGAGAAGGCGTAGGCGCTGGAGTAGGAGCCGAGCGAGGTGAAGGCCTTGATGAAGCTCTCCTGCACCAGGTCGTCCACCACGCTCTTGTCGCGCACCATCCGCGCGACGTGCCGGCGGATCGGCTCGCGGTACTTCTGCATCAAGGCCTGGTACGCCTCCTGGTCGCCGCTGAGGGCGTCCGTGACGAGGGTGCGGTCCTGCTCGCTGGAGGCGGAGGGGGGGCCGGTGGAGGGGCGAGCCATGCAGGAGCGGGAAGACCGAGAGGGCACCGCGAATCTACGGACGGGGAGACGGAAGACTGAAGACCGAAGTCGGAGAAGACCCGCCGCTACCTTCCCCATCTTCTCTCGCCCCATCTTCTCTCGTCCTCTGTGTACATCTCGCTCTGTGTAAATCTCGTTACGATCCCGGCGGCCCGAACCCGTCCCCCGACTCGCCCGTTAGAGTCGGCGTTGTTCACCTCTCACCAACCCCCTCTCCCCTCATGGCTACTTTCGGAAACGACGTCACCTCCCTCGACGACCTCCTCGTCGAGCAGGTCAAGGACATGCACAGCTCCGAGAAGCAGGTCGAATCCTCTTACACCAAGTGGGTCGGCAAGCTGCACTCGGACGAGCTCAAGAGCATCTTCAACGACCGCATCGAGCAGGCGCGCTCGCGCCAGAACGACCTGGAGCAGATCGCCGACACGCTCGGCGCGAAGGCCGGCGGCCACAAGTGCAAGGGCACCGAAGGCCTCCTCAAGGAAGGCGACGACTTCATCGGCGACGCCGCCGACAACCCGGTCCTCGACGCGGGCATCATCGCGAACGCGCAGCGCGTCGAGCACTACGGGATCGCCGGCTACGGCTGCGCCGCCCGCTACGCCCGCACGCTCGGGCACGGCGACGCGGCCCAGACGCTCGGCCGGATGGACAAGCAGGCGGGCGACTTCGACAAGCGGATGACCACGCTCGCCGAGGGCTCGCTCAACCAGCAGGCCGTCAGCGCCTGACGCCGCCGACTCGCTGCACGCGGCCCGCTTCCCCTCGGAGGCGGGCCGTTCTCGTTTCCGCTCCGCCGCGCCGGCCGTATTCTCTGCCGGCCCCCTCCCTGCCTTTGGAATCATGCTCCGCCCTGTCCTCCTGACCCTCCTGCTCACGGCCGCCGGCTGCCAACCCGAGGCGATGGAGCCGGTCCCCGTCGCGCCCGTGTCCGAAACGCAGACGGCGAGCGCCGACCCGGAGCGCGTCCTGGATGCGAACCTCGGCCGCCTCCTCGCGCTCGCCGACTCCGTCGAGGCCGCCCTCCGGCCGGTGCCGCTGCTGACGAGCCGGCAGGCCCGCGCCTTCGACCGCTACGACAACGCCGCGCAGCTCGGCGTCGCCCGCCGCCTCGGCGTGGGGCAGCCCGTCGACGCGGCCGCGCGCGAGCGGCTCGTCGCCGACGGCCGCCTCGTCCCGCTCGCCGACTCGGAGTTCTGGACCGTCCGCGAGCTCGACCACTCGACCCCGCTCGTGATCCCCGAGGTGGTGGCCCTGCTCGAAGAGATCGGCCGCCGGTTCCAGGCCCGGCTCGCCGAGCACGGGCTGCCGCCGCTCCGGGTCGAGGTGACCTCGGTGCTCCGCACCGCCGACGACCAGGCCCGGCTCCGCCGCACCAACCCCAACGCCACGCGCGGGACCAGCACCCACCAGTTCGGCACCACGGTCGACGTCGCCTACAGCAGCTTCCGCGCGCCGGCCGCGCCCGTGCTCGACCTCGACACCGCCGGCGCACCGGGCTTGGAGCCGGCGCTGCGCCGCATCGAAGCCCTCGCTGTCGAGACCGGTGCGGCGCGGATGTCGCGCGAGCTGCAGGCCGAGCTGGCCGTGGTCCTGCGCGAGCTGCAGAGTGAGGACCGGGTGATGGTCACGATGGAGGTCCGCCAGCCCGTCTTCCACATGACGGTCCGGTAAGCGTTTTTGTGATAATACTTTTCGGAATAGTATCTTCGGTGCCTACATCTACTTCTACACCATTGAATGTTATCTACTCTTCCTGAACCATCTGCCACCTGATGCTGCTTATGACAATGAGGTACGAGACATGATCATTAAGGCTATAGTGATAGGTCATACCCTTCGAGGCCTAGAAATCAAAATTACAGGTCTTGAGAGGGTCGTTCATACAGGAGAAGACAATCCTGATTATCTGAAGGTCCGTAACAGGCGGTCGCGTATTCGGGAAAATCTCTACGAACTGCACCATCGCCTCTTCCAGAAAGTCCATGACATGTTGGACGCATCCTTACACATCGAAGCCAACCCGACTAATAGTTGAGCACCTCCTCAAGAACCCGCATTCTGTTGTTCACCGGCAAAGGCGGCGTCGGCAAGACGACCTGCGCCGCCGCCACCGCCTTGGAGGCCGCCCGGCGCGGCCACCGCACCCTCGTCGTCTCGAGCGACCCGGCGCACTCGCTCGCCGACGCGCTCGACCGGCCGCTCGGGCCGGAGCCGGTGGCGGTCGCAGACAACCTGTGGGCGCAGGAGGTCGATCTGTACTACTCGATGCAGAAGTACTGGTCGAGCATGCGCGACCTGATGCTGAGCGTCTTCCGGTGGCAGGGCGTCGACCGCATCGCCGCTGAGGAGATGGCCGCGCTCCCCGGCATGGGCGAGGCGTCGGCGCTGCTGTGGCTCGACAAGTTCTACCGCTCGGGCGACTACGACCTGATCGTGCTCGACTCCGCCCCGACGGGCGAGACGCTGACGCTCTTGACGCTGCCGCAGGTGGCGCAGTGGTGGGTCTCGAAGGCGTTCCCGTTCCAGAAGACGGCCTTCAAGCTCGGCGGCTTCGCCGTCCGCAAGACGACCGGCATCCCGCTCGACCGCGGCTACGCGGAGCTGGACCGCCTCTTCGGGGTGCTCGGCGACATGCAAAAAGTGCTGCAAGACGCGTCCGTCGCCTCGACGCGGCTCGTGATGAACCCCGAGCGCATGGTCATCGCCGAGGCGCGGCGGGCCTACACCTACCTCCAGCTCTACGGCTACGGCGTCGACGCGGTCGTGGTCAACCGGATCATCCTGGAGGACGAGGCCGGCGCGGTGCTGGCGAAGTACGTCGCGGCCCAGGCCGGCTACCTCGACGAGATCGAGGGCAGCTTCGCGCCGCTCCCGATCCTGCGCGTGCCGCACGTCGGGCAGGAGGTCTTCGGCCTCGAGCTGCTGCGCGAGATCGGGCGCGGCCTCTATGGGGACCGCGACCCGGTGGCCGTCTTCCACGCCGAGCAGGCGTACCGGATGGAGGCCGACGGCGAGGCCTACGTGCTCTCGGTGCATCTCCCGTTTCTGACCGAGGACGAGGTGACCGCCGAGCAGTTCGGCGACGAGCTGGTGGTGCAGGTCCGCAACCAGCGGCGGAGCTACGGGCTGCCCAACTTCCTGGCCTACTACCACCTCGCCTCGGCAACGATGGGGGAGGACTGGCTCCGCGCCCGCTTCGAGCCGCAGTCTGGGTCGCCGAAGTAAAGGCTGCGTTACCCCTTTCTAACGAATGCCTCACATCGCACAGCGGTCGGGACGATGGCAGGGGTACAGGCCCTATCCTGCGCCTCCCCTCCTCTCCCCTAGCGCTCCCGCTGCCATGTCTCGCCTCGCCTCGTTCGCTCTCGTCGTCACGCTCTTCGCGCTCGCCGCCCAGGCGCAGGACGTCCCGGTCCGCACCCTCCTGCTCTCCGACGCCGACCCCGGCACGGGCGACGGCGCGACCTTCGACCGCTTCTCCGAGGCCTCGATCAACGAGGCCGGCGAGGTCGTCTTCCTCGGCTTCCTCGAGGGCCCTGGCGTCACCTCCGCGAACGACCGCGGGCTGTGGCTCGTCACCCGTACGGGCACCCTCGTGCTCCTCGCGCGCGAGGGCGACCCCGCGCCCGGCACCGTCGTGTCCGGTGCCGTGTTCAGCGCCTTCACGACGCCGGTGACCCTCAACGACAGCGGTGTTGCGGCCTTCCGTGCTGTCGTCTCCGGGCCCGGCGTGAACGCTGGCAACAACGAAGCCATTTATACCGCCTCGGCGGCGGACGGCCTCCGGCCCGTGGTGGTCGAGGGCGGCCCAGCCCCCGGCCTCCCCGGCGTCCTCATCAGCGACCCGAATAACATCAGCGGGGCCTTCAACGTCCCCGTGCTCAACGACGCAGGCGAGATCGCGTTCACGGCGCGCCTGTTCGGCCCTGGCGTCACACTCGCCAACAACGGCTCGGTCTACCTCGGGCCGCCGGATGCTCCCGTCCTCTTGCTGCGCGAGCAAGAGCCGCTCCCCGCCTCGGGCATCCCCGGCGCGACGCTCACCGGCTACAGCCAGACCCCGGAGCTGCTCGACGACGGCACGCTCGCGACCGAGCTTCGCGCCTTCGACGACGGGAGGCTTTCGGACCTGCTCGCCGCCGTGCGCCGCCCCGGCACCGTTCGCGCCCTTGTGCGCGATGGCGAGTCAGCCCCCGGCGGTGGACCCTACGCGGGCTTCAACAGCTTTTCGGTGACCGAGCAGGGCGACCTCGCCTTCCGCACCCAGATCAACGAAACCTCGACGATCATCGCCGGGCGGCCGGGTGACCTCCGCGCCGTGGCGGCTGAGGACGGCCCGGTGCCAGACTTTCCGGGGCTGTCCTACCTCGGCGTCGGTGGGCTCCGGCTCGGCTTCGACGGGGAGGTAGCCTACACCGCCTTCGTCACGCCCTCGAACCTCTTCACAAACATGGCTGTGTTTGCTACGGTCGGCGGCGTACCCACGACGATAGCGCTCGAAGGGCAGCCCGCTCCCGGCGGCGGCGTCTACATTAGCCCGGACGACCCGGTGATCGGCAACGGCGTGGTGGTGTTCGAGAGCGAGACGCAGACGAACGACGAGGTGCTCTACGTCTGGACGCCCGAGGACGGCGTGCGCCGGTTCATCGGGCTGGGCAGCTCGGTCGAGGTCGCACCTGGCGACACCCGCTCGGTGTTCGACCTGCGCCTGGTCACCTCGGGCGGTGGGTTCGGCATCAGCGAGGGGGCCGGTGGGCCCGGCGAGCCGCACAGCTTCAACGCGCGCAACGAGCTCGCCTTCACCGCCGAGTTCACCGACGGCTCGGCCGGCGTCTTCTCCGCCGCCCTCAGCCCCCGCTCGGAGATCACCCTCACTGCCCAGGCGACGAGCCCGCTCGCCGTCGCCCCCGGCGGCGCGGTCTCGTTCGCCTACACCGTCACCAACGCTACCGGCAACGCCGTCTCGGGCGACCTCTTCTTCACCGCCGCGCGCGGCGGGGCGGTCGTGGCGCAGGGCCGGGTCCGCTCGGGCACGCTCGCGCCGGGACAGTCGCGCAGCGGGAGCTACACGCAGCAGGTGCCCCAGGGCGCTCCGGCCGGCAGCTACGCCTACGCCTTGCAGATCGGGACCTTCCCCTCGGCGGCAGCCGACGAGGAGACGTTCGTGGTCACCGTGACCGGCCCCGCTGCCCCAGCCGGGCGAGCCGCCGCGTGGGCCGTCACCGGCGCGACGCCGTGGGAGCCGGAGGCCGCTACGCGCCTGGCGGGCGGCGCGGCGGGCGAGGTCGAGGCGTTCCCGAACCCGTTCGCCTCGGCGGCCACGCTGCGCTTCGGACTGGCCGAGGCCGGCGCGGTGCGGCTGGCGGTCTACGACGTGCTCGGGCGCGAGGTGGCCGTGCTCGCCGAGGGCCGCGCCGAGGCCGGAGAGCACGAAGTAAGCTTCGACGGGCGGGGGCTGCCCTCCGGGGTCTACGTGTGGCGGCTCGAAACCGAGCGCGCGCCGAAGACGGGGCGACTGACACTCGTCCGCTGACCCTGCCTCGCCGCGACAACGCTCTTAGAGACTGTCGAGGATTCACCATCTGGGCTCCGAGCGGCTGCACACCGCCCCGTCGACGTTGCGCTCGTCACCCGAGGCGAGGGCATCTGACTCCTCGCGCGCCTTGACGGTCTCGGTCCTCTCCCGCTCTCGCCTACACGCTGGAAATCTCAACAGCCTCTTACCCGCGACTCTGGCTTTCACACGCAAAACATGAATCGCCTCGCCTTCCTCTTTGTGCTCACGCTGTCGGTGCCCACTGTGAGCGCACAGGACCTCTCGGTCCGCACGCTGCTCCTCTCCGACGCCGGTCCCGGCACGGGCGACGGGGCCCGGTTCGACAAGTTCCGCTTCCCCGCCGTCAACGATGTCGGCGAGGTCGTCTTCGAGGGCGAGCTGACCGGTCCCGGCGTGACCTCCGCGAACGACCGCGGGCTGTGGCTCGTCACGCGCACGGGCGACCTCGTCCTGCTTGCGCGCGAGGGCAACCCCGCGCCGAGCGGGGTGCCCGGCGCGGTCTTCCGGTCGTTCATCGCCCCGGCGACGATCAACAACAACGGTATCGTCGTCTTCGAAGCGACGGTGACCGGACCCGGCGTAGACAACGGAAATAACGAGGGGATCTACGCCGCCTCGGTCGCCGGCCTCCGACCCGTCGCGCTCGAAGGGAGTCCCGCGCCCGGCTTCCCCGGCGTCTCTCTCGGCGACCCGGCGAACGTCTCCGGCGGTCTCCGCTACGTCGCGCTCAACGACGCGGGCGAGGTCGCCTTCACGGCGCGCCTCACCGGGCCGGGCGTAAGCTTCTCGAACAACGAGGCGCTCTACACTGGCCGGCCGGGCAGCCTCACGCCCGTCCTCCGCGAGGGCGCGCCCGCCCCACCCGGCGCGCCGAGCGGCACCATCCGAGGCGTCTCCGACACGCCCGAGATTCTGCCCGACGGTACGCTCGCCGCCGGGTTCGGCGTCATCCAGGGCAGCACCGATCGCGGCGTCCTCGCGCTCCTCAACGAGACGGGCCTCGACCGCGTCGTTGCCGTCGAGGGCGAGCCGTCGCCGTCGGGCAGGCCCTTCGGCGCGTTCAACGGTTTCTCGGCGAACGCCAACCGCGATGTGCTCTTCCGCGACCTCGGGTTCACCGGCGGTGGCACCGCCGACGACGAGATCATCGCCGGGCGGCCCGGCGCGCTCCGCCTGGTCGCGCGCGTCGGCGACCCGGTGCCCGGCATCCCGAACCGGAGGTACCTCTCGGTGGCGCAGCACCGCCTCGGGCGCGACGGCGAGATCGTCTACAGCGGACTCGTCACCCCGTCCTCGCTGAACGACAACGCAGCGCTCTGGGCGACCGGGAGCGGCGTACCCCAACTCGTCGCCTGGGAGGGCCAGCCCGCGCCCGGCGGTGGTGCGTACGCCGCCCCACGCGACCCGGTGATCGGCGACGGGGTCGTGGTGTTCTCCGACGAGCCGGACTTCGGCGGCCGCATCCGCCTCTTCGTGTGGACCGCCGAGGACGGCGTGCGCCGTCTCCCCTTCGGCACGGTTGAGGTGGCCCCCGGCGACTTCCGCTCCGCCGAGTTCATCGACTACACCGAGGCGACCCTCCTCGGCAACGAGTTCGGCGCGGGCGGCGCGGGCGAGCCGCAGGCGATCAACGCGCGCGGCCAGTTCGCCTTCCTCGCGCGCTTCACCGACGGTTCCTACGGCCTCTTCCTGGCCGACCTCACCGCTGGCGAGGTGCTCGACCTAGCGCTGACTCCGCTCCAGACCGAGGTGCCAGCCGGCGGCGGCCCGGTCGGCTACACCGCGCGCGGCGAGAACCTCAGCGACGCCGCCCAGAACGTCGACTTCTGGGCCCAGGTCACGCTCCCCAACGGCACGACCCGCCCGGCCCTCGGGCCGGTGACGGTTACACTCGCGCCCGGAGCGTCGGCCGAGCGCACCCTCCGGCAGCCGGTGCCGCGCCGCGCCCCGGCCGGGACGTACACCTACACCGGCTTCGTCGGCACCTTCCCCGACGACCCGGTGGCCGCCGATGCGTTTCAGTTCATCAAGCTCGGCCGCGCCGCGTGGGCAGACGAGCCGCTGCCCCTCCTCGCCTTCGGCCTCGCCATCGACGAGGCGACTGGGCGGGCCGTGCAGCCCGGCGACGCGTGGACGGCCGACGCCCCTCGCGCGACCTCAGTTCGCACGGCGGCGGCAGCGGTAGAGATCGTGGCGTTCCCGAACCCGTTCGCCACGACGGCCACGCTGCGGTTCGACCTGCCCGCCAGCGGGGCGGTTCGGCTGGCGGTCTACGACGTGCTCGGGCGCGAGGTCGCGCGGCTGCTCGACGGCGAGACAGAGGCTGGGTCGCACGCGGTGGCGTTCGAGGCGGCAGCGCTGCCGAGCGGGGTGTACGTCTACCGCCTCGCCGCCGGAAGCACGGTGCGGAGCGGACGCGTGGTCCTCGTCCGGTAGCACGGAGCGGCTTCCTGCCGCCTCGGTCTTGCCGTAGTTTGAACCTTCCTCATACCCAGCCCTGCCACGCTATGCGCCTCCTCGTCACTGCCCTCCTCCTCGCCGCCTTCGCGGTGCCGGCCGCCGCTCAGTCGCAGCCCGCGCTCCCCGCCAACCCGGACGCGCTGAAGGCGTGGGACGACGGCACCCCCGCCCGCCGCGGCGGCGATGCGCTCAACGCCACGCTCCTCGGGCAGCTCGACGAGCGCTCGAACTACGGCGACCTGTGGGGCTACGTCGATCCCGCCACGGGCCGCGAGTACGCGCTCCTCACCGCCCGCTACCAGGGCCTCAGCATCATCGACCTCGACGCGCCGACGCCGACCGAGGTCGGCTTCGTGCCCGGCCTCGGCGGCAGCAGCGTGGACGACGCGAAGGACGTCAAGACCTACGGGACCTACGCCTACCTCGTCCACGAGTACAACGACGTCCTCGTGATCGACCTCGACGAGCCGGCCAACCCGGTCGTCGCCGGCCGGATCGACGTGCAGGCGGACGGCTCGGGCGACGGCTCGCACAACATCCTGATCGAGGGCGACTACCTCTACGTCGTCGGCGGGCGCTCGCCGGGCGGGTTGCGGATCTACGACCTCGCGGCGAACGCCGTCGCCCCGCCGCTCGTGAGCACCTTCGCCGGGCCCTTCGGCGGGGTCTACTACCACGACCTCGACGTGGTCGGCGACGTCGCCTACGCCGCCGCGATCTACAACCGGGGCATCGACGTGATCGACCTCTCGGACCGCACGGCCCCGTCGCTCATCACGACCATCATCTACCCGGCGGGCTACATGGGCGCGCACAACGTCTGCGCCGCGCCCGACGGCGAGACGATCTTCGTCGGCGACGAGATCGGGACGGCCCCGTGGACGCGGGCCTTCGACGTCTCCAACCTCGACGACCCCGAGCTGCTGAGCGAGCTGGTCGTGAACGACCGCGCCGTCGTCCACAACTGCTACGTCCTGGGCGACTTTATCTACATCGCCCACTACACCGAGGGCCTCCAGGTCTTCGACGTGAGCGACCCGGCCAGCCCCGAGCGCGTCGCGTTCTACGAGACCTACACCGGCAACAGCACCGGCTTTCGCGGCGCGTGGACGGCCTACCCATACCTGCCGAGCGGGCGCGTGATCGTGTCGGACCTCTCGGGCGGGCTGTTCGTGATCGACGTGGACCTGCCCAGCAGCGGGGCCGTCACGCTCGCGGCCTCGGCGACGAGCCCGCTGAGCGTCGCCCCCGGCGGCTCGGTCGGCTTCGCCTACACCGTCACCAACGCCACCGGCAGCGCGGTCTCGGGCGACCTCTACTTCACCGCCGACCGCGGCGCGTCGACCGTAGCCCAGGGGCGCATTCTCTCGGGCACGCTCGGCGCGGGGCAGTCGCGCAGCGGGACCTACACGCAGCAGGTCCCGGCAGGCGCGATGGCGGGGCCGTACACCTACACGCTCGCGGTGGGGCGATTCCCGTCGACCGCCACCGACGCGGTGCCGTTCGCCGTCACCGTGACGGGGACTCCCCTCGCTGTCGGCGCGGCGGCCTGGACCGTGGCTGACGCGACGCCGTGGGCCGAGGCCAGCGCCCCGGAGGCAGCGGCCGTGACGGCGTTCCCCAACCCGTCGGGCGGCACCGCCACGCTGCGGTTCGGGCTGCCGGCCGCCGCCGAGGTCCGGCTCGCGGTGTACGACGTGCTCGGGCGCGAGGTCGCGGTGCTCGCCGAGGGTCAGCTAGAGGCCGGGACGCACGCGGTGCCCTTCGACGGCCGGGGCCTTCCGAGCGGGCTGTATGCCTACCGCCTGACCACCGGAGGCACCGTACAGACTGGGCAGCTCACCCTCGTCCGCTAGGCCGACTGCCCCGGCTGGGAATGGGCGGCAGCTTCACGCGGTGGACCGGCAGCGCGCTTATTTTTGGGTGCGTCCCGGTCCACCCACCGAGGCGTATTCCTACTCACCCCTTCAGGAGGCACCCGATGACTAGCTCCCGCTTTTTCACCTTTTTCTGCGCTCTCGCCCTCGTAGCCTTCGTCGGCTGCGGCGACCGCGAGCCGGCTGACATGGACGTCGACGACGACGTGATGGTCGATGACGACGCGATGGGCAGTGGCACCATCCTCACCGTCGCCGAGGACGCGGAACTGACCACGTTCCGCACCGCTGTCCTCCAGGCCGGGCTCGACCAGACCCTCGGCGGCCCCGGCCCCTACACCGTCTTCGCCCCGAGCGACGACGCCTTCGACGCGCTGCCCGAGGGCACGCTCGCCTCGCTGATGGAGGAGGGCAACCGCGACCAACTCGCCGACATCCTGACCTACCACGTCCTGGCGCGCAGCGCCATGTCGGGCGAGCTCAGCGGCGAGCTCACCCTCAACTCGGTCGAGGGCCAGCCGCTCACCATCAACGCCACCGACGGGGCCGTCACTGTGACCGACGCGATGGGCAACACCGCGAACGTCGTCACGGCCGACCTAGACGCCCCGAACGGGATCATCCACGTCATCGACCGCGTCCTGATGCCGGCCGAGAGCGAGATGATGGAAGAGGACATGTAGGGGTTATCCCCGGCGCGGCGGAACGATTTCCCCGCTGCAGCTTTTCGGCCCGGAGGCTCCCCTGAGCACTCCGGGCCGTTTTCGTTTCTCCTTCTCCCCTCTTATGGCTGCTCCCGTCTACCTCCTTCTCGGCGCGACCGGCGGCATCGGCTCGGCGCTGACCCGCGCCCTCGCCGCCGACGGGGCCCGCCTCGTCCTCGGCGCGCGGCGTGAGGACACCCTGCGCGCGCTCGCCGGCGAGGTCGGGGCGACGGCGCACCCGCTCGACGCGACCGACTACGCGCAGGTGCAGGCCGCCGTGGAGGCGACGGTGGCGGCCCACGGGCGGATCGACGGGGCCGTGAATCTCGTCGGCTCGATCCTGCTGAAGCCCGCGCACCTGACGAGCGCCGAGGAGTTCGACGCGACGATCCGCCTGAACCTCAACACGGCGTTCTACCTCGTCAAGGCGGCGGCGCGGGCGATGCAGACCAACGAGGACCCCGAGGGCGGCGCGGTCGTCCTCATGGCGTCGGTCGCGGCCCGACTCGGGCTGGCCAACCACGAGGCCATCGCGGCGGCGAAGGGCGGCGTGGCTGGCCTGGTGCTCGCGGCGGCGGCGAGCTACGCGCCGCGCGGCATCCGCGTCAACGCCGTCGCCCCCGGCCTCGTCCGCACGGGCCTGACCGAGCGCCTCACCGGCAGCGACGCCGCCGAGCAGGCCTCGGCCAAAATGCACGCTCTCGGGCGGATCGGCGAGCCGGACGACCTCGTAAGCGCCCTCCGCTTCCTCCTCGACCGCGAGCAGAGCGGCTGGGTGACGGGGCAGATGCTGTCGGTCGACGGCGGGTTCGCCACCGTCCGCCCGCGCTGACAGCGCGTCGCCACCACCTCGGTACCTTTGCCCGTCTCCTCTGCCCTCCGAACCGTGCCTGCTACCCTCGTCTGGTTCCGTCACGACCTTCGCCTCGCCGACCACCCCGCCCTGAGCCGGGCCGCCGAGCGGGGCGCGCCCGTAGTGCCGGTCTTCGTCTGGGCCCCGGACGAGGAGGGCGACTGGCCGCCCGGCGGCGCGCACCGCTGGTGGCTCCACCACTCGCTCGGCGCGCTCCGCGAGAGCCTCGAGAAGAAGGCCTCCCGCCTCGTCCTTCGCGCCGGACCGAGCCTGGAGACGCTGCGCGATCTCATCGACGCCACCGGGGCCGACGCCGTCTACTGGAACGCGCGGACCGAGCCTGCCCTGCGCGCGCGCGACGCCGAGATCGCCGAGGCGCTGCGCGCGGGCGGGGTCGAGGTCAAGACCTTCGCCGCGCGCATCCTCCACGACCCCGACGCCGTGCGGACCACGACCGGCGGGCCGTACCACGTCTATACCCCGTTCCGCGCCAAGTTCGAAGAGACGGTCGAGGTCGGCGACCCTCTCCCGGTGCCGCGCCTGGGCGAGCGGCGCGCCCCCGAGGCGTGGCCCGAGAGCGCCGACCTCGCCTCGTTCGGCCTGCTGCCCGAGGCGCAGGACGGCGTCGACTGGGCTGGGGCGATGGCCGAGGCCTGGACGCCCGGCGAGCGCGCGGCCCACGCCCTGCTCCACCGCTTCCTCGACGACGCGCTGATCGACTACGCCAAGGGCCGCAACCGGCCCGCCGAGGACGGGAGCTCGCGCCTCTCGCCGCACCTGCACCACGGCGAGATCAGCCCGCGCCAGGTCTGGACCCGCATCGAGAACTGGGTCCGCAACGGCGCGATGCGCGAGGCCGCCGACGTCTTCCTCGGCGAGATCGTCTGGCGCGAGTTCTCCTACCACATCCTCCACCACTACCCGACGCTCCCGACCGAGCCGCTCAAGCAGAAGTTCGCCGGGTTCGATTGGCAGACCAATCAGCAGGCGCTGGAGCGCTGGCAGCGCGGGCAGACCGGCTACCCGATCGTCGACGCCGGGATGCGGCAGCTCTGGGCGCTCGGCTGGATGCACAACCGCCTCCGCATGATCGTCGGCTCGTTCCTCACCAAGGACCTCCTGGTCCCGTGGCAGCAGGGCGAGCGCTGGTTCTGGGACACACTCGTCGACGGCGACCTCGCCAACAACGCGATGAACTGGCAGTGGGTCGCCGGCAGCGGCCCCGACGCGCAGCCCTTCTTCCGGGTCTTCAACCCCGTCTCGCAGGGCTCGACCCACGACCCCGACGGAGACTACGTCCGCGCCTGGGTGCCGGAGCTGCGCGACCTCCCGACCAAGTACATCCACCACCCCTGGACGGCCCCGGCGGAGGTGCTCGAGGAGGCCGGCATCACCCTGGGCGAGACCTACCCCGAGCCGATGGTCGACCACGGCGAGGCCCGCGACCGCGCCCTCGACGCGTACAAGGCGATCAAGTAGATGCCCACCTTCACCCGTCGCCTCCCGGTCGCCGTGTCGGCCGAGCGGCTCTTCGCGTGGCACGACCACCGGGGCGCGTTCGAGCGCTTGACCCCGCCGTGGCAGCCCGTCCGGCTGGAGACCTTCGAGGGCATCCGCGACGGGCAGCGCGCCGTGATCCGGCTCGGGCCGGGTGGGGCGCTGACGTGGGTCGCCGAGCACTTCGGCTTCGAGGAGGGGCGGCAGTTCTGCGACCGGCAGGTGCGCGGTCCGTTCGGGGCGTGGACCCACACGCACCGGATGATTCCGAGCGGCCCGGACGCCTCGACGCTGGAGGACGAGGTCGCGTACCGCCTGCCGCTCGCGCCGCTCTCGAACGTCGCCGCCGGCTTCGCCCGGAGGGAGATCGACCGGCTCTTCGCCTACCGGCACCGGGTCACGCGGGAGGACCTCGCCCGCCATGCCGCCGCCGGCCTCGGCCCGATGACCGTCGCCCTCACCGGCTCGACCGGGCTGATCGGTGAAGCGCTCGTCGCGTTTCTGACGACCGGCGGGCACCGCGTCGTCCGGCTCGTCCGCTCGCGGGAGGCCGTGACGCGCTATGCCGACCGGCGCGACGAGCGGGCGGTCTACTGGAACCCGGCGACCGGCGAGATCGACGCCTCGGCGCTCGGCGGGGTCGATGCCGTGGTGCACCTGGCGGGTGAGAACGTCTTCGGGCTGCGCTGGACCGAGGCCAAGAAGCGGCGCATCCTGGAGAGCCGGACGCGCGGCACCCGGCTCCTCGCCGAGACCCTGGCCCGCCTCGACATGCCGCCGCGCGTGCTGATCTCGGCCTCGGCGAGCGGGTTCTACGGCGGCCGGGGGGACGCGCGCCTCACCGAAACCGACGCCTCCGGGGACGGCTTCCTCGCCGAGGTCTGCCGCGCGTGGGAGGCCGCTGCCGCGCCCGCCGCCGAGGCGATGCGCGTCGTGCCCCTCCGCATCGGCCTCGTGCTGACGCCGGGCGGCGGCTTTCTGGGCACGATGCTCCCCGCCTTCCACCTCGGCCTGGGCGGGACGGTCGGCGGCGGCGGGCAGTACCTCCCGTGGATCGCGCTCGACGATGTGCTCTACGCCGTGTTACACCTCCTCGCCGGCAACCAAGCCGGACCGGTCAACCTCAGCGCGCCCGAGCCGGTGACGCAGCGGACGTTCACCGAGACGACCGGGGCGGTGCTGCGCCGCCCGACGGTCGTCGCCGTCCCGGCCGCCGCCGTGCGCGCCCTGTCGGGCGAGGTCGCCGACGAGATGGCGCTCAAGAGCGTCCGCATGGTCCCGGCGGCGCTCGTGAACTCCGGCTTCGCGTTCGCGTATCCCGCTCTCGAACTGGCCCTCCGCCACCTCCTCGGTCGAACGCCATGAACCGCCTCTCTCTTTTCGCCCTACTCCTCGCGCTGTTCGCTACCGGCTGCGTCAACCTTGACGCCGCCGCCCGGCGCGACCTCGACGCCGCTGCGGTCACCCTCGACGAGCAGCTCGACGCGCCGGGCCTGCTGGCTACGACGGCGCTGCTCTACCACGCCCAACGAGGCAGCTACCCGACGACGCCCTTCGAGCTGCTCGGCTCCGACGCCGCTAGGGAAACCGGGCTGCAAAACCTCAAGCTGAGCCACCTCGCCGTGTCGATGGACGCCGACTCGCTCCGCCTCGGCTATGCCCTCCTCCCGACCGTCGCCGACCCGTCGCTCCGGCTGGGCCAGGTAAGCGTCGCCGAGACCGACACGGCCGGGGTCTACACCGTCGGGCTGATGATGAACCGCACGGCCGACCCCGACTTCGGCGGCCGGACGCTGCCGCTGGCGCAGCGCGGGACCGTCAACGTCATGCGAGCGCGCGGGACGCTGTGCGCCGAGGTCGAGACCGTGCGCGAGCGGCTGCGCGCCGGGGCCGCCATCGGTGCTCCGCCGCTGACCGAAGGCGAGGCGTACAAGATCACGTTCACGGCCTCGGAAGGCAGGATCGCGTCCGGCGCGCTCCGCGACGGCGTGACCGTCACGCTGCCTCGATAACCGATCAGTGGAGCGCGCAGCGTGCTGCGCCCCAACGGTCTTTCCTCCCTCTTCTGCCGAAGCCGATGGCGACGTATGATGTCCTAATCGTCGGCGCGGGGCTGGCCGGCCTGGGGTGCGCGCGCGAGCTGCACCGGCACGGCGTCTCGTACAAGCTCATCGAGGCGTCCGACGGCGTCGGCGGGCGCGTCCGCACCGATGTCGTCGATGGCTTCCGCCTCGACCGGGGCTTTCAGGTGCTGCTGACCGCCTACCCCGAGGCGCAGCGCGTGCTCGACTACGACCGGCTCGACCTACGGTCGTTCTACGACGGCGCGCTCGTCCGCTTCGACGGCGCGTTCCACCGCGTCGCCGACCCAACGCGCGAGCCGCTGGCTGCGCCCAAGACCGCGTTCTCGCCCATCGGCACGCTCGCCGACAAGCTGCGGGTGCTCAAGCTGCGGCAGGCCGTTCGTGGCCCGGCGCTCGGTGCGCTCTGGGAGCGGGATGAGGTCCCGACGCGCACCGCGCTCGCCGAGCGCTACGGGTTCTCCGAGGTCATGCTCCGCCGCTTCTTCGAGCCGTTCCTCGGCGGCATCCTGCTCGACCCCGACCTGGAGGCGTCGAGCCGGGCGTTCGAGTTCTACTTCCGCATGTTCAGCGAGGGGGACACGGCGGTGCCGGCGCTCGGGATGCAGCAGATCCCGGAGCAGCTCGCGGCCGGGCTGGACGAGCACTCGGTGCAGCTCAACACGCGCGTGCAGCGCGCCCGGCCCGGCGCGGTCACGCTCGAGACCGGCAGCACGGTCGAGGCCCCGGCCGTCGTCGTCGCCACCGACGGGCCGGAGCTGGCCTACCTCCTCGACGACTTCGACCCGCCCGCCTCGCGCTCGGTCGTCTGCCTCTACTACGCCGCTGCCGACGCTCCGACCGACGACCCGGTGCTCGTGCTCGACGGGGAGCAGGGCGGGCCGGTCAACAACCTCACCGTGATGAGCAACGTCTCGCCGCACTACGCGCCGCAGGGCCAGGCGCTCGTCTCGGTCTCGGTCGTCGGCAACCCGGCGCAGACCGATGCCGAGGTCGAGGCCGCCGTCCGGTCGCACCTCCGCCGGTGGTACCCCGAGGCAGCCGCGTGGCGGCACCTCAAGACCTACCGGATCCTGCACGCGCAGCCGGACCAGACGCCGCCCGCGCTCTCGCCGCCCGCCCGCCCGGCCAGGCTGCACAACGGCCTCTACCTCGCCGGCGACCACCGCACGAACGCTTCGATCAACGGCGCGCTCGTCTCCGGCCGCCGCGCCGCCGAGGCCGTGCTCGCCGACCTCGGCGTGTCGGTCGGATGACGGCGGCGCACGCGGTGGTGCTGGCAAACGTCTTTGCGACGCTCACGATGTTCGGGGTGATCTGGGTGGTGCAGCTCGTCCACTACCCCCTGTTTGCGGGCGTCGGCGCGGACGGGTTCGCGGCCTACGAGGCGGCGCATCAGGCGCGGATCACCTGGATCGTGCTGCCGGCGATGGGGCTCGAGCTCGGGACCGCAGTGGCGCTCCTCTGGCTTCGCCCGGCGGCGGTGCCGGCTTGGATGGTCTGGACTGGGCTGGCGCTCGTCGGCGTCGTGTGGGTCTCGACGGCCGTCGTGCAGGTGCCGCTCCACGCCACGCTCTCGGCCGGCTTCGACGGCGACGCGCACGCCCGGCTCGTGGTCTCGAACTGGATTCGCACCGCCGTGTGGTCGGTACGAGCAGGACTCGTACTCTGGATGACCGGGCTGCTGATGAGGCCTTGATGCGGGCCCGTCTTCCTAAACCATTATCACGTCATCCCCGCGAAGGCGGGGACCCACAGGACGGAGCCAGCCGGTGGGTCCCGGCTCGGAGGCCGGGATGACTGATTTCTTAGACGAGGTACCTGTCATGAACCGTGACACGATGCTCGACGCGCTCGGCGCGACTCACCTCTGGGACTTCGTCATCATCGGCGGCGGGGCGACCGGGCTGGGCTGCGCCGTCGAGGCGGCGTCGCGCGGGTACCGGACCCTCCTGCTGGAGCAGAGCGACTTCGCCAAGGGCACCTCCAGCCGCTCGACCAAGCTCGTCCACGGCGGCGTCCGCTACCTCAGGCAAGGCAACGTCGCGCTCGTGCTCGAGGCCCTCAAAGAGCGCGGGCTGCTGCTCCAGAACGCGCCACACCTGGTCCACGACCTGCCGTTCGTGGTCCCCAACTATGCGTGGTGGGAGGGGCCGTTCTACGGGATCGGGCTGAAGATGTACGACCTGCTGGCCGGGCGCTCCGGCTTCGGGCGCTCCAAGCACTTGTCGAAGGAGGAAACCCTTGCCCGGCTGCCGACACTCGAGCCCGAGGGCCTGGACGGCGGGGTGATCTACTACGACGGGCAGTTCGACGACGCCCGCCTCGCCATCAACCTGGCGCAGACGGCGGCGGACCAGGGCGGCGTGCTGCTGAACTACGTCGAAGTCGTTGGCCTCATGCACGAGCGCGGCGAGGTGCGCGGCGTCCTCGCGCGCGACGGCGAGGCGGGCGACGAGTACGAGGTCCGCGCGCGCGTCGTCATCAACGCGACGGGCGTCTTCACGGACCGGGTTCGTCAAATGGACAACGCCGACGCCGCGCCAATCATCACCCCGAGCCAGGGCGTCCACATCGTCCTCGACCGCGACTTCCTGCCGGGCAACACCGCCATCATGGTCCCCAAGACCGACGACGGCCGCGTGCTCTTCGCCATCCCGTGGCACGACCGCGCGCTCGTCGGCACCACCGACACCGAGGTGCCGACCGCCGAGCTCGAGCCGCGCCCCCTGGAGGAGGAGCTCGCTTACCTCTTCGAGCACGCCGCCCGCTACCTGACGCAGAACCCGACGGCTGAGGACGTGCTGAGCACCTTCGCCGGCCTCCGCCCGCTCGTCGGCACTTCGGGCGGCGAGGGCACCGCGGCGCTCTCGCGCGACCACACGCTCCTGATCGCCCCCTCGGGCCTGGTCACGATCACCGGCGGCAAGTGGACCACCTACCGCAAGATGGCCGAGGACACCATCGACCAAGCCGCGACCCTCGCCGACCTCCCCGACCGGCCCTCGGTCACGCGCACGCTCCCGATCCACGGCCACCACGAAGAGGCGGCACAGTTCGGCGACCTCGCCGATTATGGAGCGGACGCGCCGGCGGTCGAGGCGCTCCTCGCGGAGAACCCGGCGTGGGGCGACCGCCTGCACCCGAGCCGGCCGGTGCGAGCGGGTGAGGTCGTGTGGTCGGTGCGGGAGGAGATGGCGCGGACGGTCGAGGACGTGCTGGCGCGGCGGCGGCGGACGCTGCTCCTGGATGCGCGGGCGAGCATCGAGATGGCCCCGGCGGTGGCCGCCTTGATGGCCGAGGAGCTGAGGCGCGACGCGGCGTGGCAGCGGGCGCAGGTCGAGGCATTTTGGGCGCTCGCAGCAGGGTATCTGGTGGAATGAGCGGTGTCTCCTACGCTCTAATACATTCATCCTCGAACTGATATCTCCTCCGTCCTTAGCTTAGCGCCCTAACCTCATCCCTAACCTCATTTCGTCGTTTTCCCAAGCCACAACTATTATGGCGGCACCTCAATGGATGCGAGAAGCAGACAGAGCTTTCTTTGGATCCAAGAAACCTTGGTCAGTCCAGAAAGATCTGATTCTGTCGAAGTACATACCGCCCTACCTGAATAAGATCCTGCTGAAGCGCCAGACTCGCGGCATGGAGAAGCCTGTTTTGTTCGCCGACGTGTTTGCTGGAAAAGGCATTTTTGATGATGGTGCTGAAGGCTCTCCAATGATCATCGTCAACGCTGCTGCGACTGCGGCTCCAGGGAAATGGAGCGCTGTCTTTGGCAACTTGAATGACGAGATGCACAGCGAATTGGAAAGGCTCCTCGCATCGCATGAGAACGCCCATGTGCTCAACATTCCGTCAGAAGAACTGCTTGCCTTAATCCACGAGTATGTGGACAAGCATTCGCTTTTTGTTTTCATCGACCCGTATGGGATTACTGGATATGATTTCGAACTCCTCGTCCCGCTGATTAGAAGAGTGAGAAATGGTCTGAGTACAGAGTTACTCATCAATTTCATGGTTTCCGATTTTCATAGGAAGTCTGCTCGTGATAGCGTTTGGGATCGTGGCTTTTCCGGTCTCGACGCCAACACACTGAGTAAGTTGGATAGCATAGACCGGACGCTTGGAGGCGGTTGGTGGCGCGATTTTCAGTACAAGGATGATCTGAGTACGGAAGAGCGCTCAGACCTAGTCGTTGAGGGCTATGTCCAGAGGCTTAAAGCAGAGGGGCTGACCTACGTCGGCCACTGTCCTGTTCGCGAGAAAGATGAAGCCTCTCCCAACTACAGGCTTATTCACGGCTCCCCGAATATCGAAGCGCTGAAGCTCATGAACGAAACGATGGGGCATGCCACCGGAGGCGAACTTCATAAGCGTAACGTCGAGGACAATGCTCCGCTTTTCAGTGCCCAGATCGGTGATCCTGAATTCCAGGAATGGGAGCGGGGACGAGGTAAAGCCATCAAAGATCTTCTCGCAATGGTTCCTCACCTAGCGTCCGAGCAGCCCGGACAAAGCAGGATGAGTATGTGGGAACATATTGTTCAAGAGAACTTTCTACAATTCTTCAATAAAGAGTATCACCGTGCCGTCAAGCAGTTACGTGATGAGGGAGTGATCATCGTTAGGACGCCAGACGGTGAGTTGGTGGGACCCGGTCAGCGTAAGGGGCTGAACGATCATGCTCGGCTTTTTCCAGCTACAACGTAACTTCCTCAGAGCCGTATGACGCAACGCTGACACCGTCAGTCCATAAGCTGCACCACCTCCCATTACCTTCCTCTATGGCTCAGTCGTCGATCGAATGGACCGAAGCGACATGGAATCCTGTGTCGGGCTGCACCCGTGCATCAGCAGGCTGCGACTTCTGCTATGCAGTGACGATGACTCGGAGGCTGGCAGCGATGGGACAGGAGAAGTATGATGGTTTGATCAACCCAGGCAAGTCTCATTTCAACGGGGTCGTGCGTATGCACCCCGCCTCTTTGGAGCAGCCACTTCGGCGCAGGAGAGATACTGTCTACTTTGTCAACTCAATGTCCGACCTGTTCCATCCGGAGGTGGACTTCGAGTTTGTAGCGGCGGTGTTCGGGGTGATAGCTGTCACGCCGCATCATAAATATCAAGTTCTTACCAAAAGGCCGGAACGAGCGGCAGCTTTCTTTCGCTGGCTCGACGAACGTGGTTCTTATCCTGTCTCGGTCTGTACAGACTTAACCTCTCAGATTACTGAGGGTGCAGCGCGAGTCGAGACGGCGTTGTTCTCTCCGTCGTGGCCTCTTTCGAATGTGTGGATCGGCACGAGCGTCGAGGACGAGCGTGTCGTCGAACGTATTGACGCGCTTCGAGAGGTACCGGCGCAGATTCGCTTCCTCTCCTGCGAGCCTCTTATTGGTGAGCTTGACTTAGATGACCGTCTTAACGGTATTCACTGGGTGATCGTAGGCGGCGAGTCTGGCCCGAACGCCCGTCCGATGAGAACCGAGTGGGCCGCCGCGATTCAGCAAGCTTGTTTGGAAGCGGGCGTGGCTTACTTTTTCAAACAAACCGGTCGAGTTCTCGCTCGGAAGTACGGCCTGGGTGACACCAAAGGAAGCGATGCGGCGAAGTGGCCTGATCCTGTTCGGAAAGTCGGTGACCGCGCGTTTCCTCAAGTGGCATGACTGAGGGCTATGTCTCCTTCCAAAGCGAGATACACCTACCTCGGTGACCGGCAAACGCGCGACGAACTACGTGGCTCTCAGTGCAACCCTGTTCGTCGTCATGATGGGAAGTGCATCGTGAGCACCCGGATGGCGACGGCCCTGGTCGAGCTGGAGACTGGCGAGCGTGTTGTCGTAGCTCGGCGTCGCCTTCGTCTCAACTCGAAGCGGAGGAGCGGTTGAGAACGCGAGTGGCAGGCAGAGCAGGTGTTACCGGCTCGTGAGCCGCGAGACCGGCGAGCGGTGTATCCTCCGGCCTCACCCGCCTGCCCTGCCGATGGACCTCCGCGCCCTCTTCCTCAACTGCACGCTCAAGCGCTCGCCCGCGACCTCCAACACGCGGGCGCTCATCGACAAGGTCGCGGCGCTCTTCGAGGCTGAGGGCGTCTCGTCCGAGGTCGTCCGCGTCGTAGACCATCGGATTCCGTTCGGGGTCTCCTCCGACGAGGGCGAGGGCGACGCGTGGCCGCAGATACTCGAAAAGATCAAGGCGTGCGATATCCTCGTCGTCGCCACGCCGATCTGGTTCGGGGTGCGCGGCTCGGTCGCCCAGCTCGTCGTCGAGCGGCTCGACGGGACCTATAGCGAGAAAACCGAGCGCGGGCAGTACCCGCTCTACAACAAAGTCGGCGCGTGCATCGTCACCGGCAACGAGGACGGCGCGCACGACGCGGCGGCGACTACGCTCTTCAACCTCTCCCACCTCGGCTGCACCATCCCGCCGAACGCCGACTGCTACTGGGTCGGCGACGCCGGGCCGGGGCCGAGCTACCTCGACGCCGGCGGCGACCGCCACCTCTACACCAACCGCACCGCGCGCTATCTTGCCAAGAACTGCGCCGAGGCCGCCCGCTGGCTGAGGGCGCACCCCTACTCCATCGACCTCGACGCCGCCGACGCCGCCGCGAAAGAGGTCAGCCGCTGAGTCCATGGCCTCTCGCCGCCTCTCGATCACCAGCCCGCGCGGGCACACGCTCGCTGCCCGGCTCGACCTGCCCGACGCCGAGCCGGACGCCGGGGCACTCTTCGCGCACTGCTTTACGTGCTCGAAGGACCTCAAAGCCGTCGGCGCGATCAGCCGGGCGCTGAACCGCGAGGGCATCGCGGTGCTGCGGTTCGACTTCACCGGGCTCGGCCAGAGCGAGGGCACCTTTGCCGACTCGACGTTCTCGGGCGACGTGGACGACCTGGTGGCCGCCGCCGATTGCCTCGCCGACGAACTGGCCGCGCCCGCCATCCTGGTCGGCCACTCGCTCGGTGGGGCGGCGGTGCTCCAGGCCGCCGGGCGGATTCCGAGCGTCAAGGCCGTCGCCACGATTGGCGCGCCGTGCGACCCGGAGCACGTCCGCCACCTGTTCGACGCCTCGCTCGCCGAGATCGAGGCCCTGGGCGAGGCGTGCGTGACGTTGGCCGGGCGGCCGTTCACGATCCGCAAGTCGTTCGTCGACGACCTGGCGATGCAGCGGATGGACGAGGCCATCGCCGCGCTGGACCGGGCGCTGCTGGTTTTCCACGCGCCGGGCGATCAGACGGTCGGGGTCGAGAACGCGGCCCACATCTTCCAGGCGGCCAGGCACCCCAAGAGCTTTGTCTCGCTCGACACCGCCGACCACCTGCTGAGCGACGAGCGCGACGCCGAGTACGCCGGCGACGTGATCGCGGCCTGGGCGCGGCGCTACATCGAGCGGCGCTACACCGAAGAGGTGCGCTAGATGTGGGAGTCGGTCAAGACGTGGTTCTTCAGCCTCGGGGCCGAGTACGGCGTCGACCCGGTCATCTTCGGGGTGATCTACGTCGGGGCGATCCCGTTCTTCACGCTGTCGCTCGGGTGGCTGATCCGGAATCTGCGGCAGAAGAAGCCGATCCTGCTGCCGGCGTTCCTGAGCTTGCTGTTTTTCTGCTCGGCCTACCTCTATCTACTCGTCGCCGGGCAGAACATCCCGTGGTGGGTCTACGGGCTGGTCGCCGCGATGGTGGTGCTCGGCGTGGTCTCGACGCTACGCAAGGTGCGGGCAAAGCTGGAGGCGTAGGCGCGGGAAGCAGGGCGAAATGAGCCAGCGTCTCGCTCCGTCGTGCGGGCTCCCGTCGTGCGGGCTCCTCGTCGGTCAGCTTGCTACGGTCTCTAGGCCGGCGACGATCTCCTCCAGCGTGCTCCGGCCCTTGTCGCGCGCGTAGAACTGCCGGACGTGCTTGTAGCGCTCCTCGGACTCCAGCGCCAAGCCCTCCTCCATCACCCACGCCTGCAGCTCGGACGGGCGCGGTCCCCACCAACCGTGCTCGACGAACTCTGCGTCGAGCAGCATCACGACAGGGATCGACCGCGACCGGCCCCCGGTGAGATGCTCGTCCATCAGGCCGAGGTACTCGTCCCGAGGGAGGAGGCGGAAATCGAGGTGGGGCGTCTTCTCGGCAAGGCGGGCGAGGACGGGGAGCGTGTTGACGGCGTCGCCGCACCAGTCCTCGGAGAGCGCGAGCAGGTGCCACGGGCCAGGAACGGCGGCCGCGCGCGCCGCCAAGTCGTCTGGGGTGTGCGCCCGGTCCCAGACGGCCCTCCACAGGTCGGCGTTCTTTTCGGCGGTCGGGAGGAAAGTTTCGAAGGAGACCGCGTCATCCCAGAAGGAGTCGAGTGCGGTGTCAGTCGGCGAGGCGTGGAGCATGGACCCTGGGCGCGGGTGAGCGAAGGGCCGTTGTATGCGCGAGAAGATGGGGCGTTCTGTACGCCCCCGTCCCGGCGGCACTGCGCTCAGGGAACTCGCGCGCTTTGCAACGCTTTGGATGGCAGACCGACGCAAGGCTAACGCCAGACACGACGGTCTACTACCGCCATTCACCCACTTCCCGATCCTATGAAACGCTTTCTCTTTTCCCTGCTGGCCCTCTCGTTCCTCTCCCTCAGCGCGTGCGTGGACGCGGGCGAGCCGGAGGCCCTCGACGAGGCCGACGCGGTCGCCGAGGATGGCCTCATGGTCGACGACGATGTAGACGACCCGATGGCCACGGGCATGTTCGCCGATTACGACGCCGATGGTGACACCTACGTCACGATGGACGAGTTCGGCGACGGCTATGACCGCTCGGGCGTCTACAACACCTACGACACCGACGGCGACACCTACCTCACCGAGGAGGAGTACACGACGGGCTATGTCGGAGCCGGCTACGACACGGCTGAGAACTACGGCACCTACGACACCGACGCCGACGGCCGACTCAGCATGGACGAGTTCCGTGCCGGAGCCTACGGCCGGATGGACCGTGACGGCGACGGCCGCGTCAGCCGCGAGGAGTTCGCTCGGTTCGAAACCATGATGGGCCAGCAGCCCATGATGGACGAGCAGATGTAAGCGGCTCGGCTTCGTGCCTTTCGCCCCGCACTCGCTTCGGCCGGTGCGGGGCGTTTCTGTTTAGGCGAGTCTGTTTAGGCGAGGCGCACGTTGTGCGTAACCGTCCCCGTCGCCGTGCCGCCCGGCGCGTAGGAGCGTTCGACGAAACGGGCAGCGCCGTCATCCTGGACCGTCAGCAGCGTCGTCGTCCGTGTGCCATAGCTCGGTCCGGCGATGAAGAGCGGCGACAGGAACCGCTCCGCCTCGACCCCGACGCCGGTATCCGGGAGGAGATCGTCCGAGGCCAGAGTCTCGTCGCGCATCAAGGCAAACAGCGCTTCTTCGTCCCCGTCTCCCGTCTCGGCCCACTGCTGAAAGGCCTGGCCGCCGCGCGCCACCTTCGGCCACGGTTCGTCGAGCGCGGCGTTGCTGAGGCCGTAGAAACCAGGGGCTAGGGCGCGGGGCGTCGCCCTCCGGCTGGAGGCGTAGAAGAGAGCGTCGAGCGTGCCGACGAGCAGGTTGAAGCCGCCGTATTCCGCCTGGTCAGCGGTCGCCTTCGCCGCGAAGTTGGCTGGGGTTGTGTCGCCGCAGAGGTAGTCGGCGACGAGCGCGCCACGCGAGCGCGGGAACGTCCGGTGCATCCACTCGGGCGCGCGGAGGTTGGTGACGATGGCCCACCGCCCGCCGATCGTGATGCCGAACCACGTCCCGCTGGCCCGGAGGTCGCGCCCGGCGAGAACCTGGGGGCAATCGTCCCAGAAGGCTGCCGGGGCGGTCGGCCGGTCGTGCGCCTCGTCCCGGTTGGAGAGGACGACGAGCGGGTAGCGGGGATGAATGCTGTGGGCCACGAAGAGGGTGCACATGGGGGCGGGAAGCCAGAGCGTGCTGCAAACCAGAGCCCCCGCCGACGGTTTCCTCGCGCGGCTATGGACTCGGCGCGGCTACGGCGTCTGTCTGGCCGCGAGCAGAGAGCGCCTGCCCTGGCCAGGCTGGGGCGGGCGCTTCCGTCTCACGCCAGGGCGACCGGCCGGTCGCCCCTACAGTCATTTGACGAACAGCATCTCGCGGTAGGTCGGCAGCGGCCAGAGGTCGGCGGGGGTGACTTTCTCGAGGGCGTCGCAGGCGGTGCGGACGGCGGTCATCGCGGGGATCACCTTGGCCTGCATCGCCCGCGCCTCGTCCTTCGCTCGTTGGGCCGCGGTGCGGGCCTTCGCCAGCGTGCCGAGCGCCGTGCGGAGGTCGTCCACGAGCACGCTGACCTCGCGCGCGGTCTCCTTGACGCCGCCGAAGTCGAGGTCTAGGTCGGCCCCGAGGGCGGCGGTCGAGGCGAGGTCGGAGAGCGTTTGGACGGCGGCCGGGAGGACCATCGTCCGCGCCATGTTCTCGGTCGTGGCGGCCTCGATGTTGAGCGTCATCACGTACTGCTCGGTGAAGATCTCGTGCCGGCTCTCGAGCTCGTGCCGCGTAAGCACGTGGTGAGCCTCGAAGACGGCGACGTTCTCGTCGGTGCAGAGCGCGCCGAGGGCGTCGACCGTGGTCTCGAGGTTGAGCAGGCCGCGCGCCTCGGCCTCGCGGTGCCACGCGTCGGAGTAGCCGTCGCCGTTGAAGACGATGGGGCGGGCCGCGCGCATGGCCTCGGTGATGACCTCGGAGACGGCCGCCTCGAGCGCCTTCTTGCTCCGCCTCTTGCCGAGCTTGGCCTCGACCGCGTCGGCGAGGGTGCGGATGGCCTCGGCGGTGATGGTGTTGAGGATGGTGACGGGGAAGCTCACCGACTGGCTGGAGCCGACGGCCCGGAACTCGAACTTGTTGCCGGTGAAGGCGAACGGGCTGGTGCGGTTGCGGTCGCCGGCGTGGCGCGGCAGGCGCGGCAGCACGGGCGTGCCAAGGCCGAGGAAGCCGCTCTCCTTGCTCGAGGTCGCCTTGCCCTTGTCGAGGAGTTGGTCGTAGACGTCGGTGAGCTGGTCGCCGAGGAAGACCGAGAGGATGGCCGGTGGGGCCTCGTTCGCGCCCAAGCGGTGGTCGTTGGCGGCGGTGGCGATGGAGGCGCGGAGCAGGCCCTGGTACTCGTGGACGGCCTTGAGAACGGCGGTGCAGAAGAACAGGAAGAGGAGGTTGTCGTGCGGCGTCTCGCCCGGCTCCAAGAGGTTCGTCCCGGTGTCGGTGGACATCGAGAAGTTGCAGTGCTTACCCGAGCCGTTGATCCCGGCGAAGGGCTTCTCGTGGAGCAGGCACACCATGCCGTAGTGCCGGGCGACGCGCTGGAGCGTCATCATGACGAGCTGCTGGTGGTCGGCGGCGACGTTCGCGGTCTCGAAGATCGGCGCGATCTCGTACTGCCCCGGCGCGACCTCGTTGTGGCGCGTCTTGATGGGCACGCCGAGGCGGTAGAGCTCCTTCTCGACCTCCTGCATGTAGCTCAGCACGCGGTCCGGAATCGAGCCGAAGTAGTGGTCGTCCATCTCCTGGCCGCGCGGCGGCGGCGCGCCCACGAGCGTCCGCCCGGCGGTGCCGAGGTCGGGCCGGTCGTTGTAGTAGGCGGCGTCGATGAGGAAGTACTCCTGCTCGGTGCCGAGCGTTGCGTAGACCCGCTGCACGTCGGTGTGGCCCAGGAGGTGGAGCGCGCGCGTGGCTGCGGTGTTGAGCGCCTCCATCGAGCGGAGCAGCGGCGTCTTGTGGTCGAGCGCCTCGCCGGTCCAGCTCGCGAAGGCCGTCGGGATGCAGAGCGTCGAGCCATTCGCGTTCTCGATGATGAAGGCCGGGCTCGTCGGGTCGTAGGCGGTGTAGCCGCGCGCCTCGAAGGTGGCGCGCAAGCCGCCACTCGGGAAGCTAGAGGCATCGGGTTCGCCCTGGATCAGGTTCGCGCCGGAGAACTCGGCGACCGCGCCGCCGCCGTCGTTGGGCGTGATGAAGCTGTCGTGCTTCTCGGCGGTGCGCCCGGTGAGCGGCTGGAACCAGTGGGTGTAGTGGGTCGCGCCGTGCTCGACGGCCCACTCCTTCATCGCCATCGCCACGGCGTCGGCGACGTCCTCGGGCAGCGGCTCGCTCTTCTCGATCGTGGCGCGGAGCTTCTTGTAGCTCGCCTTCGGCAGGCGGGCCTTCATCTCGTCGTACCAGAAGACCCTCTCGCCGAAGATCTCCTGGATGTCGAACGGGGCGACACGGGCGTGGCCGTTCGCGTGCGGGGTGCCGTTGCGGGGGGCGTCGAGGACGGGCATGGCGGAGCTAGGTTGATTGGGGAGGGTATCGGTTGGGGTCGGGGAGCGGGTTAAGCACCATCGGCGTGGCGGGAAGCGCGGCCGACTCTTTCATGCTGGAGAGGACGATAGAGGTCTGGGTGCCGCGCACGCCGGGGATCGCCTGGACCTCGGCGAGCAGGCGCTCGAGCGCAGCGGTGTTTCGGACGCGGACCTTGAGCAGGTGCGAGCCCTCGCCGGTGATCGAGTGCAACTCCTGCACGGCCGGCATCGCGGTGACGCGCTCGACGAACTCGGGGTAGTGCTCGGAGCCGACGGACGCCACGCGGATGAAGGCCGCCACGTCGAAGCCGAGCCGGCGGGCGTCGAGCCGGGCGTGGTAGCCGGTCACGACGCCGCGCTCCTCGAGCTTCCGCATCCGCTCCGACGCGGCCGGCACCGACAGCCCGACCGCCTCGGCGACCTCGCTGCGCTTGATGCGACCCCGGCTCTGGAGCAGGTCCAGAATCCGGGCGTCGGTGTCATCGATCTTCTCCATCGGTGGGGGCCAGCTACGTTTTAAACGCTCGACTCAACTTACTCTTTCGTTTTGATACGAATCAACAGGTCATAGCTTAAAAATTAAGACTCCACCGATTCTTGGCTTTCTTTTACCAACGTCCCCACAGCGAGAGGCGCAGCGAGAGGCCGGCCCCGCCGGGATAGGCCACCGGCACGACGGAGAACCCGTCCGGGTGCCGCCCATGCCGGTTGGCGAGCGCGTACCCGCTGAGGATGCCCAGCGCCGCCCCCGCCACAACGTCCGACGACCAGTGCGCGCCCCGGACCACGCGGACGACGGCCGTGCCCGTCGTGACCCCGAACAGCGCGTAGGTGAGCGGACCGGGGTAGTAGACCACCCACGGCGTGACGATGCCGAACGCGACCGAGGTGTGGCCGGAGGGGAACGACCGCTGCTCGGTGAACGGCTCGAAGTCGTAGGGTCCTTTCAGGTCGCGCGGCCGGGCCCGGCCGGCCACGCCTTTGAGGAAGGAGCTGAGGAAGTTGCTGTAGAGCGCCGACTCGAGCGAGGTGAAGGCGGCATCCTGAAAGCGGGTGTCGTCGGTCAGCAGCGACGCTCCGAAGATGGCTCCAGCAGCCGGGATCGCATACCGCCAGTCGCCGACCTCGTTGGCCGCGTTCAGGAGCGGCCCGTTGTCGTGCTCGTCGCCCTCACCCGCGCTCCCGCTGAGGGCCTCGTCGGCGAGGGTGAAGAGGACGAGCGCCCCGCCGGCCCCGAGCGTGTAGACGGCGTGGCGCGACGTGAGCCCCCGCGCCAGACCGAGCGGATCGGCCAGAGTCCAGCGGAGGAAGCGCCCCCCGTCGACCTCCGGGACGTGTCTCTCCTGCGCGTGTGCCGCCGGAGCGCCCAGCAGAGCGACCAGGAAGAGCGCGAGACGGAACCGACCGGAACGGGAGGCACTAGCAGGAACACGCATCGGCAGAACGGGAGCAGAGAACGACAGAGGGAAAACGACTGGGCGCGCCGCGCGCTTTGCCCGCCGACTGTATCGGCACCGACTGTATCGGCTGGACGCGACACGGCTTCACCGCCGGCTCGTGCGTCCCCTCGGCTGGGTCGCCCACCACACCCACGCCATGAGGACGAGTTGGAGCGGCAGCCGGAGCCACAGCCCGACCTCGGCCCCAGCCAGCCCGACCTCCGCCGGATGCATCGCCATGTAGAGGTTCGCCGGGAAGACGGTCACCAGGAGCGCGATCAGGCCCCAGCCCGCCCACGCTCGCATCCTCGGGACTAGCACGCCGACTCCGCCCACGATCTCGGCGAGGCCGCTGAGGTAGACGAGCGCGAACGGGAACGGGAGGTACGGCGGAATTACGCGGGCGTACACCTCGGGCCACACGAAGTGGAGCACACCTGCCGCCACGAACAGCACCGAGATCAGCCCGAGCGAGAAGTCCCTCATCGGAGCGCAGTCACGTCGCCAGCCCGATCACGCCCATCATCCGGCCCGTCGTCCCGGCGCAGGCGCGGTACGAGAAAAAGCGGTCCGTGTCGAACGTGCTGCTGCCCTCGACCTCGATGCGCGCCCGGTCGAGGCCGGTCCTGAGGAGCTGGGTCACGATCGCGCCGGGGAGATCGACGTGGGGCTTCGGCCACTCGGGCCGGTGCAGCACCTGCTCGTCGTCGAACTGGTGCGCCACCTCGATGCCGACCTCGAAGTCGGCCGGGCCGATGCACGGACTGACCCAGGCACGCATCCGCGCCGGCTCCGCGCCCAGCTTCCGCATCGCCTCGATGGTCTCGGTGGGGATGCCGCCGGCCGCGCCGCGCCACCCGGCATGGCACGCCCCGACGACGCCCACCTTGGCATCGGCCAGCAGGACCGCGCCGCAGTCCGCTACCAAGATGCCGAGCGCCAAGCCGCGCCGGCTCGTCACGAGGCCGTCGGTCTGCTCGGCGTGCCCCGCCTCGCGGACCGTCCTGACGTGCACACCGTGGACCTGCCCCGCCGTGGCGAGGTCGTCCACCGAGAAGCCGAGCGCGCCGAGCAACCGCCGCCGGTTCTCGCGCACCGCCGCCTCGTCGTCGCCCGTCGAGAAGCCGAGGTTGAGCGAGTCGAACGGGGCCTCGCTCACACCGCCAGCCCGCGTGCTGAACCCGGCGGTGATGCCCGGCAGATCGGCGAAGATGGCGGGGCGGATCAGGTCGAGGGTAGCGATTTCCATAGCGGTGTCAAACAGGTAGGGGCGACCGGCCGGTCGCCCCTGGGGCACAGGCAATTTGGAAGGGCGGCATCAGCGGGTGCGGCGGGAGCGCTCGTCGAAGAGCGAGCGGAGGCGGGCGTCGGAGGCCAGGTCCGGGTAGTGGTGCCGCACCTCGTCGCGGACCGACGGGTCCAGCTCGAAGGCCCGCTTGAGCGCGGCCACGGCCTCGTCGTGCCGGCCGAGCGCGAAGAGGACTTTGGCCTGGTGGACCTGCGCCTCGCCGAGCGCGGGGGCCACCTCGGCGGCCCGGCGGTAGGCCGCCAGCGACTCGTCCAGCCGGCCCGACTCGAAGAGCGTCTCGCCCAAGTCCAGCCACGCCTCCTCGTTCTCCGGCTCCAGCTCGACCACGCGGGCGTACGAGCGCAGCGACTCGGCCAGCAGGCCGGCGTTGTACTCGCTGTCGGCGCGGGCATACCAGAACTCGCCGACCTCGGGGCGGAGCTGCAGGGCGCGGGCGAAGGCGCGGAGCGCGTCGGTGTGGCGCTCGAGCGCGTCGTAGCAGCAGCCCATGCCGTACCACGCCTCGGGGTACTCGGGGTCATCCTGCACGGCGCGGCGGAAGTAGGTCACTGCCGTCGCGTAGTCCTCCAGTTCCTCGTAGGCCAGCCCGATGTTGTAGAACGTCGCCGCGTCGCCCTCCTCGTACTCGAGCACCTTGAGGTAGCTCGCCACGGCCTCGCCCAGCTCGCCCATGTTGGCGAGCGCGTTGCCGCGGTTGTAGTGGGCCGAGGCGAAGGCGTCGTCGATCACCAGGGCGAAGTCGTAGGACGCGACGGCGTCGGCGTAGCGCTCCATCCGGTTGAGCACGATGGCGCGGTTGTACCACGCGTTCTGCGAGTACGGGTCGAGGTCGATCTGCCGGTCGTAGGCGGCGACGCTCTCGTCAAAGCGCTCGGCCTGGTCGAGGCAGTAGCCGAGCTCGTACCAGATCTCGGGGTGCTCGGGGTGCAGCTCGGCGCAGCGCGTGAGGGCGTCCACGGCCTCGTCGAAGCGCTCCAGCTTCTCGAGCGTGACGCCCTGGTTGAAGAGCGCCTCCTCGTTGAGCGGGTCGAGCTCGAGCACCCGGTCGTAGGTGGCGAGGGCTTCGTCGGGGCGGTCGAGGTTGTCGAGCGCCAGGCCGCGGTTGAGGAGCGTCTCGGGGTCGACCGGGTTGAGCGCGAGGGCCTCGTCGTAGGCGGCGAGCGCCTCGTCGTCGCGGTCGAGGTGGCCCAGCAGCACGCCGCGCCGCATCCAGGCGTCGGACGAGTAGGGGTGCGCCGCCACCAGCCGGTCGATCACGCCGAGGGCGGCGTCGAAGCGGCCGCGCTCGAAGTAGTAGGTGGCAATTTCTTCCAGCGCCTCGGAATCGAAGTAGCCCTCGCCGCCGTCCTGCACGTCGTCCTCGTAGGCCGCGACGAGGTCGCGCATCGCCTCGTCGCCCCGGCCTTCGTCGTAGTCTTCGAACTCGAACATGCTCAGTCGTGTGCTTGCAGAGTCATGATTGCGGAGTCAGGGTGCGGCCCGCCTCGCAGGGCTGGGCCTCCGGGCGCGGGTAAGATACCCCATGGTCCCGGCAAGATAGCTCCTCTACGCCGCCGACCGCGCGGGGTTGCCGGAGCCGGGCCGGGTGCCGGGCCTCAGCGAATGTCGTACCCGAACGAGCGCAGGAAGCCTGGGCGGTTGCGCCAGTCGGCCCGGGCCTTGACGTGGAGCTGGAGGTAGACGCCCGTCTCGAGGAAGGCCTCGATGTCGCGCCGGGCGAACTGCCCGAGCCGCTTGAGCCCGCTGCCACCCTTGCCGATCAGGATGCCCTTCTGCGAGTCGCGCTCGACCACGATCTCGGCGTCGATGAAGTCCTTCTCGCCCGGTCGCTCCTCGAAGGCGACGACGTTGACCTGGGTCGAGTACGGGATCTCGTTGCGGTACAGCTCGAACACCTTCTCGCGGATGATCTCGGAGACGAAGAACCGCTCGGGGTGCTCCGAGAGCTGGTCCTTCGGGTAATACGGCGGGCCGGGCGGGAGGCGCTCGAGGATCTGGTCGCGGACGGTGCCGAGGTTGAAGCCGGTCTTGGCCGAGACCGGGATCACGGCATCGAAGGCGCGGAGCGCGGTGTAGCGCTCGACCAGCGGCAGGGCCTCCTCCTGCGCGATCAGGTCGATCTTGTTGAGCAGCAGCAGTGCCGGCCGGTCGGCGATGCGGGCGAGGGCCTTGTCGGGGACGCCGGCGTGCGAGGCGTCGACCATGAAGAGCAGCACGTCCGCGTCGGCGACCGCGAAGTCGACGGCGTGCATCATGGCCTCGTGGAGGCGGTACTGCGGGCGGACGATGCCGGGCGTGTCGAGGAACACGACCTGGTAGGCGTCGCCCGAGAGGATGCCGAGCACGCGGTGCCGGGTCGTGCTCGGCTTGGCGGTCACGATGGAGAGCTTGCGCCCGACGAGCGCGTTCATCAGGGTCGACTTGCCGACGTTGGGCGGGCCGACGAGCGCCGCGTAGCCGCTGCGGTGCGTGGCCGGGTCGAAGTCGAAGCCCTCGGGCGTGTCCGGCACGGCCTCGTCTGGTGCGAGCTCGTCCGGCGCAGACTTGTCTGGCACGGCCTCGTCCGGCACGGCCTCGTCCGGCGCAGACTTGTCTGGTGCGAACTCGTCCGGTGAGAGATCCTCAGGCATGGGCGGCGGTAGTGAGGGCCTGCCGGTAGGCGGCGACGGCGGCGGGGAGGCCGAGCCAGAGCGCGTCGGCCGTGAGGGCGTGCCCGATGGAGACCTCGAGCACGCCGGGGACGGCGTGGATGAACGGGCCGAGGTTGTCGAGGTTCAGGTCGTGCCCGGCGTTGACCCCGAGGCCGGCCGCCTGCGCCGCCGCCGCCGCCTCGGCGAAGCGTGCCAGTTCGGCCGACACATCGCCGGCCGCGAAGGCGATGGCGTAGGGTTCGGTGTACAGCTCCGCGCGGTCCGCGCCCAGGTCCGCCGCGGCGGCCATGGCCTCGGCGTCGGCGTCCATGAAGAGGCTGACGCGGCAGCCGAGGCGCTTGATCTCTTCGATGGCCGGCGCGAGCCGAGCGGCGTCTTGCTCGAGGTTCCAGCCATGATCCGAGGTGCGCTGCCCCGGCGTGTCGGGCACGAGCGTGCACTGCGCGAGGCCCCCGGCGTCGTGCGCGCGGGCGGCGAGCGCGAGGAAGCCGGGGTAGGTCCCCCCCGCTTCGGCGAACGGATTGCCCTCGACGTTGAACTCGGCCCGGCCCCCTTCGGCGGCGAGCACGGCGGCCAGGGCCGTCACGTCGGCGGGCCGGATGTGGCGCTCGTCGGGGCGCGGGTGGACGGTCAGGCCGTCGGCCCCGGCGCGGAGGCAGAGGCGCGCGGCGTGCTCGACGCTCGGCACGCCGAGGTCGCGGGCGTTGCGGAGGAGCGCGACCTTGTTGAGGTTGACGCTGAGGGAGGTCATTCGGGGAGACGGTGGGACCGTAGGACGGGGAGACGGGCGCAAGCTATTCCATCTGGCGCGACCGGTGGGGCCTGGACGCCTGCCGGAGCGTCCACCGACTCTCTATCCTCATCTTCCGTATTCTGCCTCCGGTTGCTTTTTGAGAAAGCCGCCGAGTATTTTGCGGACGCCTCGCCGTCCGGCGCGGTCTCCTCGCCCTCCTCACCCAACCAGGGTCCTTCGTGCCATGGCTATTCTGGCTAGTAACGCGGCCCGCACCGCCGTCCAGGTCGTCCTCCTCGTCGCCATCGTCGTGCTCGGCTACCTGCTCTTCCGCAGCATCCGGGGGCCGCAGGAGGCGTTCCAGAACGAGCTGGCCCTCACCGAGGAGACCCGCGACCGCATGAGCACCATCCGCGACGCGATGCGGAACTACGAGTTCGAGTACAACCGCTACCCGACGACGCTCGACTCGCTCGTGATGCTGATGCGCTCGGACTCGTTCTTCGTCGCCAAGCGCGACAGCATCTTCGAGGGCCGCTCGCTCGACCTCGACTCGCTGATCTACTCGCCCCGCACCGGCGAGCGCTTCAACCTCGACGTGGTGCGCGACGACAGCACCGGCGTGCGCGTCTACCTCCTCGAGGACCCGGCCTCGGACGATTTCGTCGGGACCGACAACCCGGAGCGCGCCGCCGGGATGCTCAACGCTGCGAGCTGGGAATAGCGCCGGCACACGCGAGAGGGGACGACGGGATGGAGGTTCGCGCCGGTATCGAGCTGCACGGCCGGGTGCTGCGCTACGCCGAGGTCGCCCTCGACGGCGGCCGGACGCGGCTGCTCCGCCTCGGGGCCTGCGAGTTCGAGTTCTCGGTCGAGGAGGCGCTGCTGACCCTGAGCGGGCCGGGCCACCTCGACACCGTCGCTACGGCCGTCGCGGAGATCTTCGAGGGCACCGAGGCGCGGCGGCTCTGGGTGGCCGTACACGGATGGAACAGCACTTCGTTCTTCGCGCCGCTGCCCGAGGCGATGCCGCCGGCTGAGCGCTTCGAGCAGCTCCGGCAGGAGGCCGCCATGCTCTCCGACGCGAGCCTCGCCCGGCCCGTCCGCGTCACGGCCACCCCCGTCCGCACCGAGACCCTCCCCGACGGCCGCAGCGTCCACTGGCACCACGTCCTCCGGCTCTCCGAGTCCGTCCACGCCCGCCTCGCGCGCCTGGCCGACAGCCTCGGCGAGCACGCGGGGACCCACGAGGTCGCCGACTCCGCCGGGGCCGCCGCCGCTGCTCTCGCCCGACTCCTCCCCGAGACTGACGAGCCCGAGGCGGCCGACGACGCCCCCTTCACGCTCGCCGCCGGGGTCTACGGCGCGCGCCTCGAGGTCGCTCTGTGCCGAGGCGCGACGTGGCACGCCGGGCACTATGCCGAAGACTACGCGGACGACCACGCCTACTTCGTGGCGGCGCTGCTGGACCGCCACGGGGTGACGGTCTCCGAGATCGGCCGCTTGGCGCTCTACGGCGAGCTCGGCGGAACCGAGACGGCCGGCCTCGAATCGCTCCTCGGGCTGCCGGCTGAGCCGCTCAATCCGCTCGACGCCCTCGACGCCGGCCGCAGCGGCACCGACGTGCGCGGCCTCGCGGCCTACGTCCCGGTGATCGGCGCGCTGCTGAGGTAGCCCTCATGCGGATCGTCGGCGGCAGGCTTCGGGGGCAGCGGCTCCGCGCGCCGACGGGCGCGACGCGGCCGACGACGGACCGCACGCGCGAGGCCATCTTCAACCTCGCCCACAGCCGGATCGACCTCGCCGACGCGCGCGTGCTCGACCTCTTTGCCGGGAGCGGGGCGCTCGGCCTCGAAGCCCTCAGCCGGGGAGCCGCCTCGGCGGTGTTCGTCGAGCAGCGCGGGGCCGCCCTCGCCACGCTGCGGGCCAACGCCGAGGCGCTCGGCCTCGCGGCGCAGTGCACCGTCCGCCGCGCCGAGGCGCTCCGCTTCCTCCGGCGCGACGAGGCGCTCTACGATCTGGTCCTCGCCGATCCGCCCTACGCGCTCGACGCCCTAGACCGGCTGCCCGACCTCGCCCTGCCCCGCCTCGCGCCGGGCGGCCTGCTCGTGCTCGAGCACGGGGCGGACCGCGACTTCGGCGGGCACGAGGCCCTCGAGACGAGCCGGCGCTACGGGCAAACCGTCGTGAGCCTGTTCCGGCCGGTCTGGACAGACTTAACAGAACGGTAACCCTTCGCCGCGTGGGCACCGCTATTCTGCCGAGCTATGCTCGGCGGCAACGTTCCCTCGCTCCCCCTCTATGCCTAAGCGCGCCCTCCAAGTTCTCTCGCTCGTCCTCGTCCTGCTGCTCTTCTTCGTCAGCCTGGAGCTGATGGGCGACTCGTTCAAGCTGATGGGCAAGGGCGTCGCCGAGGCCCTGCTGCGGACGACCGGCAACCCGTTCATCGGGCTGTTCATCGGCATCCTCGCCACCTCGCTCGTCCAAAGCTCCTCGACGGTCACCTCGATGGTCGTCGGGATCGTGGCCGGCGGCGGGCTGACGGTCGCCGGGGCGATCCCGATCGTGATGGGGGCCAACATCGGGACGAGCGTCACTAACACCATCGTCTCGCTCGGCCACATCACGCGCAAGGACGAGTTCCGCCGCGCGATGGCCGGGGCGACGGTCCACGACTTCTTCAACCTCCTGGCGGTCGCCCTGCTCTTCCCGCTGGAGCTGTTCACCGGGGTCATCACACACTCGGCGCACGCGCTCGAGGAGGCCGTCGTCGGCGTGGGTGGGGCGGACCTGCTCAGCCCGGTCAAAGTCATCACCGACCCGATCGCCAATGCCGTCATCGGGCTGGCGAACGAGAACGGGGTCGTGGTGCTCGTGGTCGGGGTGGTCGGGCTGTTCGTGGCGCTGCGCTACCTGGTGAAGCTGCTGCGAGCCCTCCTGCTCGGGCGCAGCGAGCGGCTGCTCCACAAGTACGTCTTCGGCCGGCCAGCGGCGGCCTTCCTCTTCGGTATCCTGATCACGGTGATGGTCCAGAGCTCGTCGATCACGACGAGCGTGATGGTCCCGATGGTCGGCGCGGGGATCGTGACGGTCGCCCAGATCTTCCCGTTCGTGCTCGGGGCCAACATCGGGACTACGATCACGGCGCTGCTGGCCGCACTCGTGCTGGCCGACGGCGGCGTGGGCGGCGAGGCCGCGCTGACGGTCGCCTTCGCGCACCTGTGCTTCAACGTCTTCGGCATCGCCATCCTGTGGCCGATCCCGTTCATCCGCAACATCCCGATCTGGCTGGCCGAAAAGCTCGGCGAGCTCGCGGTCCGCAACCGAGGTTACGCGTTTGGCTACGTCGCCCTCGTGTTCTTCGTCCTCCCGCTCCTGGTGATCCTCGGGACGCGCGGGATGGACACGTCGTTCTACGACGAGGTGGTGCCCGAGGAGTCGCTGCAGACGCCGCTGCTGGAGCCGGGTCTAGAGGATGAGCCGGGTCTGGAGGATGAAGAGTAGAGGATCGAGAAGAGCGTCTCTTCTCCACCTTCCATCCTCCCTCCCCGAGAATCAGCCGAGGTCGAAGATGTCGGCCTGCTTGGCCGGCGGGGTCAGGCCGAAGTGGTCGTAGGCGCGGGGGGTGGCGACGCGGCCGCGCGGGGTCCGGGCCAGGAAGCCCTCCTGGATCAGGTACGGCTCGTAGACCTCCTCGACCGTGCCGGCGTCCTCGCTGACGGCCACCGCGATCGTGCTCACGCCGACCGGTCCGCCGTCGAACTTCTCCATCAGCGCCAGCAGGATCCGGGCGTCCATCTCGTCGAGGCCGGCCTCGTCCACCTCGAGCGCGTTGAGGGCGTAGTCGGCGAGCGCGCGCGTGATCCGGCCCTCGCCCTCGACCTCGGCGAAGTCGCGCGCCCGGCGCAGCAGGCGGTTGGCGATGCGCGGGGTGCCGCGGCTGCGGCGGGCAATCTCGTGCGCCCCGTCCTCCTCGATCTCGACGTTCACGATGTCCGCCGAGCGCAGCACGATCTTGCGGAGCAGGTCGGCCGTGTAGTAGTCGTAGCGGAAGTCGATCCCGAAGCGGGCGCGGAGCGGGGCCGTGAGCAGGCCCTTGCGGGTGGTCGCGCCGACGAGCGTGAACGGCGGCAGCGAGATGCGGACGCTCCGGGCTGAGGGGCCGGAGTCGATCAGGATGTCGATGGCGTAGTCCTCCATCGCCGAGTAGAGGTACTCCTCGATGATCGGGCTCATCCGGTGGATCTCGTCGATGAAGAGCACGTCGCCCTCCTCGAGGTTCGTCAGGATGCCGGCGATCGAGGCGGGCTTGTCGAGCGCCGGGCCGCTCGTGGTCTTGAAGGCCGCGCCCATCTCCTCGGCGACGATCGCGGCGAGCGTGGTGTTGTGATTGACGATCCCATTAGCGACGAAGGAGTGCGTGCCGGGCACGACGAAGTCGTAGGCCTCGGATTCTGACGGCTCCGTAGCGGCTACGCGGTCCCACACGAAGCGAGGATCGAGGAGCGCCGCGAGGCGATCATAGGCAGGCATCTCGCGGACGTGCTCCGGGAGCAGGGCGAGGAGGCGAACGGCTTGGTTGCGGCTCACTGTCCGGTCTCCACGGACGACGTGCCCGAAGGCTTTGTGGACGGCGCGGGAGTGAGGCACCGAATCCTGCAAGAGGGCCCGCAGAAGACCGGCCGCGCCGGGTACGAGCTCGCTCCGGCTCCAGCCCCGACGCTCCGACATCTCTGCCGCCCGCGCCTGCTTTCGCGAGAGGCGGAACCCGACGGTGCGGTAGAACCGGACGGCGTTGCTGCCGCCGATGAAGAGCGTCCAAAACGGTGCGCCGACCTTCTGCACCTGCTTCCGATATGCGATGATGCCGAGGCCAGTGAGCAAAAGCTGCACCTGCGCCGCCAACCGCTCCGACCGTGTCCCAAGCTCGACGCCGTCGGCGCGCGCGTGACCGTCAGCATCAAAAAGGCCCTGCAAGAACCCCGCGACAACCTCGGGTGTGCCGGTGAGGACGGCACGCGGCACCGTCTTGCCCGCAGCCCCAGCCGTCGTCAGACCGAACTCGAGGCAGAGGCGGCCAATGGTCTGAGAGAACCGCAGGCGAGGGGATGCCTCCCCATACCGAGCGGGCATCACCTCGCGGCCGAAGTGCTTCCGACTGATCCGCCCTAGCTCGCGCTGCATCTCTGGCTCGTCGCACGTGATCACGAACGCGGGGGCCAACGCGCCTTTCTCCACGTGCCCGTCCCCCACGACGGCCCCGAGGAGGTAGGCGAGGTCGGCATCGAGTACGATCTCCCGGCCCTGCGGCGGCATCGCGTCGACGACCAGGGCATCGGCCGGAGCGGTTGCCAAGCGGCGACCGTCGCTGAGCGGCAGGCCGAGTCGCTGCGCCGTCTGCTCCGGATTTGCAGTAAGACCCGCACCTGTGGCGTGGCTGTAGGCCGCGCGAAGCTCGACGCGGGCAGGCGACCGCCCGAGCCGGCGTGACAGCGTCGCGTGGAGCCGCCGGACGACACGCTCGGAGCGCGCGCTCCGGGCCGCGTTTCCGTCCGGCACCCATGCTTCCCGATGCGTCGTGCCCGGCACCCGCGCGCCGCGAGCCACGGCAACGTGGTCGTCCGGTGTAAGCGCGTCGAGCCGCTTCCACTCCGGCCCCTCGGCCGAGGCAACCAGCACGGGATGGTGCGGCGTCCCCTCTAGCTCGAAGCCTGCCCGCGTTCGGAGGCGGAGCGTCGGGACGCGACCGCTGCAATACACATGCGACGCCGGCTCCAACCCGCCCACCCCGAACACGGCGAGTTGGACCGGGCGGCTCTCACCCGGCTTCATGCCCTCTGGGATCAGCTCGGAGAACTCGGTCCATCCCGACGCCGTGAGCACGAGGCTGTCGGGCGTGATGCACTTCCCGAGTCCCGGCGGCCCGGAGAGCATCACGTGGTCGAGCGACTCGCCGCGCTGCAGGGCGGCGGTGATGAACACCCGGAGGTTGTCCTTGATCTTCTGCTGCCCGACGAACTCGTCGAGCGACTGCGGGCGGAGCTTCTTCTCGAAGTCCTCCTCCGCGCGCGCGGGCTGGGCGGAGACGAGGGGGCGGTTTTCCATCGGTGAGGGGGTCGGCGTCGGGGGGAGGGCAAGGTACGGCGGCCTGCTGACAGCCCCGCGTCAGCCTTTCGAGGACAGACCAGCCTTTCGAGGGCAGAGGAGAGAACGGGGACGAGCAGCCTTCTCCCCTATCTTTTCCTCGCTTCTCTCTTTTCCCTCTCCTCTTTCCGCCGCTCGGCTTTAAAAAGCGACCGCCCGGCTCCGATACCGTTGACAGCGACCCGCCGTGGGCCGTAGTCTCTTGGTACCATGTTTGCAGTTGACGACATCCTCATCTCCGACGCGGTCCTCGACGCCCCGTTCGCCTGCCACCTCGGCCGGTGCCACGGCGGCTGCTGCGTCCATGGCGACCGCGGCGCGCCGCTCGAACCGCACGAGCGCGCCGACCTCGAGCGCGCCCTCCCCGCCGTCGCGCGCGACCTCCGCCCCGAAGCCCTCGCCGTCATCGACGACGTCGGCGTGTGGGTGGACGAGGAGCCGGGCCACTACGGCACCGCCTGCGTCGACGGCCGCGAGTGCGTCTTCGTCGTCTACGACGGCCCGGTCGCCAAGTGCGCGCTCCAGAACGCGTACCGCGACGGGCGGATCGACTTCGAGAAGCCCCTCTCGTGCCACCTCTTCCCGGTCCGCGTCGAGGCCGTCGGCGGGACCGAGGTGCTCAACTACGAGCAGATCGACCTGTGCGCGCCCGCCGTCCGGCGCGGCCGCCGGCGCGGGGTCCAGCTCTACGACTTTCTCCGCACGCCCCTCACCCGCAAATACGGCGACGCCTGGTACGAGCAGTTCCGGGCCGCCTGCATCGAGCGCGCCGCCGTGCTCTTCGATGCATAGGCTCGCCCCTTTCCTCGCCCCGCCATGCTAAACCTCCAGCAAAAGCAGTCGCTTCAGCAGAAGCTCTCGCCCCAGCAGATCCAGTACATCAAGCTGCTGCAACTCCCGACGCTCGAGCTGGAGCAGCGGATCAAGGAGGAGATGGAGATCAACCCACTCCTCGAGGAGGGCGAGGACGAGGAGGAGCAGGTTGTCCAGACCGACGCCGACGACGAGCTTCAGGCTAAAGAGGCCAAAGAGGCTGAGAAGGAGCGCGAGGCCGAGGGCGACCGCGAGGACGAGTTCGACTGGGACGAGTTCTTGAACAGCTCCGACGACCTCTACGGCTACAAAGCCCGCGTCGACCACTCCGCCGAGGAGGAGCAGCGCGAGATCCCGATGCCCTACAAGTCCTCGATGGCGGAGCACCTCCGCGACCAGATCGGGATGCTCAACTTCGACGAGACCCAAGAGACGATTGCCGAGCAAATCATTGGGTCGATCGACGAGGACGGCTACCTCCGCCGGCCCATCGAGTCCATCGTCGACGACATCATGTTCAGCCAGGGCCTGATGCTCACCGACGACGACGTGGAGGCCGTCCTCAAGCGCCTCCAGCGGCTCGACCCCGTCGGCATCGCCAGCCGCGACCTCCGCGAGTGCCTCCTCGTTCAGCTCGAGGCGATGCCCGACGACGTGGACGGGCGCGAGACCGCCATCGACATCGTGCGAGACACCTACAAGGCCTTCACGATGAAGCACTTCGACACGCTCCTCCGCAAGCACAGCCTCCACGAGGAGGAGCTCAAGGAAGCCTTCGACCTGATTCAGCGCCTCGACCCCAAGCCAGGCGAAGGAGCGTTCGCCGCCAGCACCAACTACGTCACGCCGGACTATACCGTCGAGATCGTCGACGGCGAGTTCATCCTCTCGCTCAACGGCCGCAACGCGCCCGAGCTGCGGATCAACCGGCACTACCGCCAGATGTGGCACCAGCTCTCGGCCAAAGACGGCAAGAAGGGCAAGGCCGCGAACGGCGCAGCACCGAAGAGCAAGGGCACCGGCAAGGGCGACACCAAGCAGTTCCTCAAGAACCGGATGGAGAGCGCCCGGTGGTTCATCAACTCCATCAACCAGCGCCGGGCCACCATGCTCAAGGTGATGCACGCCATCGTGGAGCTCCAGGAGGACTTCTTCCGCGAGGGCGAGGGCAACCTCAAGCCGATGATCCTCAAGGACGTCGCCGAGAAGATCGGGATGGACATCTCGACCATCTCGCGCGTGGTCAACGGCAAGTACGTCCAGACCGAGTGGGGCGTCTACGAGCTGAAGTACTTCTTCTCCGAGGGCTTGTCGACCGACAGCGGCGAGGAAATCTCGAACAAGGAGGTCAAGGCCATCATCGAGCGGATCGTGGCAGAGGAGGACAAGGAGAAGCCGCTCTCGGACCAGAAGATCGCCTCGATGTTGGAGGAGCGCGGCTTCCAGATCGCCCGCCGCACGGTGACGAAGTACCGCGAGCAGCTCGGCGTCCCCGTCGCCCGCCTCCGCAAGGAGATCGTCTTGGCCTAGCGACGAGCGATGAGCTATGGATGGGGTGGTGCTGCAAACTCTCGGCTCCCCAACCGCTGCTCGTCGCTCGCGCGAAGGGGGAGATTAGGGGAGACAGTCGGGGTGATAGGGAACCTAGACTCAACGAGAAAACGGCGCTGTAGCCCTCCTGTTGAGGATTGGTGAAGTTGGCACGCGAGTTGGAGAAGCGACGGCAACCCCTTCCGGCATTCCCCGTGCCATCCCCTTAGCCACATCGTCATGACCGCTCCGTTCGCCACCCGCCCCGCGCTCCCCGCCTTACTCGCCCACTACGTCGCCGGCCGGCTGGCACAGTCGCAGTGGGACGACTTCTCCGACGCCTTCGACGAGGCCGACGCCTCGGCCGACGAGCGCGCCGCCTTCGCCCGCTTCTACCTCGACGCGACGCTCTGCGGCGATGAGGTGAAGCTGCCGAAACCCAAAGAGCTGGAAGACCTTCTCTCGGCGACGCACGCCTGAAGGCACACACCCTTTCGCTGCTACGACCTCACGCAGCCACGAGGCCCCGCCCGGCACCTGCCGGACGGGGCTTTTCCATTGATGCCGAATCAAGGTCCACTCATCGGTGTGCCGTTCGGCTACTCGTCCGTGCGGAGGAAGTCGCGGGCGATGCGACCCCATTCTTGGCGGACGTCTTTGAGGCGGTCCTCCTTCATGCCCGACGCCTCATCCTCGTAGCGCGCCCATGCCATGAGCAACAGGCGCAGACCATCTCGGGCTGCAGTCAGACTCTCGCGCAAGTCTTCCTCCGAGGCGCTGCTCGCGTCGCGCTCAAGCGCTTCGACGAGGTGCCGGTAGACGGGGTGCGTCGTATTGAGCTTGACAACCAGAACACCACCGTTGCGCTCGACCGAGAAGAAGGCCGTAGACTCGAAGCGGGTGTCGACGAACTCGAACTTTAGGTCCGACTCAACGAGTTCGGCGGCAAGCTGGCGGGCATCCGGCTCAGGAATGTCCGCCTCGCGCGTGAACAGTTCGGTCAAGCTCTCGACACGCTGATCGGTCGGCTCGGCCTCCTGCCGGTCGCTTTCGGATTCCAGACCTTCCGACTCTGCGCGCTGCCGAACGACCTGCGTCGCGTGCTGCTCCGGCGAGTGCTGCGCCCGCGCCTCTTCGTGGCGGAGACGCCGCTGAGCTGCACGCTCGTCGTTCTTGGCCTGCCGCTTGATGAGCTCGCGCATCGAGCGCAGATTGTCCTGAACCCGATCTGAGATTTCGCGGACGACGTAGCGGGGGTCACCGTCTTCGCCGAGGTACTCGGCCTCCTCGGCGTCGTACTCACCGGACTCGAACAGCTCAGCGTCGGTGATCTGATGAAGGTTGCGGGCCGACTGCTTGTTGTTGGTCACGCCGAACAGCTCGTCGAGACCGGGCAAGAAGCTGATCTCGACGCCCCACCACCGCTCGCGCGTGTCGAATGTTCTGATCCACGACTGGTCGAGCTCGAGCTCGCGGCCGGCACGGACGATCGAGACGCCGATGTTCTTCCCGGCGTGCCTGCCATGCGGCGTACTGCCGGCGTTGCGTCGACCGAGGCGAGCCTCTTCCTTCGCTACCGAGAACCGAATACTGATCGGGTGCATTTCACCGCGAAAGCGGATTTGCTCGTCCCAGTTTCCGCTGTGGAGGTGGAACATCGGCTCGTCGGCGAACGGCTCCGGCGTCGAGGTGCGCTCCATCAGGTAGCCGGGATCGTTGGGGAGCGCGAACCGCTCCTCGCTTGGCTCCGATGGATGGTCGAGGTCAAACTTGCGGAAGTGGATCGTGACGCGGCCGTCGTCGATAAACCGGCGGTACATCCGCCCGACGACGAACTCGGAGTTGTCGAAGAGGGCGCGCGCCGTCCGCCACGTCATCCGGTCGAGGATGCTCCACACGACGAGCGTCCCGCTCTTGCCCCACGCTTCCGTCGCCGTGCGCCACACGTCCGGGATCGCGGCGGGTGCCGGCTCCGGCACCTCGACCATCTGCCCACCCGCGACCTCGTCGAGGTCGAGATGGGTATGGAGCGCAGCCTCGGGGCCGTCCTTCCACGACCACACGTCCACGCGCATGCATTGCGAGATCGAGGCCGAGGGCAAGCCCATTCCGAAGCGTCCGATGCCGTCGTGCTGCGAGGCGTCGAGCCGGGTGCCGTTGCCGAACTGAAGCGCCACGCGGAGCGTGTCGGCGTCCATCCCGCACCCGTCGTCGAGCACGGCGACGTGGTGGAGCCGCGAGCGCTGCCGCTGTTGGACAAGCTCGCTCCGCTCGGCGGCGAGGAGCTCGACGCGCTCGGCTCCGGCCTGAATGGCGTTGTCCATCAGCTCGGCGAGGGCGTAGGCGGCGTTCTTGTAGCCGTTGTCGCGCATCGCGCGGATCGCGAGGTGCGTCGGGACGATGTCGTGCAGGCGCAACTGCGCGCCGTTCGTGTTGGGCGTGTTCAGTTCCATACGTCTTCCCAGTTGAAGAAAGCCTCGGCGACGCTCCCGAAACCGGGGAGCGCGCGGTCGAGGACGGTGACTATTTCGGCGTCGGCGTTGCCGCCGGCGCGGGGGCCGCGAAGCGCGCGGCCGACCATCTGACTGTAGAGCACGAGCGACTTCGTGGGCCGGGCGACGAGCGCGGCGCTCGTGCGGGGCGCGTCGAAGCCGGTGGTGAGCACACCGTAGTTGCAGAGCGCGACAGGGCGGTCGTCCGGGGCGAGGAAGCGGTCGAGGCGTTGCCGCCGGGCGGCAGGCGGCGTGGCTGCGCTGACGCTGTACGCCTCGGTGCCGCGTGCCCGGAGGAGGCCGGCGAGGAGGTCGGCGTGGGCGACGGTCGCGGCGAAGACGAGCACGCGCGGGTGCGCCCGCGTCAGCCGGTTGAGACGGGCGAGGATGGCGGCGTTGCGCTGTTCGTCGGCAGCGAGGCGGCGGAGCACGGCGGCGGGGAGGTCGAGGTCGTGCGCAACGCGCTCCTGCTCACGCGCCGAGAGGTCGAGCGTGCCGTCGTGGTGGAGGGCGTGGAAATGGGCGCGGGCGAGGTAGCCCTCAGCCACGAGGTAGTCCACCGGGTTGTCGTAGCCGTCCACGCGGAGCGTGACCTTGCGCCGACCGAAAAACCGCGAGAGCGCCTCGTCGGCGTCGAGGTCGTTCCACGTCCGGCCCGGCGTCGCCGTGAGCCCGAGGAGCGGCGTCCGCGTGCCGACCGTGAGCGCGTCGATAACGAGGGCGTAGGTCGGAGCCACCGCCTGATGCGCCTCGTCCACGACCACGAGCGTCGCGGCATTGGCGAGCGCGGCGAGGTCGCCGACCCGCTTCATCGCCGCCGCGTACAGCTTCGGGAGGGAGGCGACGACGACCCCGTCCTCCGGCACGTCGAGGTCCGCGCTGCCCCAGAACCGGACGACGCGGACCGGGCGGTCGCCGAGGTGCGCCCACGCCCGCTCAAACTCGGCGGCGGCCTGCTCGCACAGCTCCTCGCCGTAGACCAGCCACACGACCAAGCCGCGCTCGGACCGCTCGCGGAGGTGGCGTGCCACGAGGTGCATCGTCGTGCGCGTTTTCCCGGCCCCCGTCGGCATGTGGAGGACGACGCGGTGCGGCGGCGCGTCGAGCGCGTCGGCAGCCTCGTGGAGGGCGCGGCGCTGATGCGGGAAAAGGCCGTAGCCCGGCGCAGCCGCCGTTTCCGCCAAGAGCGATATGGAATCCGAAGACGCGATCAGGCAGCGGGTGCTTGCGGGAGGAAGTCGTAGGAGCGGACGAAGGCAGCGACGATCCGCTCGGCCTCGCACTGCACCTCGGTCTCCGACGCACGCGAACAACATTGAGTTGAAGTCCCGAAGGGTCAAAACCCTGAATTACTTCATCGAGCGAACGTACTCGTTTAGATCGTCTTCAGTGCTTTCCTCAAGGGGCACTTTTGCAAGGAGATCGGCTACGCAAATAAGAGGACGAAACATGCCAAGCCGGTCCTCTAACACGTGCTCAATAAGGTCCGTCGGGACGCCCATGTTATCGAGTTGTGTACGTCTCGGTGGAGAGATTCCTTTTACCGACCACCCTGATTTGGTCACCGTTCGGTCCCACACTACGACGAGCGAGACGTCCCGAAACTCCTTGTCGTGCGTAGCGAGATCAAACTCGTCAACGAGTTTTTGAAGAGAGAGTTTAAACTCCAGCCTCTTCAACTCGACATCGCTCCGCGGCTCCGTGCGATCCCATAAAAACTTCCCGTCGTATCGGGCCTTTCCAAAGAAACCGTACACAGAGAAATCAGGGTCGAGAAGGCTCATGGCGGTGCTAAAGAGGCCAACTAAGGTGCTCTCATCGGCGGGGAAACGGCGGAATGACAGCCCTTGTCGGCTAAGTCTAGAAAGGTCAATTACATCAGGCATAGGTGGTTCTCCATCCCCTCCATCAGGGTCTCGTTCTACGAACAGCTTTGAGATCGCGACGAGCGATGGGTAACATGCTTCAAAAAGTTCGCGGAGGCGGCCTACTAACCAAGTGTTCACCATGTGTCGCTTACCAATGTTGAGAGTAGCGTCTACATTGACGACAAAGTGGATCGTTTCCATGTACCAAGTAGAGGAGGTACTCCGTACAGTAAGCTCGTGGGCAGTTGGCGTACCGTTAGATGCTATCAGCTTGAGGCCACGGTTGGGTACGCCGAGCGTCTCGAAATGGGAAGTGCGGCCGATAGCGAGGTATATTCCTGTGACTCGCCTAAGCACATCCTCAAAGTCTTCGGCTCGTACACGAGAGCGGGGCCGTTCAAGAATAGCAATGAGATCAGCATAGCGCTCGCGGAAGTCTTCTGCTTTCTCATTTGGAGTAAGCTTGAGATCAAGAAATTTATCACGGAACGAGACAGAGAGATCTTCCCATGTAGGATCGTTGGGTTTAATCTGCACAAGTTGGGGTACAATCCGGTACTTCGCTGATTGCTTTTCATTTTCGAGTGCGACCTCCGCGAAGTCCCATGCTTTATATGGAAAGGAAGTCATGTACTCCGTTTCCTGCAGTCCTTGAAGCCATCCACCAAGTTGGCCCGGTACACCAACAAACTCCTTGGAGGAGCGAAGTGTCATCGCTATCTCTATTGGCTTCATCGCTTCTAACTCTCCTGTATCAGGATTCTGCACAGGAACATTGAGTAGGCCATTCACGCATCCCACATACGATTGCGTCCTGAAGTACCATCCCCAGAAATGACTCAGATACGCACTATATGGGTCTTCTCCGTTCTTTGGCCGCTCACTTTCATAGAGAGCTTTCCACTTATCAGAGTCCTTTCCAAGGTGACGCTCGACTGCAATGACGAAATCGTTGAGCCAACCGTCCGGGAATGTGGCGGTGATCTCGGTATAAGTGTTTTTAGAATCCTGTTTTAATACTTCCGTTTCATACTCGGGGTTTGCTTCTACCTCAGGGTCTATGTACTGGCGGAGTCCTTGGGAAAGGAAAGTCCATTCCTCATTTGGAGTCTGGCTTACCAATTCGAATTCCCTAGTGGAATACATGACTGCCTTTAGCCCTACTCCTTGGTAGCCTTTAGCAGGAGAACGTGATGATAATCGCTTTTCAGAACCAGTTCCGCCTGGCCTGAGCAAACCTAGATCGTTTTCGAACCCTGTCCCGTTATCACGCACACTCACGGTGTTGTTATCGAAATCAAGTATGAGTTGTACAGTCCCATGATCCACACGGGGATTTGACTGAATGGCGTCAATTGCGTTCTGAACGAGCTCGTGCGTAACAATCCATTCGAGATCGTAAATCTCAACGATCTTCCGAATGTGACCTCTTACGATTTCCTTGCTTCCCTCTTCCAGGAGTTGTTCGATGCTAGGCATGCGATGGAGTCTTAGTGTTCAAATAGAGACTATGCCTTTAGTAAGGCATATCGCGTTTAGAGGTGGCAGATGTTGCAGCCGGCTTGGTCGTCTTCCAGTTCACGAAGCTCATCGAGCATCTGCATCAGCGTTTGCTTCTGAGGCTTCTTTTTCAGCCGTTCCTTCCGCTTCTCCACATCACCCATGATCGCAGCCATTCGCTCAGGACTTTCAAGCTCGACGAGCGATTCCGTAGTTGACCACGTGAAGTGCTCGCCCGTCTCCTCGTCGATCTTCTCGTAAGCCTTCGCCTTCTCATACAGGTCCGGGTGGCGCTCTTTGAGGCCGACCCACTCGCTGCGCCGTTGGAAGAAGCAGAAGTAGCAGCCGCTCCGCGTGCGCCACTTGTAATAGTCGGGTACGCCGACGCCGCTCTCTTCCAGAATGCGGAACACGTCGGCCTTCTCGATGCCGTCCTCTTTGAAGGGGAAGACGGGCGTAATGTTGGGCTTCGTGGTGATGTAGCCGGAGCGATTTTCGTCGGCACGGATGCCGACGTAGCTCACCACGGCGTCGTCGCCGATGTGCTCCTCGAAGGGCTTGAGCTTGAGCATCCGGGTACACCACCGCATGTTCGCGCTCGGCAGGTAGCCCCGGTAGAGTTCGAGATAGTGGTCGAAGTCGCGGTCGGGATTCAGGTAGGTGATCGGCTTGCCGAGGAAGACTTCGAGTTCGTGCAAGTAGCTGTACGTCTCGTCAAGCTCCTTGCCGGTGTCGCAGAACACGTACTCCATGTCCAGCACCGGCTCGCGCGGCGTGTCGCAGTTCTTGCCGAGCACTTTCCGCCACCGCTCCGGGTCTTTCAAATAGATAGCGAGGGCCGAGCTGTCTTTGCCGCCGCTGACACCCAATACGTGTCTCATGCTCCTGCCTCGTCTTCTTGAAGAGTCTCGTCGCGTTCCCGAAGCAGCCGCCGCATCACCCGTCCGAGGGCAGTCAGCTTCGCGTCTAAACTAAGGCCGCCGCAGAAACTCGTGAGTTCCCGCTCAAGGTGCGACACGAGGTTGCTGACGTCCTCTTCTTCATCCTTCCGCACACTCACCACGCCTTCCTGCTCGGCCTCGTAAAGCTCGGTCACGCCGAGGCGGACGCGGTGCACCGTCTCGGGTTCACCCACCTCGCCGTCGCCGGAGGTCTCGAAGACGATAGGTTCGAGCGTGCGGAACCGCCGGGCGATCTCGCGGAGGCCTGCGGCGAACCGCCCCCGGTCAGCGTCCACCCAATGCGCGGGCGGGCGCTTCGTCGGGAGGGCGGCGAGCGACTCTAGCCAGCTTTGTGGGTCGAGCGCGGCGTCGGTGGCGCGGACGAGGAAGGCGCGGAGGTTGGTCTGCGTCGCCTCCGGCAGCACGGGCAAGGCGCGGGTGTTAAGCTCATGCCGCCGCGCCTGCCGGTCCTCGGTGCGGAGGCCGAACGCCTCGGCAATCGCGTCTTCGATCTCGGCGAGGAGGGCATCGTAGGCCCCGCCGAGCTCGGTCAGCGCGGCGCGAAGCGCGGCGGCGAACGCGGTCGGCTCGCCGTCTTCGACGTGGGGCCGGGAGAGGAATGAGGGCAGCCCGCAGGCTTCGGGGAGCGCGCCGAAGAGGAGCGTCGCCGGCTCGACGGCGTGCCGCAGCGCCTCGCGCACGCGGAGCGTCCGGTCCGAGAGCGTCGCCGTCTGCTGCGTGTATGCCGGGAGGTCGCGGACGAGCCCGAGCAGCCGGACCACGACCGGCAACAAGTCTTCGGTCGTCTCCGGCAAACCGACGACGGGAGCAAGCGCGCCGAGCACCTCCTTGCGCCCGCCTTCGAGCGCCACCCACTGCACCTCGAACTTCTCCGGCACGCGCAGCAGGAGTTCGACTTCGGCGAGTCCAAGCGCGGGAACGAACGTGTCGTCCTGATAGACTGCCACGTCGCGCTCGGCGTACTTCAGCGCCACCACGAGAAAGATCGGCAGCAGCCCTTCGCGCATCCCGAACGGTGGGTCCATGAGGCGGGCGTAGAGGTCGGGGACGCCGACGCGCTGCCCGCTGCCACCTTGAAGCGTCTCGAAGATGGCGTCCCACGCGGCGCGGCACCCGGCGTGCTCGTCCTCGGGCGGAGCCACGGCCCACATGCCGGGCGCGATCTCGCGGTGCATCCCCGTCGAGGCGAGGATCGAGAGGTAGAGGCCGTAGGGAGCCGGGTAGCCCTCGAACCCCAGACCCTCCTCGTCGGACTCTTCGATGAGCGCGACGAGCAGCTCTTTGAGCGCCCGCACCGCGCTCGACGACGGGCTGTGGCGGTTGACGAGCTCGTTCCAGATCGCCGGGGTGTCAGGGAACGCGCCGGCGCAGGCGGCGGAGAGCGTCTGCTGCATCTCGCGCTCGCTGTCGAAGCGCAGCCGCTCGCCCCGGTGAATCCACGTGCAGGGCCGCCCGCCCTCGGCGTCGGGGCGGAGGAGGGCGTCGAGGGCGGTTTCGATGCGGGAGGCGGTGGCGGCGCGGCGGGCGTCGAGCTCGCGGCGGGCCACGGCATCGCCTTCCAGTTCTTCCGCGTGCTCCCGCACCCAGTCCAGCCCGGCGAGCTCGCGAACGCGCTCACGCAGCCCGCCGACGCCGTCGGGCACGGCGAAGAACGTCATCGGATCGTGGGAGGCCGCGGCAAGCTCGTCATGCAGCGCTTCGGTCTCCGGTTCGGACAGCATCCTGTCCGGGAGCACGTAGACGATCTGCCCATCGGCGCGCTCGTCCTCGTCCGGCTCCAACGCAGCCCGCCACGAGGTCTCGGTCGCGTAGCGGACGGCGAAGGCACGCGTCGTGCCGGTCTTGTAGGAGTGCCGCCGGGCGACGACGGGCGCGGGCGGGAGCGCCTCGGCCAGCATTTCGGCGAGGGGCCGGGCGGGCGGGAGCTCGGCGTAGGCCGCCGCGAGGCGGGCACCGAGGTCGAAGTCGCTCCCCTGCCAGACGCGGTAGCGGTCGAGGTGGACTTGGTGGATCACGACGCGGCTCTTGACGAGCGCATCGAGCGCGTCGCGGACGGCATCGGGTTCGGCATCGGCAGCGGCTTCGAGAAGGGCGGGCGAGGCACGCAGCCCGGCGAGGTCGCCGGCGAAGTCGAGCAGCGCAATTGTTTTGACGAGGCGCACCATGAGCGGCGTCGGCGCGTCGAGGCTGCCGAGCGCGGCCTCGGTCTCGGCCCACAGCCGCCCGGCGGCGCCGCGCGTGAGGCTCGCCCCGAGCGCGCCGGTGAGGTAGTCGTAGAGGTGGTCGAGCCGGTAGAGCGTCTCGCCGCTGCGCACGACGTCGAGGAACGAGAGCGGTTCGCCGGAGGCGAGGAAGGCGAAGAGCGTCCGCTCGTTCTGCGCCATCCGCCGGAAGAGCGGCCCGACGAGCACGCTCACGGCCGGGTGGAGCGGGAGAGCCCCGGCGAGGTGCCGCCGCGCGGCGTCCCGGTCCACGCGCTCGGGCAGCCGCGCCGCGCCGAGCACAGCGTCCACTACGCCGTCGGCTTCGACGGGAGCTTCGGTCCGGATCGCCTCGCTCAGCAGACGCAGCGTCTCGTCCACCGGCTCGGCGTAGGCCACGTCCTCGAACCGGCCCTGCACCTTGCGCCACTCCTCGCGCTGCTCCGGCGGGAGCGACCCCGCGTAGCGGTCGAACGCCTGATGGAGGATCGTGAGGAGGAGGAGCGGCGGGCGCTTCGGATCGGGCGCGTCCACGTCGCTGCGGGCGGCGCGCTCGGCAAGGCGTTGCAGCGCGAAGAGGTCCGACGCGTCGGGGTGGAGCGCGGCGTACTCGAGCAGCTTCCCGAGCTCGTCCACGACGACGAACAACCCGCCGCCCGTCGCGTCGTGGACTGCCTCCGCCGCTCGCTCGAAGAGCTCGGTGACGTTCCGCTCCGTCGGCGGCGTTCCAGCCTCCGCTTCTTCGAGCAACGTCTCCGCCTCGTCCGCGAGCGTGCCGAGTGCGTCGGCGTTGAGGCAGGCCGCCCGGTGCAGCCCGCGCAGGAGGGCCGTCCCGAGCGGCTCGCGGGAGCCGCCGACGAGCACGGGGCAGAACGCCCCGCCGCGTGCCTCGCCCAACATCGCCGCGGCCTCGGCGTCGGCCCCAGCTAATCGCTCACCCGCGTCGTCGTGCCCGCCGAGGAGCCGCGCCGCGAAGAGAGCGAACGCGCTCTTGCCGCCGCCGTAGGGTCCGACCACGGACCACGCGCGCGGCGCGTCGGCATCACGCAGCGCGCGGGCGAGGCGGCGGACCGTCTGCCGCGCCGTCACCGTGACGACGTAGCCGTCGAGCGGGCCGTCGGCGTAGACGTCGCGGGCGAGGTCCACGGAGCGCCGAAAGCGCCCGCGAATCGAGACGGCGGGGGTAGGCGTAGCGTCAGTCATGCGGGGGTGACTTCGGAGAGCGAGGCGTCCAGCCACGGGTGGCTGTAGTGCCGTTCGAGCGCGCCGTTCGGGTCGAGGGGAGCGTCGGTGCGGTAGAGCTGCCGGATGCCGGCGGTGTCGCGGTAGCTGAACGGGGCGTCGCCCATCTCCTCGACCCGGCGGATGAGGTCGAACGCTTCGGCCTCGTCGAGGAGGAAAACACGGCCGGGGCTACCGGCGGCGTGAAGCACATCGTGGAGCGCGAGGGTCCTCCGCTTCGGCGCGCGCCGCGCCCACACGTCGAGCACGGCGTAGACGAACACCCACGGCGGCAGCGCGCGCGGTGCCCCCCGCCGCAGCCTCGGTCCCGACGGCGTCTGCTGCGCGAGGCCGAGGTCCGCGAGCGGGCTGCCGAGCCGGTCCTCGACGGAGCCGCGCGCCGAGGTCGGCCGGGCATAGGTGCCGACGAGGCAGAGCAAGTCGCGCTTGAGCGTCGCCTCCGACGGCCACCCCGCTCCGTTCGCGTGTTTCTGCACCCACGGTTCGAGGGCGTCTTCGATGAGGTCGAAGTCGAGCGCGGCCCCGTGCCAGTGGCCGAAGACGAAGTGCCACAGCGTCGCCGGCTCCGGCGCGCGGCAGAGGTACCAGTGCAGAAGCCAGAGCGTGCCCGCGTCCTCCATGAACGGGTCGGCCCCGTCATCCGAGAAGAGGTACCGACCGAGCGCCGTCGGCCGCATCGAGCCGCGCTCTTCTCCCGCTTCGAGCACACCCGCCGCCCCCGTCCAATACCGGATCGCACGGACCATATTTTTTCCGACGCCAAAGCGCGCAATCGCCGTGTCATCGCCAAAGATGAACGGGTCATCGGTCGCTGCGTCGAGGGCCTTCTTCAGCCAGCCGAAGCGGAGGGGGAACGTCTCGTGACCGGAGAACGAGGGCCGGACTGCCATGCCGAAGCGGGGGAAACGAGGAGACGGGAGCGCGTGCCCGGAAGCTACCACCCGCGTCCGCTGCCCGACTGGGTAAACGGACCCCACCGGCCCGGCGAGCGTAGCACCGCCATGATCCGACCCGACTTCGAGCGCGTCGCCGCCTTCGAGCGCGAGCGCATCCGCCGGACCCCGCCCGACTTCGAGCACAACCGGCGTATCGTGGAGGCCCTCTATCAGGAAGCATCGCCCTCGGCGTGTGGCCGTCGCCCTCGCTCGACGGAGTCGACGTGAAAATCCGCCTTGCCCGAGCGCTCAACACGCCGCTGCCCCAGCGCACGTTGGAACCGTAGGGGCGACCGGCCGGTCGCCCCTATGAGGTCTCGGCCCCCGCGCCGCTACTCGTACGCCTCGACGGGCGGGCAGGAGCAGACGAGGTTGCGGTCGCCCCAGGCGTTGTCCACACGGCCGACGGACGGCCAGAACTTGGCCTCGCGCGTCCACGCCGCCGGGTACGCCGCCTGCTGCCGGCTGTACGGCCGGTCCCACTCATCCGCCGTGACGGTCTCGGCGGTGTGGGGGGCGTGCCGGAGCGCGCTCTGCTCCACATCCACGACGCCCAACTCGACCTCCTGAATCTCGGAGCGAATCGCGATCATCGCCTCGCAGAAGCGGTCTAGTTCGTCCTTCGCCTCGCTCTCGGTCGGCTCGACCATCAGCGTGCCGGCGACGGGCCACGACATCGTGGGCGCGTGAAAGCCGTAGTCGATCAGGCGCTTCGCTACGTCCTCGGCGGTGACGCCGGCATTCGAGAACGGGCGGAGGTCGAGGATGAACTCGTGGGCGACCCAGCCCTCCGGCCCGCGGAAGAGGACGTCATAGTGACCTTCGAGCCGCCGTGCCATGTAGTTGGCGTTGAGGATCGCCAACTCGGTTGCCCGCGTCAGCCCCGGCCCGCCCATCATGGCGATGTAGGCCCACGAGATCAGCAGGATCGAGGCGCTGCCCCAGGGCGCGGCGGAGATCGGCGCGATGCCGTCGGTGCCGCCGACGTTCTCCACGACCGGGTGGCCCGGCAGGAACGGGGCGAGCGCTGCGGTCGAGCAGATCGGCCCCATGCCCGGCCCGCCGCCGCCGTGCGGAATCGAGAACGTCTTGTGCAAGTTGAGGTGGCAGACGTCCATCCCGAACTCGCCCGGCCGGCACAGCCCGACCTGCGCGTTCATGTTCGCGCCGTCCATGTAGACCAGCCCGCCATGCGCGTGGACGATCTCGGCGATCTCCCTGATCGTCCGCTCGAAGACGCCGTGGGTGCTCGGGTAGGTAATCATCAGCGCGGCGAGGCGGTCGGCGTGCTCTTCGGCCTTGGCCTTCAGGTCGGCCATGTCTACGTTGCCGCGCTCGTCGGACTTGACGACGACGACCTCCATGCCGGCCATGACGGCGCTCGCGGGGTTCGTGCCGTGGGCGCTCGACGGGATGAGGCAGACGGTCCGCTCGGTGTCGCCGCGCGAGAGGTGGTAGGCACGGATCGTCATCAGGCCGGCCAGCTCGCCCTGCGCGCCGGAGTTGGGCTGCAGGCTGACGGCGGCGAAGCCGGTGATCTCGGCGAGCCAGGCGCGCAGCTCGTCCATCATCTCGTGATAGCCGGCGGCCTGCGACACGGGTGCGAATGGGTGGAGGTCCGAGAAACCGGGGAAGGTGACGGGGATCATCTCGGCCGCCGCGTTGAGCTTCATCGTGCAGCTCCCGAGCGGGATCATCGCGTGGGCGAGCGAGAGGTCGCGGTTCTCGAGCCGCTTGAGGTAGCGCAGCATCTCGGTCTCGCTCCGGTAGCGGTGGAAGTTGGGGTGCGTCAGGAAGTCCGACGTCCGGCCGTGCGCGCCGTCGTAGTCCAGGCTGATCTCGCCCACGAGCTCGTCGGCGGTGAAGCCCGGCGCGGCAGTGCCGGCGAAGACCGCGAGCAGGTCGTTCACGTCGCCGATCTCGACGGTCTCGTCGAGGGCGACGCCGAGCGTGCCGTCGCCGAAGCTGCGGAGGTTGATGCCGGTGTCGGCAGCGCGGTTCAGGAGGTCGCCGGCAGCGAACCCATCGCCCGGCTGGATGCGGAGCGTGTCGAAGTAGTCGTCGTGCAGCACGGCGTGCCCGAGGCGGCCGAGGCCGGCGGCGAGCAGCCGCGTGAACCCGTGGATGCGGCGCGCGATCTTTTGCAGCCCGTCCGGCCCGTGGTAGACGGCGTACATCGAGGCGATGACCGCGAGCAGCACCTGGGCGGTGCAGATGTTCGAGGTCGCCTTCTCGCGGCGGATGTGCTGCTCGCGCGTCTGGAGTGCCATCCGCAGCGCGGGCTTGCCGTCGGCGTCGACCGAGACGCCGATGATGCGGCCGGGAATCTTGCGCTTGAACGCGTCGGTGGTGGCGAAGAACGCGGCGTGCGGCCCGCCGTAGCCCATCGGCACGCCGAACCGCTGCGAGCTGCCGACGGCCACGTCCGCCCCGAACTCGCCGGGCGGCGTCAGCATCGTGAGCGCGAGCAGGTCGGTGGCGACGGCGACGAAGGCCCCCGCCTCGTGCGCGGCGTCGCACACAGCGGCGTAATCCTCAACGGCCCCATCAGTCGCCGGGTACTGAAGCAGCGCGCCGAACGTGTCGTCGTCGAACGCAAACTCGGCCGGGTCGGCGACGGCCACGGTCACGCCAATCGGCTCGGCGCGGCCCCGGACCACGGCGATGGTCTGCGGGTGGCAGTTCGCGGCGACCCAAAACGTCGAGCGCGTGCCTCGCGCGTGCCCGAAGAACATGCTCATCGCCTCGGCGGCGGCGGTGCCCTCGTCCAGGAGCGAAGCGTTGGCGATCTCCAGGCCCGTCAGGTCCGCGACGGCCGTCTGGAAGTTCAGCAGCGCCTCGAGCCGGCCCTGCGCGATCTCGGCCTGATACGGGGTGTACTGCGTGTACCAGCCCGGATTCTCGAACACGTTGCGCAGGATCACCGGCGGCGTGACGGTGCCGGCGTAGCCCATCCCGAGGTACGAGCGGTAGATGCTGTTCTGCTCGGCGAGGCCGCGCGCGCGTTCCAGAAGCTGCGCCTCGGTGAGCGCGGCGGGAAGGCCGAGCGGCCGGTCGGTGCGGATCGCGTCCGGCACGGCGGCCGAGGCGAGGGCGTCAAGCGAGTCCAGCCCGAGCGCCTCGAGCATGGCGGCGATGCCGTCGGCGGCGGGGCCGTTGTGGCGGCGCTCGAAACGGTCCGGGTGGCGGAGAACGGCGGCGTCGGAGGCAAGCTGCATGGTCGGAGGCGCGGGAGCGAGGGGGACGAGGAGCGGTCGATTCCGGGGTCAGCGCCGAGTCGTTCCTGCGCTCGCCCTGGTCTTGTACTCGCCACGTCTTAACAGCCGCCGGGCCTATTGTTTCTCAGCAGCGACGGCCTCCGTTTCTTCTTCGCGGAGCCGCTCGAGCGCCTCGCGGGCGGCCTTCTGCTCGGCCTGCTTCTTCGAGCGGGCGCTGCCCAACCCGAGCGGCTGCGCGCCGACCCGCACCTCGACGGTGAAGCGGCGGTCGTGGCTCGGGCCTTCCTCGGCGACGACGTGGTAGAGGGGCTGCCTCTGCCCCTCGGCCTGCACGCGCTCGAGGAGCATGCTCTTGAAGTTGCTCCGCTGCTCGGAGATCGTGTCGAGGTCCACGTACTCCTCGATCAGCTCGAAGACGAAGGCGCGGGCCGCGTCGAAGCCGAGGTCGAGATAGAGCGCGCCGAGGACGGCCTCGAAGGCGTCGGCGAGGATGGTCGGGTTGCTCCGCCCCTCGCCCTGCGCCATGTTGGGCGAGAGCAGGAGCAGGTCGCCGAGGCCGCGCGCCTCGGCGAAGGCGGCGAGCATGACGCCGTTGACGAGCTTGGCGCGGATGCGCGTCAGGAAGCCCTCGTTGCGGTCGGGGAACGCGGCGAAGAGGCGCTCCGCCACGGCGACGCCGAGCACGGCGTCGCCGAGGAACTCGAGCCGCTCGTTGCTCTGGAGGTGGCCGTTGGGCTTCCCGCGCAGCACGGATCGGTGCCGGAGCGCCCGCTCGTAGAGGGCGAGGCTGCCGACGGGTCGCCCGACGAAGGCCTCGATCCGGTCTCTCGCCACCGCGTAGGCGTCGTCGTCGCCCGGCGCGCGCGGGGCCGGCGGTGGTCCGGACTTCGGCGGACGGGGCACGAACGGGACGCGCGCCACGACGGCCCGGAGCCGCCTGCGCGTCGCGGCGGCCAAACGGCGGAGGCGAAGGCGGAAGCGCCCGCTCTCGGGTGGAGTCAGTGTCGGATTGGAACGAGCCACGGCAGCGCGGATTGGAACAGCCTACAATCTCCGTGTTTCCAAGATAGAACACAAGCGGTTTCTATGGTTATTTGAAATGCAAAACGTAAATCTAATACCCCACCCCTCTTTCCCGGCCTCGCCATGACGACCGTCAATCCTGCCACCGGCCTCCCCCTCGCGACCTACGCCTACCACAGCGAGGCGGAGACCGACGAATGCCTCGGCCGGGCCGAGGCCGCCTTTCAGCACCACCGCGCCCTGCCTTTCGCCGAGCGCGCCGACGCGATGCACCGCCTCGCCAGCCTGCTCGAGGACCGGAAAGCGGCGCTCGGTGAGCTGATGACGCGGGAGATGGGCAAACCGCTCGCGCAGGCCGTCGCCGAAGCCGAGAAGTGCGCCACCGTCTGCCGCTACTACGCCGAGCGCGCCCCAGCGCAGCTCGCCGACGAGGCCGTCGAGACCGAGGCCTCGAAAAGCCTGGTCGTCTATCAGCCGCTCGGGGCGATCGCCGCCGTGATGCCGTGGAACTTCCCCTTCTGGCAGGTCTTCCGCTTCGCCGCGCCGAACCTGATGGCGGGCAACGTCGCGGTCCTCAAGCACGCGGAGAACGTGCAGGGCTGCGCCTCGGCGATGGAGCGCCTGTTCCTCGACGCCGGTTTCGCGGAGGGCGTATTCCAGAACCTCCGCGTGGCGCACGACCGCTTCCCCGCCGTGATCGCCGACCGCCGGGTGCGCGGCGTCACGCTGACCGGCAGCGTGGCGGCGGGCCGCGCCGTGGCCTCGCTCGCCGGGCAGCACCTCAAGCCGACCGTCCTCGAGCTCGGCGGCTCCGACGCCTTCATCGTCCTCGCCGATGCCGACCTCGACCGCGCCGTCGAGGTCGGCGTCAGGAGCCGGACGCAGAACAACGGCCAGAGCTGCATCGCGGCCAAGCGCTTCATCCTCGAAGCCCCCATCGCCGAGGCCTTCACCGAGCGGTTCGTCCGGGCGATGGAGCGCCTGACGGTCGGCGACCCGATGGACCCCGCGACCGACCTCGGCCCGCTCGCGCGCGAAGACCTCCGCGACACCGTCCACGACCAGGTCGAGCGCGCCGTGGCCGACGGGGCGACGCTGCTCACCGGCGGGACGGTGCCCGAGGGCGACGGGTGGTTCTATCCGCCGACCGTGCTCGGGAATGTGCAGCGCGGGCCGGTCGCCTTCGAGGAGGAGATCTTCGGGCCGGTCGCCTCGCTGATCGTCGCGGCCGACGCCGACGAAGCGGTCGCGCTAGCCAATGACACGGTGTTCGGGCTAGGCGGAGCGGTCTTCACCGAGGACGCCGAGCGGGGCGAGGCCGTGGCGCGGCGGCTCGATTGCGGCTGCGCCTTCGTCAACGAGCTAGTCAAGAGCCACCCGCACCTGCCGTTCGGCGGCGTCGGCGACAGCGGCTACGGCCGCGAGCTGTCGGCGCTCGGCGTCCGCGAGTTCGTCAACGCCAAAACGCTGTGGGTGGAATAACGAATGACGAGTTATCATCTGCTCCCCCCCGTTCGACCCTCCGCAACTCGGCCCTCGCCATGAATCCCTTCGCCGTCGCCATCGTCGCCATCATCGCGTGGGCCATCGTCCAGATGTCGCGCAACAAAACGAGAGGCGGCGGCCCCTTCGACCCGGCGCTGCTCGCCGACCTGACCGCGCGCCTCGACGCGGCCGAGGCCGAGCGCACGCGCCTCACCGAGCGCGTCCAGAACCTCGAAGCCATCGTGACGACCGAGACGTTCGACCTCGCCCGGACCAACCCGGAGGCGGCCGAGGCGCGGCTCGAGCTGCCGGACGAGCCGGAGGCCGTGGAGACGCCCGAGGAAGAGGCCGCGCGCCTCGCCCGCCGGATGCGGAGTTGAGGCGGGGTTCGGGGTGGCCGGGGTAGATTGCGGCACCGCCGGGTGAGGCACGCCTCGCCCCTACAGGCGGGTGCTCTCAATCCTCACTCCTCTGATCCCTCACTCCCCCGATGACCCTCACCTTCTGGGGCGCAGCCCGCACCGTCACCGGCTCAATGCACCTGGTGGAGCTGGACAGCGGAGCGTGGGATGCAATCTAGGACGTCTAGACGTCAAAGGCTCTAGACGTCAAAGGCTCTCCTGTCGCATCCGTGCGATACACCTTCGTGCGATACACCAGCGCGAAGACGCCCGCCGCGATTCCGCTCATCACCAGAAGCTCGCCTCCGTCTTCGGCTACCATCAGCACGTACCCGAGGATGTCCACCTCCCTGAAGGCCTGGTGCAGCAGGTCCACCCCTACACCAAAGATCGCCAGGACGCCCACGGCACCGGCGAGGCGGCGCGCGACCTCCCGCGACCTCAGATCGCTCCGCCGGTAGGAGACGAGTCCACTGACGAGGGCAGCAGCACCGACGCCGCCGAGAAAGAGGGTCTCCCCGATGTCTTGCGCGCGGAGCGAAAAGAAGGGGCCGAGGCGAAGGGTCTCGGCGACCCAGACGCCGGCACGCTCGTGCCAACCCAGCGCGTCGTCGAGGAGGAGATAGAAGAAAAAAGCCGCTAGAACAGCATAGACCGGCTGCCGGCTTTTCGCCGCCAGGCCGCCTAGACAAGCACCGACCCAAAGCTCCTTGGCATACTGGAACAGTTCGGCGTACCCGCCATCGAGCGAGAGAGACAAGCTAGGGTCCTGGCTCCAGCCAAGCTGGTAGGCGAGGTCCAGCGAGATGAAGACCAGATCGGCCGCGAGCAAGAGTCCGAGCAGGAGCAGGCTGCGGGAACTCAGCAACCGCAGGGGCTCGGGCGCTGACGTGAGGCTGAGCATAAAACATGGAGAAGGGATCCTCTCTACCGGAATAAAGGAGCGGAGAGCAGAGGCTAAAAAGATAACCCAGAAAGAACCGACCTCATCCTTTAGTGCGAAGCTGTCCCCTAAGTGACAAGCGCGCGCGGCCTAGAGCGACCCCAAGAACGCCACCAGAGCGTCGCGTTCGCCTTTCGAGAGCTGACGGAATCGCTCCCTCGCCGCTTCGGCCTCGCCGCCGTGCCACAGGATGGCCTCGGTTGGGTTGCGGGCGCGGCCGTCGTGCAGGAAGAAGGTGTGCTGGTTGACGAGCTGCGTTAGGCCCATGCCCCACAGCGGTGGCGTCCGCCACTCTGAGCCGCTCGCGCCGAAGTCCGGGCGGCCGTCGGCGAGGCCGGGGCCGAGGTCGTGCAGCAGCAGGTCCGTGTAGGGGTAAATCGTCTGGTTCGACACCTCGGGCACCCCCGCCAGCGTGCCGGTCTCGAGCCGGGCGACGTGGCAGCTCGCGCAGCCGACCTGTTCGAACAGCGCCCGGCCGCGCTCGACCTCCAGCTCGCCGACGCCGCGGGCGGCAGGCACGCCGAGCGTCTGCACGTAGAACGTCGTTGCCTCCAGCGTCTCCAGGTCGATCTCTGGAGCATCGGGGTCGTTGCCAGAGTCGTAGCCGAAGGGCGCGGCGTCGGGGAAGACGGGCGAGGTGAGGCCCATGTCGTCGCGGTAGGCGTCGGCGGCTTGCTGGCGGAGCGTCGGCTCGTTGGCCTTCCAGCCGAAGCGGCCGAGCGCGAAGGTCTCGGCGACAGCGTCCCAGACGTAGTTCGGTCGCCCCGAGACCTTGCCTTCGGCCGCCTGCCTGGCCGCGAGGTCGAGCAGGGTCTCCTCGCGCACGGCCTCGAGCAGGCCGAGTCCGAAGACCGGGCGCGCCATCCGGGCCGAGGTCAGGACGCCCGCTGGCATCGGCTGGTACGGGTCCTCGATCCGAATCGCCGGGCGGCGCAGCGAGTACGGCTCGCCGTCGGCGAACGCGCCGGGGACCTCTTCGTACTCGACCACGACGCGCGCCTCGGGCGCGACGCCGAAGACGGCGCGGTCCTGAATCTGCAAGCCGAAGCCGGGGACCGGGACGTGCCGCCCGCTCGCGTCCTGCCCGAGGCTGACCCGGACGAGGAGCGAGACGCCTGGCTCGGAGCGGCCGTCCTTGACGTGGCAGGTCAGGCACGAGGCCCGGTTGAAAACCGGCCCCAACCCTGGGTTGACCGGAGCCGGAGCCGTCACGAAGACGCTCTCGAACGTCAGGTCGCCGTCGAGGTGGCGGTCGAGACGTGCCGCGACCAGGTTCGGCGCGGGCGTGCCGAACGACTCCGGCGTGGCGCGGAAGACCGTCGTCTCTCCACCGGCGCGGGCGCGGTCCTCCCCCACCTCGGCGTCGGGCGCGTCGGTGTCGCAGCCGCCGAAGCTGGCGGCGAGCAGGGCAGAGAGGGCGAGGCGGCGAAGCGACATGGCGGAACTTATAGCTTGTCGGCGAGGCGGGCGTCGACTTCTTCGAGCGCGGTCTTTAGGTCGATGGTCGCGTCGATGGCGGCTTCGACGGCGGCGGGGTTCTCGGTGATGGCGTCGCGGAAGTCGCCGGGGATCGCCCCGATGGCGGCGATGGCGGCGTCGATCTGCGTGCGAACGCGAGCGTCGAGACCCGCGTCGATCTCGGCCACGAGGTCGGTCAGGCCGGGGCCGGTGGTCGTGCCGTAGTCACCGAGGTAGACGTGCTGGACCGAGCGGATGTTGTTTTGGAAGTCGGCCTTCGAGTTGCCGCTGAAGCGGGACTCGACCTGGGTGACGCCGCCGTCGAGCGGCCCCTGCATCTTGCCGGTGCCCACCTCATCGGCGATGCCGACGATAGCCCCCGAGAGCGTCTGAATCACGTCTTTCTCGCTGTCGTACACGCTGCCCGCCGCGCCGGGGTCGAGGAGGTTTGCGACGTAGTTGCCGCCGGCCGGCACCCACGCGGTGTAGAGCGCCTCGGCGTTGTCGGCAAGCTCCTGCGTGGCGGCCGAGAGGTAGGCTAGCTCGCGCTCGGTGAAGCTGCCGGCCGTGCGCGCGCCGTCGGTGCCGAAGAGGAAGAACTCGATGAGGTGGAAGCCCTTGAGCCCGCTGTCCTCGACGAGCGCCTCGACGAAGGCAAGGGTGATCTCGACGTCGCTGTCGAGGATGCTGCGGATGTCGGTCTCGTTGACGGGCCAGGTGTCCAGCGCCGGGTCGAGCGTGGCGTCATCGACGGGGCCGAAGAGGAAGCCCTCGGACTGCTCCCACGGGGCGCGCGTGTCGCGCCATGCCTGCTGTGCGGCGTTGAGATTGGCGGGCGTCGGGTCGGCGACGAGCGCGGCGACGGCCGTTTCGAGCGCGGCGGCTTCGTCCTTGAGGTCGCTGTAGGTCGTCACGATCACGTCTTGCCCGACGTTCGCCAGCACGGGCGCGAGGTCGAACGAGGACGTGCCGGTGCCGCTGCCCGAGTCGCAGCCCGCGAAAAGGACGGCGACGAGGGTGAAGAGGAGGGAGAGTTTCATGGCATTGAGGATTTCGGGGTGGTTAGAGGCTGTCTGGTAAGACAAATTCCGGGCTACGAGCGGCTACGCGAGCGCGACTGCGGCGTCGCCTTCCATCGCCGATGCTACCGCATCGCCTGTTTCAGACTTCTTGCAGCCGTCCGGCTCACTCGCTCTCGCCTTCGGACCTGCTTACCAAACAGTCTCTTAAAACTCGAAGCCGATGCCGGCGGTGAAGGTGTTCTCGACGTTCGCCTCGGCGAGGCCGAGGCGGCGGTGGGTGAACTGTGCCTTGAGCACGACCTCGTCGAGCGGGAACCAGTTCACGCCGCCCGTGACGGCGGTGCGCTCCCAGCGGGGGTTGTCGAAGACCTCGCCGGTGACCGCCTGCATCGAGTCGTAGAAGTCGTAGCGCGCGAACACGTCGAGGCGCTGCTCCGTCCGGGTGAGGAGCGAGAGCACGTCGTAACCGGCCTCGACGTAGTAGGCCAGGGCGGCGCTGCCGACGGGCGTGCGCTTGACGTTGAGGTTGTTCGAGAGATTCCGGTTCGCGTCCGAGACCAGGTCGGCGTTGCCGAGGCGGCCGTAGAGCGCGAGCGCGCGGGCACGGAGCGGGCCGCGCTCCCACGTCGCGTGCAGGTCGCCGACGGCGACGACGGCGCGCGCGTCGAGGTCGGGCTTGGGGCGGTTCGGGGCGCTGTCACCGACGTAGAACGAGGCCCCGATCCGGCTGCCGGGCGCGGCGTCGGCGTAGAACCAGTCGAGCCGGAGCGCGAGCGCCGGGGCGTCGGCGTTGATGGTCTCGAAGCGCTTTTGGTGGCCGCGCACGATCCAGCTCGCCGACGAGAAGCCCGTCGCGTCGAGGCCGTTGACGAGCGAGGCGGCATAGCCGAAACGGCCGACCCGACCGTAGGCCTGCACCCCGACCTCGTACCAGTTGGTCGGGACGAGCGCGGCCTCGGCAGGCGACCGCTCGGCGGTGAAGTACTCGGTCGGCTCGTCGTTGTATGACGCGATCCCGAAGGGGAGCTTGACGCGGCCGACGCGGACGCCGACGCGCTCCGACAGCCCGAAGTCGACGTGGAGCTGCTCGAGCAGCACCTCGCCGCCGGCCTCGACCTCGGTCTCGAACTCGCCGAACTCCTCGAAGCGGTCGAACTCCTTTGTCACGCCGGTCCCGCCGTGCTCGAACTCGATCTCGGCCTTGACAAAGACGCGCTCGCTGAAGCGGTACGTCGGGTAGAGCACCAAGCGCTCGATGTCGATCGCGTTGCGGCGCTCGGGGTCGGTGTCCCAGTCGAAGGCGAAGTAGTTGAGCGAGCCGTAGCCCGAGAGCCCAAAGCCGCCGAGCGGCGATGCCTCGGCATCCACCGAGTCGGGCGGGATGGCAAGGGCGAGCAGGGCGAGGAGGAGTGGCATCGGCAGTAATGTAGATCGAGTCTAAATTAAGACGCTCGTCTTTCCGTCCCGCCTCCCGGCCCTCTCTTCACGCCTGTTTAATTCGGGACGCAGGCGGGGCAAACGAGAAGGGGCGGCTCCGCAGTGGAGCCGCCCCCGACAGGATCACCCTTATGGTGAGCCTACTTCACGAGCGTGACTCGCTGCGTGAGCACCCGGTCGCCGGCCTGGAGCCGGACGAGGTACGTCCCGGCGGCGAGGCCGGCCGCGTCGAGCCGCGCCGTGTGCTGGCCGGCCTCGACGGTGCCCTCGACGAGCACGGCGACCTGGCGGCCAAGCACGTCGTAGACCGCGAGCCGCACCTCGCCCGCCGCCGGCAGCGCGTAGGCTACGGTCGTGGCCGAGACGAACGGGTTCGGGTAGGCCTCCTCGAGGGCGACCTCGCCGGGCTGCGCCTGGGAGGCCGCCTGGGCCTCGGTGAAGCGGGTGACGGCCTCGGAGAGCGAGGTGCCCTCGGCGAGGCGCACCGGCGTCGGCGTGCGGACGCCGAGGAGAAACAGGAGCTGCCCGCCCTCGACGAGGTTCGCCGCGTCGATGATGCCGCCTTCGAGGCTGTGGCCCTGGACGTCGGCGGCGAGGAGGGTCAGCGACGACGGCAGCCCGAAGGCCTCGCTCACGTCGAGCACGCCCGAGGACTCCCAGTTGCCGACGTCGAGCGGGTTCGTGTCCACCTGCCCGGGCGGGACGGCGGCGCGGTTGATCCGGGCGATCCGGTTGAGGTCACCCGTGTCGATGTCGAGCGCCCACACGGCGGCCTCCTCGGCACCGGTCCCGCCGAAGGGGGCATTCTGGGTCGAGCGGTCCTCCTGGATGTAGCCGAAGCCGTCGTCGGACCAGTCGAGGTTGTCGGGGTTGCGGAGGCCGGCCTGGGGCTCGGGGAACTGCCCGGCGCCGGCGTCGTCGCCGTCGTAGAGGATGGTGAGCGTAGCGGGGATTTCAGGAAGCTCGCCGCCATCCGGGATCCGGGTAAAGGCCGGGAAGTCGATGTCGACGAGGTAGGTGGTCCCGAAGTCGTCGGCGGGGAAGGCGCTGCCGCGGCCGGTTGAGGCGAAGAGGGCCTGGGAGCCGTCCTCGGGATTGGTCGCCACGTCCTCGGGGCGGGAAAAGGCGAAGGCACCGGCGGCGGCTGTCAAGCTGTCGAGCGTGGCCTGGTCGGCGTAGCCGACGAGGTCGTAGCCCGGCTGCCCGGCCTGGGACGCGTCGAACTGATCGACGGCGACGAAGCGGCCGGTGCGGCTGTTGTCGGTGCCGCTGAAGTCCTGCGGGGAGAGGTCGCCGCCGTCGCTGACCCAGGCGAAGAGCTGGCCGAAGGCGAGGCCGTTGCGGTCGAGGAAGCTGCCGTCGCGGCGGAAGTTCTTGACGCCGAGGTAGAGGTAGAGCGGAGCGCCCTGGCGGTCGTCGCCGATCAGGATGGCGGTGACGCGGTCGTTGCCGGCGTCCATGAGCGTGACGTTCTCGAAGGCGGCGCGGCCGAGGGCCGGGACGGCGCGGAGCGTGCGCCGCGCCACGTCGAGGGCGAAGGCCTGGCCGCCGCGGTCGTTCGAGACCTCCTCGCCGGCGAAGTATATCGCGTCGCGGAGCCCGAAGCGGCCCTGGGGGAAGAAGCTGCCCGAGCAGAGCCGGTCCAGCCCCTCGTTGGGGCCCTGCGCCCCCTCGTTGATCTGGAACGCGCTCGTCACGACGCGGCGGTAGCGGTCGACGATCCGGTCGTAGGCGATCCCGGCGTCGATCAGGTCGAACGTCTGGCGGTTGACGTCGAAGGCGGTGATGCGCGCGCCGGTGAGGACGGTGCCGTTGGCGAGCGAGTAGGCGTAGCCCGAGGCGGCGTTGAGCTCGTGGTTGACGTAGAGCCGGACGCGGTCGCCATCGATGACCTGGGCGCCGATGCCGTCGAGGATGCCGGGCGGGATGTAGCCGTCGACGACGTCGCCGACGGTGAACAGCGGAAAGGTGAGCCAGGCCGCGTCCGTAGACGTGAGCAGCGGCCCGTTGGTCGTGTTGAACTGCGCCGAGGCCGTCGGCGCGAGGAAGAGGAGCGCCAGGAGCGCGCAGGCGTACGATAAGGGCTTCATGAGAGCCTCTGAGAAGGGGTAAGACGGTGGAGGGGGCGAGGCGTGGGAGGCGGGGTCCGATCCCCTAGTCGGACGGAGAGAGTGTAGACATGCGAGCGGCCTGGCGCTGTTACCGAGAGGTAAAGGCGGTTTTACGAAACTGTGGCCTCCCCACCTTTCCCGCTGCTGCTCGGAACGGGTGGTCGCGCGAACCCCCAATGCAGCGAGGGAGGCTCCCGGCTGGAAGCCTCCCTCGGCTGGCAAGACCGGCTTACGGGCCGGCCCTACTACGTCTCCGCGGCTGCTCTACTTCACGACCACGAGCTGCCGCGACGCCGCAAAGCCGTCGGCCTGGAGCCGGGCCACGTAGACCCCGCCGGCGAGGCCCGAGGCGTCGAACCGCGCCGTGTGGCGGCCCGCCTCGACAGTCTCGTCGACGAGCGCCGCCACTCGGCGGCCGAGCACGTCGTAGACGTCGAGCCGGATCGGTGCGGCGTGCGGCACCTCGAACGGGACGGTCGCCGCGCCGACGGCTGGGTTCGGATAGGCTGCGCCGAGAGCGAACGCGGTCGGAAGTGAGGCTCTGCTATGAGCCGCGTCGGTGCCGGTCGCACCGGGGCCACCCGCGTCGCCGGCGGCGATGCCCGCGCCTTCTTTCACGAACGTGAAGCGGTCCGAGGCCGCCTCGACCTCGGGGAAGCGGCCGACGTTGACGGTCACGGTGTAGGTCCCGGCGGCGAAGCCGGCTGGCACCGTGTTCCGGATCGTCCGGGCCAGCGTCTCGGCTGGGCCGAGCGTGACCGCGTTGCGGACGCGGCGCTCGACGAACGTCCTCCCGTCGGGCCGCTCGACGACGGTCCACGCCTCGAAGCGCACCGGGTCGTCGTCGCGCTGCGAAACCTCGACGAGGCTGGCGACCTGGCCGCCGCTCGCCGGGACGGTCGTCGTGCCTGGCGTCGCGGCGACCGTCAGCGTCGTCGTGTTGTAGATCCGGCCGTCCCCGCCGACGGGATAGGCGGCGGCGGTGACCGTCCCGCCGAGGCTATCCTGGATGTAGTTGCTCAGCGCCTGCTGATAGGTCACGCCGAGGACCGTGAAGTCGCGGTCGCGGAACGGGTACTGGTCGCCGCCGCGCGCGAGGAAGTCGATCGTGGCGACGTTGAGCGCGGGTGCGCCGTCGACGACCTCGCCGTCGTCCACGATCACGGTCCCGTCGACGAGCTGCGCGTCCTGGACGCGCGTGCCGGGGACGAGGACCGTCCCGTCGTCGTTCAGTTCCTGCGCCGTGCCGGCGGGGTCCCACGCGAAGTAGAACCCGCCGGCCTGGGCGAACCGCCCGCTCGTGTTCTTGACCTCGGAGACCGCGTTCTCGAGGAGCTCCTTGAACTGCTGAGGCTCGACGGCCTCGACGATCGTGACGAAGTTGGTGAACGGGAGGACGTTGAACGTCTCGAGCGCGGTGATATCGCCGGGCGGGAGGACGTTGTCGTTGCGGATGCCGCCGCCGTTCTGCACGGCCACGTCGGGGTCGGGCGCGTCGAAATCCTCGTTGAGCTGGTCGGCCTGCCAGAGCAGGGCGTCGGCGATGAGGTCGCCGAGGTTGGTCTCCTCGGTGCGGACCTCGGAGCGGACCCCGCTGAGCGGGACTTCGGTCTGGCCGATGACCGTCGCGTTGAGGTCAGCGACGAAGGCGATGACGGGGTCGACGGCCTGGGCCTGCACGGCCGGGTCCGGGTCCACGGCGTCGGGCTGGTCGCCGCACGCCACACGGACGGGGCCGCTCGCGTCGCCGACCGTCAGCCCGCCGGCATCCACCGTAAGGACGAGGCGGCCGACGTAGGCGTAGTCGCCCGTCGTCCCGACGACCGGGACGGTGTCGCCGTCGGCGTCGGTGGCGAGCAGCGGGTAGGGGCCGAAGACCTCGCCCTCGTCGCCGGGGACGAGCAGGTCGCCGGGGTTGGCGAGCAGCTCGCCGCCGCCGCCGGCGATCACGACGTCCACGCCGCGGAGCATGGGGACGAGCGCGATCTCCTCGTTGATGCTCTGGAGGTGGCTGGCGAGGATGATGCCGTCCACGCCGTCCATGCGGAGGCGGTCTACCTCGGCCTGGACGACGGCTGCCACGTCCTCCATCACCACGACGGCACCGGGGCTCGAGATGAACGGCAGGTTCGGGGTCGTCGCGCCGACAATGCCGATCTGGACCGGGCCGCGCTGGACGACGGTGCTCCCGGTGAGGATACCCGCGTCGGCGAGGGCGGCGAGGGCCGGCTCGGCGCTCACGTCGAGGTTCGCGCTGAGGAACGGCGGCGGCGGGTCACCCGGCTCGAAGCTGGCGATGAAGGCGGCGAGCACGTCCGGTCCGAAGTCGAACTCGTGGTTGCCGATTGTGATGGCGTCGTAGCCGATCAGGTCGAGCGCGACGGCGTCGTAGTAGGGGACGCCGTTGGCGAGGCTGGCCGAGAACTCCGGCCCGGCGAGGAAGTTGTCGCCCGACGAGACGAGGACGGAGCCGAGCGCGCCGGCCTCGGCGCGGAGGCGCTCCACGACGGAGGCGAAGCACGCCACGCCGCCGAAGTCCTCGAGCCCCTCACCGAGGTTGATGAGCTGGGACTCGCCGTCGCTGTGGTGGAGGACGGTGAACGTGGCCTGAGCGCGGGCGGGGAGCGCGGCGCAGAGGAGGCCGGCGCACAGAAGGCCGGAGAGAAGCAAACGGTTCATGAAGAGGGGGGACGGATGAGGGAGAAAGGGGCTTCAGACTACTGGCGGCCGGCCCGCGCTGTGTAACCGGGCCGTGAGCGAAGTGTTAGCCTAGTGTTACCGCACCTCGCCGCGTTTTCTCAGACACTGGGTTGGCGCGCGCCCCGCGCCGCCCTATCTTGCAGCCTGTTCTTTCCCCCACGCCTCAGGTCCCCGCGACGGCCCGCCGGCCTGGTCGGGGTGAAAAGGGAATCCGAGGGAAGGGACGAGGGACGAGCGTCGAGCGACGAGGGGGTGCTGCGAGCAACCGTTCGTCGCTCAGTGTTCGTCACTCGTCGTTCCCAACCGGAGCTGTACCCGCAACTGTAGGCGGCGCGCCGCTCGGCGCTGACGTGCCGGTCCACTGCGGGAGCTGACGCTCCGGCGGGAAGGACCGAGACGGAGCCGAGCGCACCGACCCCGCGCCGCGAGCCAGGAGACCTGCCTGAGCGCGCCCACGCTATCGACCTCCGGGACCAGAGGATCGCAGCGCCCGCGCAGCCCCTCGGCCTGCGCCCGACCCCGGCGTGACCGGGCGGCCCGGCGACCCGATCCTCCCACTGAGGCTCGGGTTTTTCTGTGCGCCGTCTCGCCCTCCTTCTTCTCGCCTGCCTCGCTCCCCCTGCCGCCGCGCAGAGTGCCGAGCCGGACACGACGCTGCCCGCCGTGCACGTCGTCGCCACGCGCTCGGCGGCGGTGGAGGCTCCGGCGCGCGTGACGGTCCTCGGTGCCGAGGCCATCGCCGCCTCCGGCTCGGACTCGGTGGCGGACCTCCTCGCGGCGCGCTCGGCCGCCTTCGTCCGGCGGTACGGGCCGGGTGGCCTGGCGAGCCTCTCGCTGCGCGGCACGAGTGCGGCGCAGACGCTCGTGCTGCTCGACGGCCACCGCATCGCCGACCCGCAGCTCGGGCAGCTCGACCTGTCGCTCCTGCCGACGGTCCTGCTCGAGTCCGTCGAGCTGCTCCACGGGGCCGGCTCGGCGCGCTGGGGCACCGACGGCGTCGGCGGCGTGGTGAACCTTCGCACGGCGCGGGCCGAGGAGGACCGGCTCCTGCTCTCGAGTGCGGCCGGCGCGTGGGGCGAGCGCTCTCTCGGCGGCCTCGCGGCGGGGTCGCACGGCGCGGTCTCGGGCGTCGCCGCCGCCGAGGCGAGTGCCGCCGACGGCGACTTCCTCTACTTCGACCCGACCGAGGGGCTGAACGGCGACACCGTCCGGCGCACCGGGGCGGGCCGCTCGCGGCACTCGCTCTATGCGCGCGGCGAGGTCACGTCCGGCCCGACCACGGCCCACCTCGCGGGCTGGCTCGGCGCAGCCGACCGGGGCTTGCCGGGCAGCGTCGGCAGCCGCCCGGCGGGTGAGCGGCAGCACGACCGGCACCTCCGCCTGTGGGGTGGCGTCACCTCGCGCCTCGGCGCGGTCGCGCTCCGGGCGGGCGGCCTGGTGCAGCTCGCGGCGCTCCGCTACCAGAACCCGGCGCTCGGGCTCGACGACACGGGCCGGACGAGGCTCGCCTCGGGCGAGGTCGAAGCCCAGAGCCTCGTCGGCGAGCAGTGGCTCGTCGGCGGCGGCGTCACCGGCGGCGTCGGGACGGCGGCGCACCCAAGTCTGAGCGGACGGGCGAGGGAGACCCGGCTCGGTGTCTTCGCCTGGGCCACCGGCGAGGTCGGGCGGCTCCTGCTCTATCCCGCGCTCCGCGCTGACGTCTACCTCCGCAGCGCCGGAGCCGAGCGCGCGATCTCTGCGGTCAGCCCCCGCCTCGGGGCGAATCTCCGGCTTGCGGGGGCGCTCCGGCTCAAGGCCAGCGCCGGCCTCGCCTTCCGCGCCCCGACCTTCAACGACCGCTTCTGGCAGCCCGGCGGCAACCCCGACCTCAACCCGGAGCGCGGGTGGACGGCCGACCTCGGCGCGCACGTCGCCCGCAACGGCCTCAGCGCCGAGGTCACCGTCTTCGCCTCCCGCCTCCTCGACCAGATCGTGTGGCAGCCGACGGCGGCAGGGCACTACGCACCCAAGAACCTGAGCCGGACGCAAACGCTCGGGGTGGAAGCCTCGGCGGATGTGCGCGGGCTGATGCTCGGCCCGGCCGAGGTCGGCGGCGGAACCGTCTATACACTCACCGACGCGGTGGACCGCTCGATGCCGGGGAAGCCGGCCTACGGCCAGCAGCTCCGCTACGTCCCACGCTGGGCGCTCAAGCTGTGGGGCGATGCCGCCCTCCCGCTTGGCCCCGTGACGAAGCTCCGGCTCGATGCGGCTGGACGCTTCACGGGTGCGCGCCCCGTCCGCTCCGACGGCAGCCTCGACCTGCCCGCCACGTTGACGCTCGACGCGCAGCTCCGCGCCGAGCACGCCTTCTCCACCGTCACCGCCGCGCTCGGCGTCGCCGTCGAGAACCTCCTCGACGCCGAGGCCGAGGTCGTGCGCGGCTACCCGATGCCGCCGCGCCACGCCCGGCTGCGGCTCCACCTCTCGTTCTAACCCGAACCCCGATGAATCGCTCTCTCCTCCTCTGTGCTGCTGTCCTTTTCGCCGCTTGCGACTCGGGCACCGAACCCGATCTGCAGGCGGGGACGGTGTTCGTCGGCAACCAGGGCAACTTTTCCGACGGCGACGGCTCGGTGACGGCGTACGACCTCGAAGCCGCAACCGCCGCCGAAGCCCTCGTTGACCTCCGCACCATCATCCAGAGCCTCGCGAGCGATGGCACGAATCTCTACATCGCCTCGAACACCGGGGGGCGAGTCGATGTCTATCCCTTCGACCGGGACGAGCTTGGCAGCGAGCGCGTCGCACAGATCGAGGTCGAGAACCCGCGCTACGTCGCGTTCTTCGACGACGAAGCGTTTGTGACGAGCCAGCTCTTCAGCCGCCCGAGCGAAGTCGCCGTCGTGGACCGAGCGACGTTCTCGGTGACCGAGACGGTCGAGGTCGGCGGGTTCGCCGAGGACATCGTGGCGGTGAACGGCCGCGTGTTCGTAGCAACGGGCGCGTTCGGCGGCTCGCAAGAGGTCGTCGTGCTCGATGCCGGCTCGAACCAGGTCGTCCAGCGGGTCGATGTCGGGTGCGCGTCGCCGCGCCAGCTAGAAGTAGACGCCGACGTCCAGGTGTGGGTGTTCTGCGAGGGCACTGCCGGCACCGACTCCACGGCGCAGATCGACGGCGAGATCGTGATCCTCGATGCGGCGAGCGGCGAGATCGCCGAGCGGGTCGCCGTCGACGGGCTGCTCTCGACGGCGGGGCCGGGGCAGACGGCGTTTGCCTCGGCGGGGTCCGTGTTTGCCGTGCGCGACCGCAACACCGTGCTCCGCTTCGACGCCGACTCGAACGCGCTCGCGGCCACCATCCCCGTCTCCGGCGACGACATCGGAGCCATCGCTTACGACCGCGCGGCTGAGCGCCTGTACCTCGGGCGCGTCCCCGGCTTCACGACGGCGGGCAGCGTGACGATCCACGAACCGGACGGCACCCAAGTCGGCATGTTCACAGCGGGCGTCGCGCCCACGTTCATCCTCTTCCGCTGAGGCCTCTGCCCTCATGGCCGTCCACATCGACCGGTGCTACTGCTTCGGCAAGACCTTCGCTGAGCTGAAAGCCGTCGCCGATGCCGAGGGTGCGGAGACCGTGGCTGAGCTACAGACGCACGCCGTGTTCGGGCAGCGCTGCGCGCTCTGCCACCCCTACGTCCGGCGGATGCTCCGCACCGGCGAGACCGTCTTCCACGAGATCGTGACGGAGGAAGAGGAGCCGGGGTGAGGAGAAGAGGGAAGAGAAAGGGGAGATGAAAAGAGGGAGGGGAGAGAAAAGAGAGTCGCTCTCTTCCTTCTCTTTCCCGTCCTCTTTCTTCTCTCATCCCCACTCTCCCCAATACGCGTGATCTTCGCCGGGCGCGGGGAGCCGGCAGCGCCGCGCCCGGTATACGCCCCGCCCTACGCACGGGCGACTCGGGGCCTCCGGGTCGCCCGCCTTTTTTCGCCGACTCCGCTCCGTCATGCAGCAGCAGAACCTCCGCAACATCGCCATCGTCGCCCACGTCGATCACGGCAAAACCACCCTCGTCGACGCGCTCCTGTGGCAGAGCGGCACCTTCCGCGACAACGAGGCCGTCAACGAGCGCGTCATGGACTCGATGGACCTCGAGCGCGAGAAGGGCATCACCATCATGGCGAAGAACACCGCCATCCGCCACACCGCCGCCGACGGCACCGCCGTCAAGATCAACATCGTCGACACCCCCGGCCACGCCGACTTCGGCGGCGAGGTCGAGCGCACGCTCCGCATGGTCGACGGCATCATGCTGCTCGTCGACGCCGCCGAGGGGCCGCTGCCGCAGACGCGCTTCGTGCTCTCGAAGGCCCTCGCGCTCGGGCTGCCGGCCATCGTGGTCATCAACAAGATCGACCGTCAGGACGCCCGGCCCGAGGACGTGCTCAACGAGGTCTACGACCTCTTCATCGACCTCGACGCCGACGACGCGCAGATCGACTTCCCCGTGCTCTGGGCCGTCGCCAAAGACGGACAGTGCACGACTGATCTCGATGAGCCGCTCCAGAACCTAGACCCGCTCGTCGAGGCCATCATCGACACCGTCCCCGCGCCCGTCGGCGACCCCGAGGCGTCGCTCCAGGTCCTCGTCACCGACGTCAAGCCCGACGCCTACCTCGGCCCCATCGCCCGAGGCCGCGTGGTCCAGGGCACGCTCCGCAACCGGCAGCACGTCACCCTCTGCCACCGCGACGGCTCGGCCGAGCAGAAGCAAGTCACGGCGCTCTTCGTCAACGAAGGGCTGGACCGCGTCGAGGCCGCGGCGGTCGGGCCGGGGGATGTGGTGCAGGTCGCCGGGATGGGCGGGATTGGGCTGGGCGAGAGCCTCGCCGCCGCCGAGGACCCGCAGCCGCTCAAGCCGCTCCACGTCGACGAGCCGACGCTCTCGATGGAGTTCCGGGTCAACGACTCGCCCTTCGCCGGGCGCGACGGCAAGTACGTCACCTCCCGCAACCTCCGCGACCGCCTCTTCAAGGAGATCGAGACCAACCTCGCCATGCGCCTCGAGGAGACCGAAAGCCCGGACCGCTACCTCGTCTTCGGCCGGGGCGAGCTCCAGATGGCGATCCTCATCGAGCAGATGCGGCGCGAGGGCTTCGAGTTCGCCGTCGGGATGCCGCAGGTGATCGTCAAGGAGATCGAGGGCCGGCAGCACGAGCCGTTCGAGACCGCGACGATCGACGTACCAGAGGAGTTTATGGGCGTCGTGATCGAGAAGCTCGGGATGCGGAAAGGGCAGATGACCAAGATGGTCAACCACGGCACCGGCCGCGTCCGGCTCGAGTTCGAGATCCCGAGCCGTGGGCTCATCGGCTACCGGACCGAGTTCCTCACCGACACCAAGGGCACCGGCCTCCTGACCCACCTCTTCCTCGCCTTCCGCCCGTGGGCCGGCCCCATCAGCCACCGCGCCACCGGCGCGCTCGTCGCCGATCGCTCGGGCCGGGCAACGCCGTACGCGATTGTGAGCTTGCAGGAGCGCGGCGAGCTGTTCGTCGCGCCCCAGGACGAGGTCTACGACGGGATGCTGATCGGCGAGAACAGCCGCGACCAGGACCTCGAGGCCAACATCACCAAGGAGAAGAAGCTCACCAACCACCGCGCCGCGAGCGCCGACAACTTCGAGAAGCTGACCCCGCCGCGCCAGATGAGCCTGGAGGAGGCCATCGAGTTCATCCGGGAGGACGAGCTGATCGAGATCACCCCGAGCGCGTTCCGCCTGCGCAAGCGGCACCTCGACCCGCACGCCCGCAAGCGCGCCACGATGCAGCAAAAGGCCGAGGCCACGGCGTAACCAGGGAGGACACGCGGCACAAGCCGTGGCTTTCGTCGTTGCAAAGACCAGGTCGTTCAACTTAAATTGAACCGATTTGCTATCGCACCCTGAACGCAACGAGTCTAGACCATGACGGAAACGACGAAAGTCCGCCGCTTCGGCGGCTCGCTCGGGCTGATCCTACCCAAGTCCGTAGCCGACGCGCTCGCCCTCCATGAGGGGGACGACCTCTTCGTGACGAGCACGCCGGAGGGCATCAGTGTCACGCCCTACGACCCCGACTTTGCGGCGACGATGGAGGACGCGCAGGCGTTCATGCGCTCGCACCGAAATGCCTTCCGCGAGCTGTCGCAGTGAGCGACCGCCCCGAACCGATCTGGCTCACCGAGGTGCAAGTGACGATGCTCCACGCCGAAGCGCTCCGCCTCTTCGGCGGCTCGTCCGGCGTCCGCGACGCAGGCCTGCTTCAGAGCGCGCTTGGTCGGCCTCAACACCTCTGGACATACGACGAGGCCGCGACGCTCTTCGACCTCGCGGCGGCCTACGGGTTCGGGATCGCCAAGAACCACGCCTTCGTGGACGGAAACAAGCGGGCCGCGCTTCTCGCCGTCCGTGCCTTTCTCTTTCGGAATGGATACGGCTTCGTGCCCGACGAGGTGGAGACGGTGAAGGTGATGGAAGGCGTCGCCGGGGGCGAGATGGACGAGACGTTTCTGGCAGAGTGGATACAAACCAACTCCAACCCGATCTGACCCGAGCGCGCTCCACTCGGAACCACTACCTGCTCGCAGCCATGCCGAACCGTTTTCAGAAAGTCCTCGTCGCCAACCGGGGTGAGATCGCCGTTCGCGTGATGCGGACCTGTCGCGAGCGAGGCATCCGCACCGTCGCCGTCTACTCCGAGGCCGACGCCGCCGCACTCCACGTTCGGATGGCGGACGAGGCCTACCTCGTCGGGCCGGCCCCGTCGAGCCAGTCGTACCTCGTCGCCGAGCGGATTCTGGAAGTGGCGAAGCGCGCCGGGGCCGATGCGATCCATCCGGGCTACGGGTTTCTCTCCGAGAACGCTGCCTTCGCCGAAGCCTGCGCCGACGCAGGGGTCGTCTTTATCGGCCCGCCGCCGGGCGCGATCCGCTCGATGGGCGACAAAACGGCGGCCCGCGCGCTGATGGAAAAGGCGAACGTTCCGATGGCACCGGGCACGCTCGATGCGGTGGAGAGCACCGCCGAGGCCGTGACGGCGGCGAACGAGATCGGCTATCCCGTCCTCATCAAGGCGGCGGCGGGCGGCGGCGGCAAGGGAATGCGGGTCGTCGAGTCGGCGGGCGAGATCGAGCGGGCGGTTGAGGCCGCGCAGGGCGAGGCGCGCAACGCGTTCGGCGACGACCGCGTGTTCATCGAGAAGTACCTCGTCGGCCCGCGCCACATCGAGTTCCAGGTGTTAGCCGATGGGCACGGCAACGTGGTCCACCTCTTCGAGCGCGAGTGCTCGGTCCAGCGGCGGCACCAGAAGGTGATCGAGGAAGCGCCGAGCGCCGTCCTCACGCCGGAGCTGCGCGCCGCGATGGGCGAGGCCGCCGTCGAGGCCGCGCGCGCGGTGGACTACGTCGGGGCCGGGACGGTCGAGTTCCTGATCGACGACGCGCGCAACTTCTACTTCCTCGAGATGAACACCCGCCTCCAGGTGGAGCACCCCGTCACCGAGTGGATCACGGGCCTGGACTTGGTCGCCGAGCAGATCCGCGTCGCCGAGGGCGAGCCGCTCGGCTACACCCAGGACGACCTCACGATGCACGGTCACGCCGTCGAGGCCCGGGTCTACGCCGAGGACGTGGCGGCAGGCTTCCTCCCTGCACCCGGTCCCCTGCTGCGGCATGCGCCCCCGTCCGGCTTCGGCGTCCGTGTCGATGCTGGGGTCGAGCAGGGCGACGTGATCCCGATTCACTACGACCCGATGGTCTCCAAGCTCACCGCCTGGGGCCGCACCCGCACCGAGGCCATCAACCGCCTCGACCGGGCGCTCGCGGAATACGACGTGGCCGGCGTCGAGACGACGATTCCGTTCTGCCGCTTCGTGATGCAGCACCCCGCGTTCCGCTCGGGCGAGTTCGACACAGGCTTCGTTGGTGAGCACTTCGCACCCGAGATGCTGCACCCGGACGACGCGGAGTTGGAGCGTGCCGCCGCTGTCGCCGCCGTCCTCTTCGGGCAAGGGACAAGAAACGGACGAGCGGAAAAGCGGACGAGCGGAAAGGTCGGCACAAGCCAGTGGAAGCGCCGGCAGTGGCTGTGACGCGGGCCTTCCTCCTGGCTCTTCTCGCCCTCGCCACCGGGCTTGCTGGCTGCCTCTCGAGGCCGCCCCTCCTCCACGTCCCCGACCCGCATCCTGTCCCTCTTCTGGCGGAGGCGGGCGACGCGCAGGTGACGGTCGGCGGGCTCCTCGTTCCAAATAGCGACGACAACGGCACGGTGCTCGAAGGCCACCTCCAGGCGGCGGCCTCTCCTATTCGCCACCTGGGCGTGTTCGGCTTGGTGTCGTATGTCTCCGAGCCGGAGCACACGCACCGCTATCTGGAGGCGGGTGCCGTCCTCTATGGAAATCTGAGCGAGACGATGCGGGTGGACCTGCTCGTTGGCCGTGGGCGCGGGGATGTGGAGGGCGAGGGCACGTACTCTACAATCTCTACGAGCGTCGCACCTTACACGGCAACGGCCGAACTGGAACGTCTGTTCGTGCAGGGTACCGTGTGGCGGCAGGAGCGGTATGCGCAGTCGGGCTTCTCGCTCCGGGCTTCGCAGGTGCGCTTCTTCGAGACGGAAGGATTGCGCGGTGCCGGGCGCGAGCTGGGTTCCTTCCGAGCGACCTACCTCGAGCCGGGGGTCTTCGTCCGCATCCCGCTCCGCAGCGGCCATAGCCCCTTGAGCGTTGGACTGCACGGGTCCCTCTCGTTCGCCCTCGCCGAGCCTCGCGGCGAGGTCTACCGGAGACGGCCGTTCTCGCTGGGTGCCGAGGTCACGCTCGACGTTGGGCGGTTGCTCGCGGCGGATTAGGGCCTATCCGAAAAGCTCTCTCGGCTCCGTCTGGCTGCACAGGCGCGGCATTGCATTCGTCGCCTGATGCAGCAGCATCTGACTCCTCGCCCACCTTGCTGCGCAGTACCCGAACTCGTCGATTTGCCCATCATTCTTCTCGTGTCGCAGCACTTAGAGACTGTTTGGATGTGCAGCGAGAAGGCGAGAGCGAGTGAGAAGCGGCAGGCCGAGGCGCGCGAAGCAGGCGAGCCACTAGGCTCGGCGAGCCACTAGGCTCGGCGATGCAGCGCAACGGTGGGGGGCCGCTTCGCAGCCGCTCGCAGCCCACGATTGGGAATCCCAAACAGTCTCTTAGCGCAGCACCGGAAGCTCTATGAGATCGGCCGGCCGCACCGCGCCATCACCCGAGGGAACAGGCGGTGAAGCCTCGAAGCTCGGCAGGTCGGAGGCTCTCGGGCCGAGACGGGCGCTGAGACGCTGCACAACGAACTTGGTCCAAGCGTAGCGGGCCTTGGACGGGAGGCTCTCCCAGAAGTAGCCGGTGCCAGGGCTGACGGCAAAGCTGGGCTCAAAGTAGCAGTTGACGGTGCAGCCGGCGCAGACGGCGTGACGACCCTCGTGCTCCCGGTGCCACGCGACGCGGTCGCCGTGCCAGAGATCGTAGAGCTGACCTTCGATGGGCAGTTTCTCCAGGCCGGCGTGGTAGCACGGCAGCACGAGCTCGTCGAACGGTGAGATCACGACCGAGGTCGAGACGGCTTTGCAGACCGGCGCGGCCGGGTCGTTGCCGCCGTGTCGCCGCAGCGTCAGGAAGGCCGGGTTGAGGTAGACGTAGGGCCGTCGTCCGAGCGCGGCCATCCGTTCCATCACCTCACCGGTCAGACTCGTGCCGAGCGCATTGTACTCGAAGAGCGGATTGAGCAGCAGGATCAGTCCGTTTGGGCGGCTGATCGTCTCGTAGACCCGCTCGAGGTGGTGGACGTTATCGTTGGTGACGGTAAAGAGCAGGTCCGGCCGCTCCCCGAGCGCGAGCGCGACCTCGACCGACTCCATCAGCTTGTCGAAGCAGTCTACGCCACGCGAGGCATTGTGCTCGTGCGGTACTGGCGAGTCAATCGAGAAGTGGAGCAGGTCCACCTTCCCGCGCAGCGATTCGGCGCGTTTAGGATAGAGGAGGCCGTTCGAGGTGAGCGTCGTGAGGAAGCTGCGCTCCTTCGCCATGTCCAGCAGCTCCCCAATCTGCGGGTGCAGGAGCGGCTCGCCCCCGGTGAAATCCACGATCCGGACGCCGAGGCGGCGGAGGTCATCGAGGTTACGGGCAGCGGCTTCGAGCGAGATCAGGGGCGAGGGCTGTCGCCAGATATCGCAGAATCCGCACGCCGCGTTGCAGCGATAGGTGACGTAGTAGTTGCAGAGAACGGGCTTCACAGAGAGGCGCGGGGCGAGGAGAGGTGCATCGACGGGGCACCCAGAGCATCGGCCCGACCGACGCAGCCTAAAGGGCTTCTCGCACCTAGTCGGGTTTCTAGGCGCGCCAAAGGTACGCAGAAAGCCCCGACGCCGAAGCGCCGGGGCTTTCACCTGAACGGGAGCCGGCCACTAACGGACGAGCGTCACGCGGCCCTCGTCACGGAAGCGCTCGCCGGTGACGACGTAGACGTAGGTCCCGCTTGCCAAGTTCTGGCCGTCGAGCGTGAACCGGTGAGGCGCGCCTGCCGCGAGTGCGCCGTCATGCAGCAGTGCTACTCGCTGCCCGACGGTGTTGAACACCTCGACCCGGACCTCCTGCGCCTGAGCAATGCTGAGGCCAACGGTTGCCTGGCTTACGAAAGGATTCGGGTAGGCTGCCTGAAGCGTATGTGTGTTGGCAACCGTAGCTCCGTCCTCCGTGCTGACGAGCTTCTCGAAGGTCGAGGTAAACACCCCACGGCCGTGCGTGGCAGCCATGACCCGCTCGTCCGACGGGCGGTACTGCAGCATGTCGGTGCGGACCGTCGGGAAGCCCGGCGCAGGAGTCCACGTCGGCTGCGAGTCGCCGAGGCTGGTCGTCTCCCAGACCCCTGCTTCGGTGGCGATGACTACAGCGTCCCGCTCGCTCGGGTTGTAGAGCGCCCAGCGAACAGGCATGTCCGGGAGATCGCCCTCCTTATTGCTCCAGGTCCGTCCTCCATTGACCGACTCCACAACAGAAACAACCCCGTAATTCGAGGACGTAACGAGAAGCTGATTCTCACTAGACCCGATCTCGATGCACGAGATGGCACCCGGAGTCGGGATCGAGAGCAGGGGAGTCACCATGGCTTGTCCCTGCGCATCTGTGATCTTGAAGATGCGTCCTGCGGCTGTCCCTACGAAGACGGTCGACGTGCCCTCCGGGGCGTAAGGCGAAACGCGGATGTGCGTCACCGCCGAGTTGAATGACCCACTGATCGTAGACACTGAGGGCGAGCTCGACACGTTGCTGACGCGGTAGAGCGTAGTAGACGTGCGGTAGGTATAGAGAATGTCCTCGTCATCGTCATAGTCGGCAGGGTTGATGAACGAGCCGGTGCTGCCGTCACTGAGGAGGCTGAGGCTGAAGCTGATGCCTCCGTTTCCGCTCCGCCGGAAATTGTTGAAGACAGTGGAGGCAATGGCTACGACGCTCAGGTCCTGGTCGATGAACGTGAATCCGCCATCGCCCCCTTGCGCCTCCGACGTCTGGCCCGCTCCCTCGAACTGGAAGCGGTGGGTGCCGTTGTCCTGCGTCCCGCCTAGCATCGTATTAGACCCTGCGTCTGGGTTGAGAGCCGCTGAGTAAAACTGCGTGACGTTGTAGCCGCTGTTGCGCTGCTCGAAGTCGATGGGCGTGGTGCTCGCATCGGCTACGTAGTAAATCCCCCCGTCGTTGGCGAAGATCAATTCGTCCGACGAGTCGTTGCGGAAGAGCATGTTGTGCTGGTCCGGGTGCATGTACGGCACCCCCGGCGACCCGTAGGCGCTCGAGATCAAGTTCCACGTTGCGCCGCCATCCTGGGAACGCTGAAAGTCGATCGTGCCGAGGTACACCACCTCCGCGTCGTTCGGGTCGATCTCGATGATCAGGTCGTACCAGGCTTGGCGGTTAGACGGCTCGGCGCCGGGTGGCCGGAACGCATCGCCCGGGTGTCCGGGAAAGCTCGTTTCGGTCCACGACGCCCCGGCGTCATTCGAGCGGTAGACACCCTGGACGCTGTTATTCGGTGCCTGCGTGACGGCATAGAGAACGTTCGCGTCGCTCGGGGCGACAGCTAGCTCGACGCGCTGAAAGCTCGTGGCGAAGCCGTCGTTGCTCGAGATACGCTCCCAACTTGCCGCGTCGCCCGTATCGGAGGCATAGACTGCGCCCTGGCTAAAGATACCAAAGGTGACGTAGAGCCTTCCGTCCGGCCCCATCTCCAGGTCAGCCGCGCGGTCCGACACAGCTCCATTGCCGCCAGCCCCTAGCACGACCTCCCACGTCTCACCCCCGTCCTGAGAGCGCCGCAGCCCCCCCTCTCTAGTCGATGCGTAGACATCGCCCAAGCCGTCCACGAGCAGGTCCTGAATGTTGTAGTAGGTGGAAGAGCTTGTCGACTCCAGCAAATCCCAGGTTTCCCCACCGTTTTCGCTCTTGAAAATGCCCCCTCCTCGGACGGCGTCGGCGTTGAACCACCCCTCGCCGGTGCCGGCGTAAAACACCTGCGTGTCCGTCGGATCATATGCGATGGCCGAGATAGCGAGGTTCGACCAGAAGTCGTTGACGGCGGTCCACTCAGGGCTAGAGGAGGTAACATCGCCGGTGACCCAGAGGCCGCCCGCGACGCCGCCCGCCCACAGCTTAGTCTGGTTCTCGTCGTTGGGGTCAAACATGATGGCCCGCGTGCGGCCACCCACATTCGTCGGCCCGCGCTCGACCCAGTCCGACGTCACCAACGGTCCTCCACCTCGCCGCTTAGAGTCCGTGGCAATGCGGTTGGCCTGGAGTAGGCGCTCCACCGGAATCGTGCCCGTGCTCGGATCCATCGTCCGCAGGAAGTCCTGCTCGATGGCAAGGTCGGGCCGGTCTTTCTTCGGAATCGCTTTCAGCTCCTCGGACGTCATCCGAGCGCGCTGGTTGAAGGGATGCTCGGCCAGCATCTTCTCGTAGGCCTCCCTTTCATCGAGCGGAAGGTCCGAAGGAGCAGAGGGCACTAAGACGAAAAGCGCGAGCGCGCAAAGGCTCGCGGTCACAGTCAGGACGATGGAGCGCGCAGACATAGCAAGTGCGGTTGGGGTTGGAGTAAGGGAGAGGCGATGAATATACACTCCAAATACGCTCTAGCCAAGGGCTAGCGTGAAATGAAACGGCTTTGTTAGAAAGCAGGACCGGGAAGAACGCACATATAAAAAAGCCCCGCTGCCATGGAGGCAACGGGGCTTCTGAGGGTGGACCCTCAAAGGGACTTGGCGGCGACCTACTCTCCCACGCTCTCGCGCAGTACCATCGGCGCTGCAGGGCTTAACTACTCTGTTCGGTATGGGAAGAGGTGGATCCCCTGCGCCATAGCCACCAAGAACTCGGTGAGCTACGGCCAGCGGCCAGAAGGGCCTGACCGGGCCTGCTCAGAAAGTTTGACACGATGAAGTAGCCGAAGGGGAGCGTTAACGGGTCACCAAGCGCAGAGCGCTGTGGTTCTTGGCTCGGTTGCCCGAGCCTATCCACGTGCGGAAGCGCACTATGGAGGTAAGTCTCATAGGTAATTAGTACGGCTCGGCTAAACGTGTCACCACGCGTACACCTGCCGCCTATCGACGTCCTCATCTAGAACAACCTATAAGGGAAATCTCATCTTGTGGTGGGCTTCGTGCTTAGATGCTTTCAGCGCTTATCCCTTCCCGACGTAGCTACTCTGCAATGCAGCTGGCGCCACAACAGATACACTAGAGGTCAGTCCGTCCCGGTCCTCTCGTACTAAGGACAGATCCACTCAAATTTCCTACGCCCGCAACAGATAGGGACCGAACTGTCTCACGACGTTCTGAACCCAGCTCACGTACCGCTTTAATGGGCGAACAGCCCAACCCTTGGGACCTTCTCCAGCCCCAGGATGCGATGAGCCGACATCGAGGTGCCAAACCTCCCCGTCGATATGAACTCTTGGGGGAGATAAGCCTGTTATCCCCGGCGTACCTTTTATCCTTTGAGCGATGGCCCTTCCATGAGGAACCACCGGATCACTAAGGCCTGCTTTCGCACCTGCTCGACCTGTATGTCTTGCAGTTAAGCGTCCTTGTGCCTTTACACTCTACGCATGATTACCGACCATGCTGAGGACACCTTTGCGAGCCTCCGTTACAATTTAGGAGGCGACCGCCCCAGTCAAACTACCCACCTAACACTGTTCCCCGACCGGATTACGGCCGTGGGTTAGGCTGCAACCAAAACGAGGGCGGTATTTCAAGGGTGACTCCACGACGCCTGGCGACGCCGCTTCAAAGTCTCCCGCCTATCCTACACACGTTTTGGCCGAAGTCAATGCTAAGCTGTAGTAAAGGTGCACGGGGTCTTTCCGTCCCGTTGCGGGTAGCCGGCGTCTTCACCGGCACCACAATTTCACCGAGCCCATGGTCGAGACAGTGCCCAACTCGTTGCACCATTCGTGCAGGTCGGAACTTACCCGACAAGGAATTTCGCTACCTTAGGACCGTTATAGTTACGGCCGCCGTTTACTGGGGCTTCGGTCGGGAGCTTCGGTCCGAAGACCTAACAACCTTCCTTAACCTTCCAGCACCGGGCAGGTGTCACTCCCTATACGTCGTCTTACGACTTGGCAGAGAGCTGTGTTTTTGCTAAACAGTCGGTTGGGCCTTTTCACTGCGACTCTCCCTTACTTGTAGTGGGGGAGAGTGCCCCTTCTCCCGAAGTTACGGGGCGAATTTGCCTAGTTCCTTGACCATGGATCACTCGAGCGCCTGAGGATACTCTCCTCGCCTACCTGTGTCGGTTTGCGGTACGGGCACCTTTGGCAACGCACGACGCTTTTCTCGGCAGCATGCTCGGGGCCACTATGAGTTCGCCTGACGGCTCCCTCTACTGTCGTGTTTCAGCCTGTACGAGGGGCGGATTTGCCTACCCCTCGGCCTACGCACTTCAACGCCCAATTCCGTCTGGACGCGGACCTTACGCT